>JAVXSC010000134.1:0-6966 GCA_036643355.1 Myroides sp.
TTTAAAATTGATTGTGAACATAATAGCTATTTTTGATCTTTTTACGAAAGAACTACAAAGAAAGCGTTTTTTTTTTAATTCGTAAAAAATGCGCTTAATATTAATTCATTGCGGTAGTTTAAAGCTACATTTGAACTAAAAACCTTTATTCCAAAACAGAATCTTGCAGACTTTCTTGTTCCTGCTGTTTCATCTGCCTTTCATATTCCATCTGCTCTTGTTTTTGCTGTTCGTAGGCATTTAAATAACGCTGAAAATATTTTTCAAACGGAGCAATTCGTTTTTTTAATGCAGTAACTGTTGCGGTATCTTTGTGCATTTGGCAATTGTCAATAATGCGGTAAGCTGTATTAAAATTCTCTATAATTTGGTACCCATACTGATTTTGTTCTGTAGCTTTCATTCCTTTGTAGAACAATAATTTCTCTTCTGATTTCGTGAATAATTCAACAGCCAAAGCAGTCGCTTTATCTTTCTTATTTATTGCATAATACAAATCGGCAAATGGTTCTACAAATTCGTACTGCAAACCATCACTATAAGGCTTATAGTATTTAACCGGAAATTTGTTAACAGCTAAATCTAAAATAACTTCTGCTTTATCAAATTGTTCTTCAATTATCAACTGTTCAGCCAAGCGTCGCAATTGAATTTTAAACATAAGCGCTTCTTTTCTTGTTTGCGGATCGTGGTAAATATCAGGACTATCAAAATTACCCCAATACCAGTTTGTTACGGTTTTGTACAATTTTTCGGAATCGATTGTTCCGATATTAAAGGGATCGCCGTTTGGCGTGATATTCGCTTTTACCGGCACCAGCTTATAAACCAATCCGCTTAACTGCAAATAATCTTTCAACCACAAAAGTGCGCCATCACTTACATCGCCTGCAGAAAAATAAATAGGTCTATCCCAATAGTTGTTCGCAATAATATCAAACATAATCACTGTTTTTCGGTCTAACTGACTTGTTTTAATATCAATAGGAATTTCAGCAACCACCTCATTTGCGAATTTCTGCGAAACAGTTCCGTTCTTTAAAACTTTATCTTTATTAACCGAAATACTGAATTTACTGGTTGGAATACGCATAACATCCGGATTTTGTTCGAATTTGGTTGCAGGATGATCGCTTGCAATAAAATTCATAATGGTATCTAAATCAAATCGCTCATCGATCGAAGGCATTATAACGGCTATATTCATTTTATTACCCAGATACTGCTTATGATCAAAACGAATCTTTAAGGCTTCAGAATCGTATGCTTTCACTTTCATTTGATCAATATACCAAGGCGCATCTAACAACGTAGTACACACAATTCGGACATCGGTACGATAACCTTCAACCTCTTGTAGATACCAAAGCGGAAACGTATCGTTATCGCCAATTGTAAAAATAATGGCATTAGGTTCTAACGAATCCATGTAAGCACGACCAACTGCCAAGGCGGTGTATTTTTGTGAGCGGTCGTGATCGTCCCAGTTTTCTTTTGCCAACAACACCGGCGATACTAAAAATGTAACACCTAAAACCAACGGCAAGGCAATTTTTGTACTTATTTTATTTGATAGAAACTGATAAATGGCAAAAGCCCCATAACCTACCCAAATGGCAAAAACCATGAACGAACCAACTACGGCATAATCGCGCTCACGGACTTCGAACGGACTTTCGTTTAAGAAGATTTTCAGCGCAAAACTTGTAAAAAGGAACAATGCCAACAGCACGTAAAACGTTTTTGGATCTTTGCGGTAATGAAACACAAAACCAACCAAGCCCAAAATAAACGGAATCATGTAATACACGTTTCTCCCTTTATTATCTAACATATCTGTGGTTAGATTGTTTTGTGATCCCAAACGGAATTCATCTATAAATTTGATACCCGAAATCCAGTTACCGTTCATATTATTGTTATAACCCTGAATATCGTTTTGGCGACCGGCGAAATTCCACATTAGGTAACGAGTGTACATGTATCCGAACTGATAATCGAACATAAACTTCATATTATCTGCAAACGACGGATTTATGATATCTATTTCACCACGCATTTGCGACAGATACGAATCGTACTCTTGTAATGAAATCTGACCATTTTTCACACCTGCTTTTAACTGATTTGCCAGCTCTACAATATCGGGATCCGATAAATTTTCTGGTTTCAAATTAAAATCAACAGGTTTTGTGTATTCCATGTAATTTATGGCTCTATCATGTCGCCACAACCTTGGCAGAAAACCTTTAATTCTGTTAGAATAATTGCTTTCAGCATTTTTTCCGTCGTTGATAATGCTGTATTTTCCTGTAGTATAATCTCTTTCGTAATCAACCTTTCCGTCTTTATATGGTTTCGATGGATCTAAAACCGGATCATATTTCAGTGAAAAATAAGTATCGTAAAACAACGAACGTTCGCCATATTGTATACGATTGTAATAATCTAATAGTTCGGGAGCATCAGACGGTGTGTTTTCGTTGATTGGAATCTGGGTATTTGCACGAATTGGCAACATTAACCAACAAGAAAATCCAATAAAAATGAATAATACTGAAAGAATGAGTGTATTTGCAAACTGTTTTTTCTTTTCGCGCGTAAATTTTAATCCAAATACAAAGAACGAAACCAACAATGCGAAAGCGATGATTGTTCCTGAATTAAACGGTAAGCCTATTGAATTGACAAAGAAAATTTCTGACTTTCCGAAGAAAATCATGGTATATGGAAGTAAAAATCCGAAAACAACTAATAAAACAGTAACCACTGTAATGTTTGCAATAATGAAGTTTTTAACGCTAACTTTTGGGTGTTTTTTAAAGAAATATAAATAACCGATCGACGGAATTGCCAGTAATGCCATGAAATGCACACCGAAAGACATTCCGACAACTAATGAAATCAGCAATAACCATTTGTTTCCGCGTGGTTCGTCAATAGCATCAATCCAGCGTAAACCTAGCCATAGCAATAAAGCTAACATAAAAGTTGCCATTGCATAAACCTCGGTTTCTACCGCGCTGAACCAAAAAGTATCAGAAAAAGTAAACGTTAACGCCCCAATTAAACAGCTTCCTAAAACAGCAATTACAGTATGGTTTGATAGTTTTTCGGTTCCAATTTTAACAACTTTCATTAAAATATTAGTCGCCGACCAAAACATGAACAACACGGCAAATGCACTTGAAAGTGCCGAAACCCAGTTTACCATTGCCGCAATTTTATCGGGCGATGTAGCAAACATGGCTGCAAACGCACCTAACATTTGGAAAAGTGGCGCTCCTGGCGGGTGACCAACTTCTAACTTTGCCGACGTAGCAATGTATTCACCTGCGTCCCAAAAACTAACGGTAGGTTCTAAAGTTAAAGTATAAACTGTAAGTGCAATTAAAAATGCAAGCCATCCGGTGATGGTATTCCATTTTTTAAAATTGATTGTCAACATAATAGCTATTTTTGATCTTTTTACGAAAGAACTACAAAGAAAGCGTTTTTTTTTTACTGATAAAATCTTTTAGATTTTTTTTAAAAATTTTACCTGAATTTCTTGCGATATTATTTTTTTGTTCTACATTTGCACTCGCAATATTTAAGCAAACACGTTTTATTATTGCAGGTTTTATTGGTCCATGGTGTAATGGTAACACTACTGTTTTTGGTGCAGTCATTCAAGGTTCGAGTCCTTGTGGACCAACAAAAAGCTTATTTAACAAAAACCACCATTGGTCTATGGTGTAATGGTAACACTACTGTTTTTGGTGCAGTCGTTCAAGGTTCGAGTCCTTGTGGACCAACAAACATTCCTGAATAAGGAATGTTTTTTTTTTGCACTAAACTTAAATTCTTTAACATTTATTTGACAAGCTTTAGTGCACATTTAAAAAAGTTTCGATTAAATTTGCGGTTATACGATGCTAAAGATTTTTAACATAACTACGCTTTTACTGTTTGTGTGCTTTTTATTTGCACCCACAATAACCTATGCGCTAAATAAAGACGTGGTTAATTCTTCATTAGTCATAAACGAAGAAGAGGAAGTTCCTACCAAAACAAAATCAAAGGCAAGCAATAACAACATTAACGAGGAAGAAGAAAAAGAGGTTCAATACCATTTCTTTAACAACTTTAACCGTTTAACACGTAATGATGCTATTGCTAGTTCAAACCGTACCTTCTTAAATCACAGTATAAAAGACGATCTCGTTTTTAAAATTCCTTTACCCCCTCCCGAACAAAACCTATAATAACAAACTATTGTAGCATTTATTTATAAACTGCTATAAACTTACATGTTTATTAATTATAGATTTTTATGAAAAAAAATATTAAGGCAGAGTTGTCTCAGAACTTTGCATCTGGTTTGGTGGTGTTTTTAGTAGCATTACCATTATGTTTGGGTATCGCATTAGCATCTGGAGCACCGCCCTTATCGGGAGTTATCGCAGGAATCATCGGTGGAATTGTTGTTGGTACGTTAAGTAACTCTAACATATCAGTATCGGGTCCGGCAGCAGGATTAACCGCAATTGTTTTAACCGCGATTACCGATTTAGGTGCTTTTGAACTATTTCTATGTGCCGGATTAATTGCCGGAATTTTACAGTTAGTTTTAGGATTTATCCGCGCAGGTAGTATCTCAAACTACTTTCCCAACAACGTAATCGAAGGAATGCTGGCTGGCATAGGTATCATCATTATTTTAAAGCAAATTCCTCACGCATTAGGGTTTGACAGTGACAATATGAGTAGTGAAACCTTGTTTGAAAACGGCATTAACTTTAATTATTTTAATGAAGTTTTTGGTGCGATTCATCCGGGAGCTATTATTGTAACTATTGTTTCCGTTGTTATTCTATTAACCTGGGAAAATGTTCCGGCATTACGAAAAATAAAAATGTTACCTGGCGCACTTGTTGCTGTAATTGCAGGAATTTTGTTAAACCAACTTTTTGTTTCATCAGGCAGTGTTTTTGCTATTACTGCAGACCATTTGGTTACGCTGCCGGTTCCACAGAGTGCCGAAGATTTTAAAAACCTGATTAGAATGCCAAATTTCGAAGGCTTTTTAAACACAAAAGTCTGGATTGTTGGTGCAACCATAGCTATCGTAGCATCTATTGAAACATTATTATGTATAGAAGCATCGGATCGTTTGGACACAAAACGTCGTATTACCGACACCAATTTAGAGCTTAAAGCACAAGGAATTGGTAATTTATTCAGTTCACTAATTGGGGGCTTACCAATGACATCGGTAGTTGTACGTAGTTCTGCAAACGCAAATGCGGGTGCAACATCAAAATCATCGGCAATTATCCACGGAGTTTTATTGTTGGTTTGTGTATTGTCAATTCCGTTCATTTTAAATTTAATTCCGTTGGCAACATTGGCTGCGGTTTTAATTTTAGTTGGATACAAACTGGCAAAACCTGCAACATTCAAGCATTTCTGGCATAACGGAAAATATCAGTTTATACCATTCGTAGCAACCGTTTTAGCTGTTGTTTTTACCGATCTATTAAAAGGAGTAGGTATTGGTTTGGCAATTTCAATTTTCTATATTCTACAAGGAAATATGAAAAGAGCCTACTATTTAAGTCGCGAAAAATTAAACGATGCCGACGAACTTACGATTAAACTTGCAGAAGAAGTTTCGTTTTTAAACAAAGCTGCCATAAAAAAAACACTTAAAAACATACAGCCGGGATCAAAAGTAACTATCGATGCCCGCACCACATCTTACATAACAACCGATGTTCTGGAAATGATTCAAGACTTCGCTAATGTAAGAGCAAAAGAAGAAAATATCGACGTAGAACTACTTGGCTTTAAAACATCTTACCGCGATTACGAAAGCGATGAGGATTCTCACGTATCAATTACCCACAGAAGGGCGATGTAATATTATCAATAATTAAATAAACTAAAGACTATCATGAAAGCACATACATTAGAAACGCAAACAACAATTACACCAGAAAAAGCCTTAGAAATTCTAAAAGAAGGAAACCAACGTTTTGTAAACAACCTAAAAGCCAACCGCGATTTATTAGCTCAAGTGAACGATACGCGTGCAGGTCAGTGGCCGTTTGCAGTAATTTTAAGCTGTATAGACAGCCGTACATCTGCAGAATTGATTTTTGACCAAGGTTTGGGCGATGTATTCAGCGTTAGAATTGCAGGAAATTTCGTAAATCAGGATATTTTAGGATCAATGGAATTTGGCTGCAACGTTGCAGGTTCAAAATTAGTAGTTGTACTAGGTCATACAAAATGCGGTGCTTTAAAAGGCGGTTTAGACGCAGCAGCAATCGAACCACTTGGAATGGACAATTTGAACCATTTGGTTGGTCATTTTGACCCAATCATTAAAAACATCATCAAAGAAGGCGAAGAAAGATCTTCTGCCAACACCGATCTTTTAGAAAGATTAAACCACCACAACGTACTGAATGCGTTAGAAAACATTCGCAAAGAAAGTTCTACTTTAAGAAAAATGGAAGAAGAAGGAAAAATCAAAATCGTTGGTGCAAACTACGATGTTGAAACCGGAGTTGTTGATTTTTTATAGAAATTAATATTATCAGATTACATTTAAATAGTTGGAAAGGAAAATCGGCAAAGTTATTTTGTCGATTTTTTTTTGATCTGATTTTAATTCCAAAAACAAGAAAATTGTAATTTAGCTTAAATAAAACAGATTAAAATGTGTAATGATTTAAAGAAAAGTTTCGATAAAATTATAGACGGCAACAAAGAATGGATGGATTTTGTTAAGAACGATACTTCGGGTCGATTTCAACAACTTTCAAAAGGTCAAAATCCTGAAATATTATGGATTGGTTGTGCAGACAGTCGCGTACCGGCAAACGAACTAACAGGAACAAAACCCGGCGAAGTGTTTGTTCACAGAAATATTGCCAACGTTTGTGTACATTCAGACATGAACATGCTTTCGGTTTT
>JAVXSC010000135.1:0-6866 GCA_036643355.1 Myroides sp.
TCAATTACAAAATAGCTTAAATAAAAATCCCGAAAGTTACTTTCGGGATTTTTTTGTGATATATTGAATCTTTTTATTGATCAAAATAATTTAAGTAGTTTGTCATTCCGACAATAGGAGGAATCTAAATCATTATGAGATTCTTCACTACACTTCGTTTCGTTCAGAATGACAAAGGAATTATTTATTGTTCTTTTAAAACTTCTTTAATTCGTTTGAATGCTTCAATTAAAATAGTTTCGCTGGTTGCATAAGACAAACGAATACAATTTGGATTACCAAAAGCATCACCAGTTACAGTTGCAACGTTAGCATATTCTAACAAATACAATGCTAAATCATCTGCATTATTGATCAATACTCCGTTTAACGTTTTACCAAAATAGTACGAAACATCAGGGAAAACATAAAAAGCACCTTCCGGAACATTTACTTCTAAACCTTTAATATCATTCACTAAATGTAAAACCAAATCTCTGCGTTTATGGAACGCTTCAACCATATAACCAATTTCCAAAGGATTCGCCTCTAAAGCTGCAATTGTTGCGCGTTGTGCAATTGAATTCGCGCCACTTGTAACCTGCCCTTGCAATTTAGTACATGCTTTTGCAATAAATTCCGGAGCACCAATGTATCCAATTCTCCAACCCGTCATAGCAAAGGCTTTTGCAACGCCGTTTACCGTAATTGTTCTTTCGAACATTCCCGGAATTGATCCGATACTACAAAAACTTCCCGAAAAATTAATGTGCTCATAAATTTCATCAGAAACCACATAAATATCTTCACGATTCTTTAAAACATCTGCCAAAGCTGTTAGTTCTTCTCTGTTATAAACCGATCCCGAAGGATTACAAGGCGAACTAAACCACATCATTTTTGTTTTTGGTGTGATTGCCTGCTGAAGTTGGTATGGTGTAATTTTAAAATCAGATGCTACTGATGTTGGCACAACAACCGGAATTCCACCAGCCATTTTAATAATTTCGTAATAACTAACCCAATAAGGCGCCGGAAGAATAACCTCGTCCCCATCGTTAATCATTGCTTGTGCAATATTATATAATGATTGTTTTGCACCGGTAGAAACCACAATATTTGCAGGCTGATAATTTAAACCGTTATCGCGTTGAAATTTTGTTACAATTGCTTGTTTCAGTTCCAAATAACCATCGACCGGCGGATAATTGCTCCAGTTTTCATCAATTGCTGTTTTAGCAGCCTCTTTAATAAAATCGGGCGTGTTAAAATCGGGTTCTCCTAAACTTAAACTGATAATATCTTTACCTAAAGCAGTTAATTCTCGTGCTTTTGCAGCCATTGCCAAGGTTTGCGAAACAGATAAACTATTAATTCTATCTGACAAATGTTGTGCGCTCATTTATTTGTAATTTATGCAACCAAAGGTAACGATATTGCAACGTAAAATAAAACAACCTTTGGGCTTTTTTAACATAGAAAATGTATAATTTTTATTTGTAGCGAAATTCTATTTTTTGATGAATTTCAACACTGTAGAACTTCCGTTTGATTTTATAAAATACATCCCCGCAGTTAGATTTTCGGTTGAAACAGTAATGCTTGATTGATTATTTACAGTAACCGTTTTTACCAACTGCCCCAACGTATTATAAATATAAAGTTTGTTATTTTGTGTATCAAATCGAGATGCATCAATACCTATAACAACTTCGGCATCACTTATGTTCGATGATTCAAACCACATTAAAGCTTTTTCTTTTTTAAATGATGTTGTTGACAACGGTTCATTTATCTGAAACTGCATCACAACCGGCAGATGATCACTCATATTATACAGATTATTGCGCAACGTTAAAGAATAAGTTCCTGTACAAGTGGGATCGTTTACGCTTTTGTTCAAACAATTTGCATTATTTCCATAGGCACTGTAAGTTCCGTTCAAATATGAAAAACGAGAGCTTGTATTAAAATTTTCGCTCATCATTATAAAATCAAAACGATCGTCTAAACCACCCGAAGCTCCTGCATTTGCTCCGCCACCAAAACCGGTGCTTGACAAACGGGTACTTTGCGTGTGCAAATAACTGAACGATGCGTTGTCTTGCCAACTTCCCGGCGCATTTATAGGATCAATCAATTTAATGGCATTTGTAGGATCTAATATTTTCTGATAACCATCTTCAGTAGCATTATAAAAATTAAAATCGCCCGCAAAAAGCACATAGGTATTAGGTTGCGTTAAATTTTGTAATTGCTGCGTAACTGCTTCAACCATATCAAAACGCATTTGTCTGTTTGCTGGTCCAGTACTCGATTTTAAATGTGCCACAAAAACTTCCAGATTAATAGGATCGGTAGCATTTACATTCAACTGAAAAGAATATTGATTGATGTCGCGATAAACCGTTGGTAAAGTCTGCTGACCAACTAAAGTAAGTTTACGCTGGTTGTAAAAAACCATTGTTTGCAAAGGATCTGCCGTGTCTGTAAGATCGGCTACGAAAACAGCCCGCGCATAAGGATCAACCTGATTTTGTAATGAAGTATTCAGAATTAAATTGGCTCCATTTTCTGTTGCCAACTCGCAAATCATAAACAAATCGGGTTTGTAATCGTCTAAAATATCCCGTAAAATAAGCTGCCGATTCTGTGGAAGCGAATTTGGAAATTTAAACACGTTGTAAAACATGGCATTCAAAGTTTCTTGCGAATAAGCACAAACCGAAAGCCATAAAAAAATCCCAGTAATTATTTTTTTCATATCGACATATTTTTGAAACAAAGAAATAAATTTAATGTAACCTAAATGTTATTTCGAAAATAAGTTCTTTAAAACTAAATATACTTCTTTTTATGCTGATAAAGATGTATTTTTGGCAAAAATTAAGTCATGGAAGAAATTTTAGTACAGTTCCCGAATTTAACCCAGTTACAGATCAATCAGTTTACAAAGTTGTACGATTTATATCAGGATTGGAATGCTAAAATTAACGTGATTTCGCGAAAAGACATCGACGAATTATACACCAAGCACATTTTACATTCGTTGGGAATTGCAAAAATTATGGAATTTAAACCGAATGCCGATGTTATGGATGTTGGTACAGGTGGTGGTTTTCCGGTAATTCCGTTGGCTATTTTATTTCCCGAAACTAATTTTTACGCAATTGATGTTATCGCTAAAAAAATAAAAGTGGTAAACGAAGTTGCAACTGCTTTACAACTGCAAAATATAAAAGCCGAACAAAAAAGAGCCGAATTGGTTACCGATAAATTCGATTTTATTGTAAGCCGTGCTGTTACCAATATGCCCGATTTTGTTACTTGGGTAAAAGGAAAAACAAAAAAACAATCGGTTCACGATTTAGAAAACGGAATTTTGTACTTAAAAGGTGGCGATTTGTCTGAAGAATTAAAAGATTTCCCAAAAGCGACCTTATATAATTTAAGCGACTTTTTTACCGACGAATTTTTTGAAACTAAAAAAGTGGTACATTTACCTTTGAAGTTTAAGAATTAAAAATGAGTAAGAATTTTAAAGTAAATATCCTTATAATTCATAAAATCTTCGTATCCTAAACCTACAGAAATATTACCTATTGATGATCTGTTTCCTAAATTGAAATTTCTTTCTAAATCAATTTTATAATTGATTTGATCATTAAATATAGAAGAAGAAGCCGTTGTGCTTAAATTAAGTTTTTGAAAATATTTGTAAGTATAAAGTAATACTCCTGTTTTACTAATATTTTTCTTCTTAAAATAATCCAAACCAGCACCTAATCCAAAGTTTTCTAAATGCATTCCATATAAAAACTGATGATTTTTGAATTGATTATTTATTAGTTTTATATCGATTTTTCTATTTTGATAAATGTAAGAAACAAAATCTCGTAATTTTTTTTCCTTGATAAAGAGTTCAGTTTTTGATGCTTGAAATTTGAAATGATAAAAACCGTTAGTATCAAAATTATATTGAACTAAACCTCCTAAATTCAATTCTTTGTTACCTAAATATGACGTAAAATACGATGCAAAAACACCTAAAGGTAATTTAGTTGCTCCACTGTAGCCCAAATATGATGACCTATTATTGTAGTGTGTAATTGAAAATCCATTTCTATTGTAATAAAACCCATTACGTTTTGGTAAACTATCTCTGAATTTAATATAACTTTCTTCTAATTGTAATCTATCTGAGATAATATCTATAAAATCTGAAACCTTAAATGCTGCAGGAATTTCTTCTTGTGAAAACGGCTCCCAATAACTTTTAATAGAATATTTTATTGTATCAGAATATTCAACAATATATGTTCTTCCATCACGACCTCTACCCCAATTTTTAATTTCTACATCAGAAGGTAGATTTAAAACATCAGCTCTTTGAACAGAATTATATATTTGTTCTGTTTTTTCAGCTGAAAGAAAAATCTTGTTGAACAAAACTTTTCGTTTACTTTTTTCTCTTTTACTATAATAAATGTAATTTATAATAGTACCAGAAAACAGCGTGTTTTCTTTTATAATTTCTACTATCTGACCGTGATTACTAAACCGAAAAACAAAATCATTTTTAGATTTTTCAAAATCCGTTAATTCAAGCTCTTCTTCAAGTTCTTTCACATATTTATACCAATAAACTGTATCGCCCACAATTTGTTTGTTTTGTGAATATCCAATTTTACAAATTAAAAATATAATTATTAAGTATTTCATTATTTAAAGTGAGTACTTTTTTATAAGGTTGCAATTAATTAAACTAATTCTTCTAATAACGATTCTTTAAAATTAACTTGAGAGCCTTTATTGCTTTCGTAAATAAAATCGTTTAGACTTTTACTTTTTAGGTTTGAAAAATCGCCAATGATTGTAAGTTTCATTCGGTAATTGGATACTTTTTGTAGTATTTCACCTGCCATTTTATTTTTCAGGTCGAAAAAATCTGGTGTAAGATTTTTCTCATAAATAATGATTTTATCGAATCCCTGATAATACAGATTTCCTATTAAATCTAAAGCATCATCGGGGTTTTGAATAAGAACTTTGTCTGAAATTACTTCGGCAATTTCTATGTTGTTTATTTTATGAGATTGAATAATCATATCTTAATATTACTTATACAAATCTTTCAAAGTACTTGATAAATCTGTAAACATAAATTTATAACTTATTTCTGGCAATTTAATCGATTGTACATGCTGGCTTGATAGTACCAATGCTGAACGCTCGCCCAATCCAATTTTTATAAAAACCGACGGAATATTTGGCAACCACAAAGGCTTGTTTAATTGCGCTGCCAATAACTTTAAAAATTCATTCTGCCTTACCGCATTTGGTGCAACTACGTTAAAAATTCCGCTTTGTTGCTGTTTTAATAACTGATAAATAATTTCAATAACATCGTTAAAATGTATCCAACTCATCCACTGTTTGCCATTACCCAAATTTGCGCCCAATCCTTTTGAAACTACTTTTGCCAATTCATGTAAAACGCCATTGTCTTTAGATAAAATCAATCCGAAACGCGTAATAGCTGTTTTAATTCCTAAACTTTCAAAACGTAAATTGGCAGCTTCCCAATCTTTACAAACTTCGGCTAAAAAATCGCTTCCAAAACCTGTTGAATTTTCATTGTAAACTGCCGTTTCGCTTGATTGATAAATACCAATTGCCGATGCATTTACAATAGATTTTACCTGATGTTCGTTATTCTGCAACGCATTAAAAAGCGTGTTAGAACAATTTATTCTGCTGTCATGAATCTGCTTTTTGTTTTCATCTGTCCATTTACAATTTATCGTATGCCCAGCCAAATTTACAATTGCATCAACATCAGCCAATGAATTTAAATCAATTTCATTTTTTTCGGGATTCCAAAAAAATCCTTTGTAATTATCTTTGTCCTTTATATCCTCGGCATCGGTAACTAAATAATTAACCGAGTGATTGTTCTTTAAAAGATGCGAACAAAACGCAGTCCCGATAAATCCTGTAGCACCTGTAATTAAAACTTTCATACTATTTTGCTTTTAATGTCCATTCAAAATCATAAGTCCCAACTTTATCTCCTTGCTCGTCGTATCCTTCAGATCGAACCCAAAACGAAATCCCTTGTTTGGTTAGTAATGCTTCGTTAACTTTCTCGCGAATCATCAATCCTTCTTCGCATTTAAACGTAATAACTCCGGTTGCTTTTTTAGTGAATTGCGATTTTTGATTTAAAACCAGCATCGATACTTTTTTGTTCGATTCTTTTATGGCTTTCATAACCAGAACGCCCGTTGTAAGCTCGGCTCCCATGTTCTGTACCGCGAAATACATCGATTTAAAAGGATTTTGATTAAACCATCTGTGTTTTGCACGAACTATGCAATGAACATCGCTAATAGAATAAACGCGAACACCACACAAGTATGCCGATGGTAAATTTTTAAGAAGATAAAGATTCAGGTTTTTTACGTTAAAATCCATAATATTCAAGGTTTACAGCTAATTTACGATTTTTTTTAATGGCAATTTAAATTAATTCAATTGTTAAAAAAAAGTTAATTATTAGTACTATGCAATACAAAGTACATGCTTTTGTATATATCTTTACTATATCAAAATGAAACAATAAGGTAAAAATGCAGGTGACTGTAAGCCGATAAATTAAAACAACACATTTCTCATACTGTTATTAATTTGAATAGTTTACTCAATCACAAAAAAAGGTTTACGTTACCTGCCTTTACTTTTAACCTAAAATATTAAGTTCTATGAATATTGAAAACACAAAAGCGCAAATGCGCAAAGGGATTCTGGAATTTTGTATTCTATCGGTTCTAAAAGATAAAGACTGTTACACATCTGAAATTTTAGACACCCTGAAGGAAGCAAAG
>JAVXSC010000136.1:0-6848 GCA_036643355.1 Myroides sp.
CTTTTGGTAAAAAATGTGTAATTATGCGTACAGCAAATATTGGTTGTAGAGTTTGTATAAAGGTGGAGCATTACTTTCGCAACGAAAAGTAACGTTGATTTTCTTTGGCAGATTGTTTTTAGAAATAACAAGCGGCTGAAATTTATAAACAACAGGTGTTATAAAATCTGAAAACTGCTGAACGTTAAAAACCTTTATAACAACATCGTCTGTTTTTTGTTTAATGGTTTCGTTTTTACAACAGTCTTTCTTTACCGTTTCGTTTTTTTCTTTGCAACACGCTTTTTCGTGTGTGTTTTCTGCACAATTTATAGACGTAGCGTAACCTAATTCAACTTTTTCAATTTCGTTTCCACAATAATGAATATTAATAGCTAACCCTACATTCGAGAAAAGTACGGCTGCTGCTAATAAAATATTATATAGATAGCGTTGAAACATTTAAATTTTGTTGCGTTTTAATTTTTTGTAAATTTACTAAAAAAAGAATATGGAAAGAGAACAATTAAAGATTTCTTTAACAGAAATCATAAAATCGAACAAAACCATTAACGAACGATTACAAGAAATTTGTAATCTTTTGCGTTTAAATGTAGCACATTACGATTGGGTTGGCTTTTATTTTGCAGATGCCAACAAGAAAGAATTACACTTGGGACCATTTGCCGGATTGCCTACAGACCATACTACTATTCAATTTGGAAAAGGTATTTGCGGGCAGGTTGCCGAAAGCAATGAAACTTTTTTGGTTGATGATGTTACTGCGCAAGACAACTACATTTCGTGTAATATTGATGTAAAATCGGAAATTGTTGTACCAATTATTGTAAATGATATCAACATAGGTCAGATCGATATCGATTCAAACACCGCAAGCGCATTTAGTAGCGAAGACAAAGAATTATTGGAATGGCTTACCGATGAAATTGCAGAAATGTATAAAGGGTAATTTTTATATTTGCAAAAAATAAATTAGAAACACCATGAAAAAACACTTTAGCAAAATTTTTATTTTATCACTATTAACTTCAACGACAGTTTTTACTTCTTGTAGCTATGAGAATGAATCAGACATAAACTATTCAAATGAATTCAAGAAAAGAGACAACGAATTTTTAAAGGAGCATACACCTAAAATATCTGGTAGTTGGAAAATTCAAAAAATGGTAGTAGTTCCAAATAATATGTCAGATATCATTAAAAATGATACTATTCTATACAATCTTGGTAGAATTGATGTAAATGTGGAAGAAAAAGAGATGTGGGATGACAGAGTTAGATTTTATTTTAATGGAAACTTTTATTTTAATCAAGAAATAATACCTTTTAAATCTTCATTAGTACATCCAAATCTACATGATAAGTCAATTTATTCTTTAATTGAAGTACATTCGAAATATTTTCCTGAGCTTACAATGAATTTTGATGATTTACCAGAAGAATATCAATTATTAGCTGATTATTTTTTTGGTGACAATTATGCTATAACTTCTAGCGAAGACGGTAAAACTTTAATATGGAAAGGTTTAGAGCGTTCAACTAAAGAAATCATCCTAACCAAAATAGATTAATTAAAATTGTCAGATAAAAAAAAAGATGTACATTTGCATCGAATTTTATAATTCAAAACATTACATAATAATCATTTAAATAATATTAGCATGTATTTAACTAAAGAAGTTAAAGAAGAAATCTTCGCTAAACACGGAGGTGCTGCAGCGAACACAGGTTCAGCAGAAGGACAAATTGCATTATTCACATTCAGAATTTCGCATTTAACAGAACACTTAAAAAAGAATCGTCACGATTATAATACAGAGCGTTCATTAGTTCTTTTAGTAGGTAAAAGAAGAAGTCTTTTAGATTACTTAAAGAAGAAAGATATCAACAGATATCGTGAAATTATCAAAGAATTGGGTATTAGAAAATAATCCATTACAAAGAGGTGTGCGCATGTGCACCTCTTTTTTTTATTATATTTAAGCATAAAAGCTTGGTTTTTCATTGGGGAACAACAACTACACAACACAACAACAACCCATTGTTTAATCAATTAGAGAATTAATTTATGATTCCACAATTATTTGTAGAAAGCATCGATTTAGGTGATGGCAGAAACATCACAATCGAGACAGGACGCTTGGCGAAACAAGCCGATGGTTCTGTAGTAGTAAGAATTGGAAAAACGGTTATTTTAGGTACCGTTGTTTCCGCAAGAAAAGCAAGTCCGGGAATCGACTTTTTACCGTTAACGGTAGATTATCGCGAGAAATTTGCTGCAGCTGGTCGTTTTCCAGGTGGTTTCTTTAAAAGAGAAGCGCGCCCAAGCGACAGCGAAGTATTAACAATGAGATTAGTTGACCGCGTTTTGCGTCCACTTTTCCCAAGTGATTATCACGCAGAAGTTCAGGTTATGATTCAGTTGATGTCTCATGACGAAGACGTAATGCCTGATGCTTTGGCAGGTTTGGCAGCTTCGGCAGCACTTGCTTTGTCTGACATTCCTTTTGAAACATTGATTTCTGAAGCTAGAGTTGGACGTATCGATGGAAAATTCATCATTAACCCTTCTCGCGCACAATTAGAATTGTCTGATATCGACATGATGATCGGTGCTTCAAGAGATTCTATCGCAATGGTAGAAGGTGAAATGAAAGAAATTTCTGAAAAAGAAATGGTTGAAGCCATTAAATTCGCTCACGAACACATTAAAGTACAAATTGATGCTCAAGAAAGATTGGCAGCTGCATTTGGAAAGAAAAAAGTTCGTGAATACGAAGGAGAAAAAGAAGACGAAGCTATTTTAGCAAAAGTTAAAGAAGCGGCTTACGATAAAATTTACGCTATTGCAAGTAAAGGTTCTGCAAAACACGAACGTTCTGCTGCTTTTGATGCTGTGAAAGAAGAAGTAGTTGCATTGTTTACAGAAGAAGAATTATTAGAAAACGGAGATTTAGTTTCTAAATATTTCAAAAAAGTAAACAAAGATGCTGTTCGTAACGTTACTTTAGATTTAGGAACACGTTTAGACGGAAGAAAAACAACTGAAATCCGCCCAATTTGGTGCGAAGTTGATTATTTACCATCTGTTCACGGTTCTGCATTGTTTACACGTGGTGAAACTCAAGCATTGGCAACTGCAACTTTAGGAACTTCTAGAGAAGCAAACGTTATTGATTCACCATCTGAACAAGGAGAAGAAAAATTCTATTTACACTATAATTTCCCACCATTTTCAACAGGAGAAGCTCGTCCGTTAAGAGGAACTTCAAGAAGAGAAGTTGGTCACGGAAACTTGGCGCAACGTGCATTAAAAAACATGATTCCTGCAGATTGTCCTTATACAATCCGTGTGGTTTCTGAAGTATTAGAATCAAACGGATCGTCTTCAATGGCAACTGTTTGTGCAGGTACTTTATCGTTGATGGATGCAGGTATTCAAATGATTCGTCCGGTTTCTGGAATCGCGATGGGATTGATTACTGATGGAGATCGTTTTGCCGTTTTATCTGATATTTTAGGTGATGAAGATCATTTAGGAGATATGGATTTCAAGGTAACTGGAACTTCAGAAGGTATCACAGCTTGCCAAATGGATATCAAAATCGATGGATTGAAATACGAAATCATGGAGCAGGCTTTAGATCAGGCTCGTGAAGGTCGTTTACATATCCTTGGAAAACTGACTGAAACTTTAGCGAAACCAAACGAAGAAGTTAAAGTTCATGCTCCAAAAATCATCATGAGAACAATTCCTGGTGCTTACATTGGTGCGTTGATTGGTCCGGGTGGTAAAGTAATTCAAGAATTACAAAAAGCTACTGGAACAACAATTGTAATTACCGAAGTTGATGAAGAAGGCGTTGTTGAAATTTTAGGAACTGATCCTGCAGGAATTGAAGCAGTATTGGCAAAAATCAATCGATCACTTTTAAACCGCAAGTTGGCGAAGCTTACGAAGTTAAAGTAATTAAAATGTTAGAATTTGGAGCTGTAGTAGAATATACTGCTGCACCAGGAAACGAAGTTTTATTACACGTATCTGAATTAGCTTGGGAACGTACAGAAAACGTTACCGATGTAGTAAACATGGGCGATGTATTCCAAGTTAAGTATTTAGGTTTAGATCCTAAAACAAGAAAAGAAAAAGTATCGCGCAAGGCATTATTACCTCGCCCTCCAAGACCAGAAGGAAAACCTGAAAACGGAGAAGGCAAGTCTGAAAACAGAGAAAACAGACCAGCGCACAGAAATAACGATAACAGACCTTCTAACGACAAGAAAGAAGAAAACAAGTAGTTTCTGTTAAATCTATTCTAAACCGATGAGTAAACCTCATCGGTTTTTTTATTTTTACAACCAAAACAAACCAATTATGAAAAACACGCTCTTACTTTTTGTGTGCACACTTGTTACACAAATTATCACCGCACAAAACATTAACCTGCAAATTTCAGATTCGGAAACAAAAGAATCAATAGATTTTGCAATCGTGCTTCTACCCGATCACAAGAAAAGTTTTGTATCAAACGAAAAAGGAATTTTTATGATCGATACAAACAAATACAAACTACCGTTAAAAGTAATCGTGGAACAATTTGGGTTTGATCAAAAAGAAATCACATTACAAAACATTACAAGTGCTTATAATATTTATTTAGATCCAGCTACAGAAGTATTGCAAGAACTGATTATTCCGCCAGCAAATGCTAAAATTAAAGAACGTACTTATGGTAGAACAAATGAGGAATCAGGTCAAATTCAAGCAGAAGACAGCACTTACAGTCAAGAAAAAAAAAGCGATGGTGCCGAATTTGGAATGATAATAACTACTAATAACAAACTAAAACGAATAAAAAAGTTACATTGGCATATTAACACTATTACTTTTAGAAAAGCGGTATACTCTTTACAATTTTATGAAGTTAAAAATGGAAAGCCGTCGAAACGAATTTACCATCCATATATCAATTTTACTTTAACAAATAAAAATACCGGATGGATAGTTTTGAATCTAAATGATTATAATATTTACATCGATGGTCATAAGAAAATAGCCGTGACATTAAAATTACTTCAGATGGAGTTTGAAAAAAATAAAAAAGAGGGAACTTTTACCATGAATGTTGGTTTTGGGGTAGGAAACAACACCGTTGCAAGAGAATCACAATTTGAAGAATGGATGAAATTTCCAATAAATTATCCTTTTTATATCACCGTAGATTCGTACGAATAAAAAAGTTTTACAACTTTTTGTAACATTTTGCAACATGCTGCGTATAACTACAAGTTAACAACAAAGGAAGGGGTTATTTAAAACATGAGACAACTTAAAATTACCAAACAGGTAACCAATCGTGAAACGGCATCGTTAGACAAATATTTACAAGAAATTGGTAAAGTAGATTTAATTACTGCAGACGAAGAAGTAGAATTAGCACAACGTATTAAAGCGGGCGATCAGCGCGCATTAGAGAAATTAACAAAAGCTAATTTACGTTTCGTAGTATCGGTAGCAAAACAATACCAAAATCAAGGTTTAACATTACCCGATTTAATTAACGAAGGAAACTTGGGATTAATTAAAGCCGCACAACGTTTTGATGAAACACGTGGTTTTAAATTTATTTCGTACGCCGTTTGGTGGATCCGTCAATCAATCTTATCAGCTTTAGCAGAACAATCACGTATCGTACGTTTACCATTAAATAAAATTGGTTCTATCAACAAAATCAACAAAATGTATGCGTTGTTAGAACAATCAAACGAACGTCCGCCATCGGCAGAAGAAATCGCTAAAGAATTAGACATGACGGTAAACGACGTGAAAGAGTCAATGAAAAACTCTGGTCGTCACTTATCAATGGATGCACCTTTAGTAGAAGGAGAAGATTCTAACTTGTACGATGTATTGCGTTCGGGCGAATCACCAAATCCGGATCGTGAATTGATTCATGAATCGTTAAGAACAGAAATCGAGCGTGCGTTGGAAACATTAACTCCACGTGAAGCAGATGTTGTTCGTTTGTATTTTGGATTGGGCGATCAGCACCCAATGACGTTAGAAGAAATTGGTGAAACTTTTGATTTAACACGCGAACGTGTTCGTCAGATCAAAGAAAAAGCAATTCGCAGATTAAAACATACATCTCGCAGTAAAATCTTAAAAACTTATTTAGGATAATATCAATTTTAAAAACTCGTTATTTAGGTAACGAGTTTTTTTTATGTACACTTTGTAACAAATCGAAATAAACGATACTAACATTTTGTAAAAATATTCTGCTTTGAAAGCCACCGAAAAAGAATTCTTGGACTTGATGCAAAAACACAAAGGAATTTTATATAAAATTTCGAGGATGTACTTTGACCATACGGAAGATCAGCAAGATTTGATTCAGGAAATGACTTTTCAATTGTGGAAATCGTACCAAAACTTTAAAGGCGACAGTCAGTTTTCTACTTGGATGTACCGTGTTTGTTTGAATACCGCTTTAACTTTCTTTAAAAAAGACGATAAAAAACAGGACAAATACGAACTTCATGAAAATTATGACCGAATTGATACCGACGACAGTGCTTTTAAAGAAGAACAGCTAAAATATTTTTACGATGCCGTGCAAGAACTCAACAAAGTAGAAAAAGCCCTAATTTTCTTGTTTTTAGAAGGAATGAACCATAAAGACATTGCCGAAAACTTGGGTATCAGTGAAGTGAATGCACGCGTAAAGTTAAACAGAACAAAAGAAAAATTACAAACCATCATAAAAAAGAACGGATATGAATTTTGATGAGTTACAAAAAAAATGGGACAACCAGCCCGAAAAAGATATCAACATAAAAGCAGA
>JAVXSC010000137.1:0-2014 GCA_036643355.1 Myroides sp.
GATATTATTTCTCGCTATAAAAATTACAATGGTTTACAAGGCAATACGCCTATTCAGTTTTCTGATACCAACAGAGGTAGTACCAATTTACCTGATGTAGAAGATATTGATAACGATAATACCATGAACACCATTAATGCATATTATCAGTACGAAATTAATGTAAATTCAAATCCGGTAATCGGTGAAAATTATGTAGTTGATGTTCGTACAACTACAGAAAAGTTTTTAAACGGAAATACAACTCCGGTTAAATGGGTGCAGTATAAAGTGCCAATTATTGCAAGTCAGGAATATGCCGTTGGAGCCATTTCAGATTTACAGTCGGTGCGTTTTATGCGTATGTTCCTTACAGGTTTCTCTGAAGAAGTAACGTTGCGTTTTGCAACTTTGAATTTGGTTCGAAGCGATTGGAGAAGATATACCGATAATTTAGTAGAAGATCCTAATGTTGTAGTGCAGGGAACCAACACCGGTTTCGATGTTACTACCTTGAACATATTAAACAACTATTCGCGTACGCCGATACCTTATGTGTTGCCTCCAGGTATTAACCGCGAACGTGTAAACCAGAATAATACCATCATCAACCAAAACGAGCAGGCATTGTCGTTACGCGTGTACAAGGCAAATTCAACTGTTACACCAGATGGTTTAGAGCCTGATGATTCCAGAGCAGTATTTAAAAATGTAGGTAATATTGATATGCGTCAGTACAAAAAACTACGTATGTTTTTACATGCCGAAGCATTGGAAAGTGCGACAGATGCTTCTAGGTTGAAGGATGATGAAATGGTGGCTTTCATTCGTTTTGGTAACGATTTTACAAACAACTTCTATCAGGTGGAAATTCCATTGAAAACTACAGAATGGGGTAGAACCATTTCAGAAGAAATTTGGCCGCTAGCCAATGAAATTGAATTACAGTTAGAATTACTTACCAAGCTGAAGTTGATGCGTAACCGTGATCAAAATCAAGATCCTAATTTTATCTATTTTAAAAACGAAGATGAATTGGCGCCGGAATTGGCAAGTAAAATCAACAAGCTGCGAATTGGTGTAAAAGGAAATCCGAACTTTGGAATGTTAAGAACCATTATGATTGGGGTTCGAAATAATACAAGAGTTCTTTATCAGGATTCTCCGCAATCGCCAAGAGATATTCGCGGGGAAGTTTGGTTTAACGAACTCCGTATGTCTGATATGACCAATAAAGGCGGTTGGGCTGCTGTTGCAACGGTAGATGCTAAAGTAGCAGATTTTGCTGCGGTAACTGCAACGGTTAACAAACAAACTATGGGCTTTGGTTCATTAGAACAAGGTCCGCAAGAACGTAGTCGTGAAGATATTTTTAATTATAATGTAACTACTGCAGTTAATGCACATCAAGTGTTGCCTAAAAAATGGAATTTGAATATACCGTTTAGTTATTCTATTGCCGAAGAAAAAATTACACCAGAATACGATCCAAACGATCCGGATGTTCGTTTAAAAACAAAAATGGACGAAGCACAAAGTGCCGATGAACGTAAGCAGATTAAAGATCGTGCCATAGAATATACCAAGCGTACAAGTATCAACTTTATCGGGGTAAACAAACAGCGCGGACAAAATCAGAAACAACGTTTTTACGATGTGGAGAATTTAACGCTTTCACATTCGTTCAATCAGTTAGAACAACACAATTTTGAAGTGGAACAAATGTTAGATCAACAGGCACGTTCGTCAGTAGATTATGCGTATTCATTCAAACCTTGGAATATCGAACCGTTTAAAAATGCGGAAGGTTTAAAAAAGAACCGCTATTTAAAATTGCTAACCGATTTTAATTTGAATTTGTTACCAACAAACGTAACTTTTCATTCTGATGTATTACGTCAATACAACCAGCAGAAGTATAGAATGATTGATGTTGAAGGTATCGAAATTCAACCGTTGTATCGAAGAAATTATTTCTTTAATTACAACTACGGTCTTAATTTTAACCTGACAAAAAGCTTAACTGTTCTTTATA
>JAVXSC010000137.1:2024-6813 GCA_036643355.1 Myroides sp.
GCATCTAACAATAACGTGGTTCGTAATTTTATGGATGAAAACCGTTTTGTAGATAATTCTCTGGGAATCTGGGATGGTTATTTTGATCAAGGAACGCCTAATATGCGCATGCAAATGTTACAGTTAAACTATAAATTGCCTTTTGATAAATTACCTTTCTTATCGTTTATCAACAGTGATTATTCATATACGGGCGATTACAGCTGGCAACGTGCAACCGACGCTTTTTCAAGTGTTGATTATGAAGGTGTAAATTACCAGTTGGGTAACACCATTCAAAATGCTAACAGACATAGTTTGAATACAAACATACAGATGGATGTTCTGTATAAGTATTTAGGCTTGGTGACAAGTAAACAAAAAGCTAAAAAACCGGCAGCATCTCTTTCTCAAAAACCACAACCTGGTCAAAAGGTAGAACGCAATAAAGAGTTGACCGATAAAGAGAAAAAAGAGCAAGAAGAAAAAGGTTCGGCTGCTTTAGATGCCCTTATTAATGTAGTTACCATGGTTAAGAACGCAAGTGTAACTTACGAAGAATCTAATGGTACGGTATTGCCGGGTTATTTAGGCGGTTTAGGATTTTTCGGAACATCACGCCCTACATTGGGTTATGTGTTTGGTTCGCAAGAAGATGTTCGTTATGAAGCCGCTCGTAAAGGTTGGTTAACGTATTATCCGGAATTTAACCAGGAATTCAGCCGTATGCATACTCAAAATTTATCGTTCAGAGCAGAAGCTCGTCCTGTGGCTGATTTAACTCTTACGATTGATGCCAGAAAGCAATATAGTTCAAACATGTCTGAGCAATATGATGTTGTTGATGGAATGTATAATTCGCGTTCGCCTTACGAATACGGAATGTTTCAAACATCGAACATCATGATCGGAACGGCATTTGGCAGAAGCGATGTTAACGGATCGGCTGCTTTCGAACAATTTAAAGCGAATAGAATAGTAGTAGCAAATCGTTTAGCTGCAGCACGCGGTATCGATTTGTCAGATCCTGCAAATATCGATGAATATGGTTATCCGGTTGGTTACAGTAGAACCAATCAAGAAGTATTAATGCCTTCGTTCCTGGCGGCATATTCTGGTAGAGATATATCAAAACAAGACAACGGTTTTTTAAGAAGTATTCCGTTGCCAAACTGGGAATTAAGATATAACGGACTGGCTAAATTAAGCTGGTTTAAAAATACTTTTACAAGGGTTACTTTATCGCATAAATATGTTTCGGGCTATGCGGTTAATAATTTCCAAACTAATTATGAGTATCTGGAAAACCCGAATGCGTTGAATGCTGGTGGAAATTATCCTACCAAAAATGTAGTGAGTAATATTACCATGACGGAGAGTTTTAGCCCATTGATGCGTATTGATTTCTTAACAAAATCAGGTCTCGATTTTGGTTTCGGAATAAATAAAGACAGAATGTTGTCTATGAGTTTTGATAATAACCTATTAACCGAAGTTCAGGGTAGCGAATACAACTTTAAATTAGGTTTTATTATTAAAGATGTTGGTTTTACGACTAATTTTGAAGGTGTTGCCAATGGCGGTAGAATTATAAGCGATATGCGTTTTGTAACCGAATTTTCATGGCGCCGCAACCAAACACTTATTCGATATTTAGATTATAACAACAACCAGATTGGGGCAGGGCAGGATATTAAAAACATTAAGGTAAGTGCCGAATATGATTTTAGTAAGAATTTTACCGCACGTTTTTATTACGAACATATGTTTAGTAAAGCGGTAATTTCAACCATGTATCCAATTACAAACTTACGTTCGGGAATTACTTTACGATATAATTTCGGAAATTAAACACTAAAAATTTTTCAATCATCAATAAAGTTATACATTTGCTTTTAAAATAATAAACAATGAATATACCAGCTAATTTAAAGTATACAAAAGACCACGAGTGGGTTAGTTTAGAAGGCGACATTGCAACGGTTGGAATCACCGATTTTGCACAGAAAGAATTAGGAGATATCGTTTATGTGGAAGTGGAAACGCTTGACCAGACGTTAGATCAGGATGAGGTTTTTGGAACGGTAGAAGCCGTAAAAACAGTTTCTGATTTATTTTTACCTGTTTCTGGCGAAGTGGTAGAATTTAACGAAAACCTGGAAACAGAACCAGAATTGGTAAACACCGATCCTTATGCTGCAGGTTGGATGATTAAAGTAAAAGTTGCCGATACTGCACAGGTTGATGCTTTATTAACAGCTGATCAATATAAAGAATTAATAGGTGCTTAATAAAAAGCTTATTGCCATAAGTTGGAATGTTTTAATATTGATTTTCTGTTTGATAAACTTATCAAACATTAACGAAGTTCAAAAAATACGCATTCCAAATTTAGATAAAGTTGTTCATTTTATATTTTACACAACATCGTCTTTTTTATGGTCTTGGGCATTGCTGAATAAAAAAGCATCCACCTTTAAATTAAATCTTACCTTAATTGTTTTTGGTCTGATTTTATTTGGACTGATGGTCGAGTTTTTACAGGATATACTGCCAACACAGCGTTCGTTTGAATGGTTAGATGTATTGTGTAACACCTTAGGCGTTTTATTCGGAACCACCGTTTATTTAATATATACAAAATTTAAACCTCACAATTCGTGAGGTTTTTTTTATTTTAGTACCATGAAGAATGTAAACGATTTTTTAGACGCCACCTATCTTAAAACACCTGAACAGGCAAATATTTCTAAATTAGAAAACGATTTAGTTGTAGAAGAGCTACTGAAAAATGCTGTAGAGCATAAATACAAATGCGTAATGATTCGTCCGGAATATGTAGCAACTGCTAAACAGTATTTGGTAAAAAATAAAAGCAAGGTTTTGGTGGGAACAGTTATCGATTTTCCCGAAGGAACAGCTAATTTACAAGAAAAGTTATCGCAAGCACAACTGGCTATTGATAACGGCGCAGATGATTTGGATTTTGTAATAGATTATCAAGCGTTTAAAAATGGAGCGTTTGCTTTGGTTCAAAATCAGGTAAAAGAATGTACCCTATTGTGTTTGCAGCATCACAAAACAGTTAAATGGATTATTGAAACTGCTGCATTATCAAACAAAGAAATTATTCAGATTACCGCTTTAATCAAGAATGTGGTCATTCGAAATTTTAAAGAAACCGATTACGCAAACGTGTTCGTTAAATCATCTACAGGTTTTTATAAAACAAAAGATAATCAACCAAACGGTGCCACACCAAACGCCATTACGCTGATGTTAGAAAACGCTACGCCTTTATCTGTAAAAGCATCGGGCGGAATAAAAACCTTGGCAGAAGTGTTGTTTTATTTGGAAATGGGCGTAAAGCGTATTGGTACATCTGCACAAAACGAAATTATTGCTGAAACCGAACTGCTGTAAACCTTTTTTCGGTTTTGTTTAACACTTTAAAAGCGTAAATAGTTAGTTTTAAGATTTTTTTTAAAGTATATTTGCAAACCAAATTTCATCAGCAAACAAGTCATTTTGGAAACACCTTCATCAACAATAAAAGTTTCAGCGCTATCAGAATTTAAAAGCATGACCAAGGTAGGTTTAGCCATCAGCGTGGTTTTTTCTACATTGGCAGGATATCTTTTGGCTGTGGAAGACTGGCAGCAGATCGATTTTATGAAACTGATGATGCTTGCTGTTGGTGGATATTGTATGGTGGGGGCATCAAACGCATTTAATCAGATTATAGAAAAAGATTTGGATGCTAAAATGGATCGAACCAAAAACCGTCCAATTTCATCGGGGCGCGTTTCAAAAAACACGGCATTTATTTTAGCTTCGGCATTAACGGTAGTAGGTCTGTTGATTCTTTACATTGTAAGTCCAAAAACGGCAATGTTTGGCGCTATTTCCATCTTTTTATACACAAGTGTTTACACTCCTTTAAAACCGTTAACACCATTGGCTGTTTTCGTTGGTGCTTTTCCCGGAGCCATTCCTTTTATGTTGGGTTGGGTTGCACATACCGATCAGTTTGGTATCGAAGCTGGAACACTTTTCCTGATTCAGTTTTTCTGGCAGTTTCCTCATTTCTGGGCATTAGGTTGGTTTTTATTCAACGACTATCAAAAAGGCGGATTCTATTTATTGCCGACGCGTAAAAAAGACAAAAAAACCGCATTACAGGTAATTTTATATTGTGTTTGGTTAATCATTGCGTCTTTATTACCGGCAACAGGCTATACCGGCAGATTATACTTATCGCCAGTTGCAGCCGTATTGGTATTGGCAGCAGGTTTGTGGATGCTGTATGGCGGCGTGCAGTTGTATAGAAAACAGACCGATAAATCGGCAAAAACATTAATGTTGATAAGCGTAACATATATTACTTTAATTCAGATAATTTTTATTTTAGATAAATTCCTGCGATAATGAATATTGAAGAGATTAACAGAGAACAAATGCAAAAAGCAAAGGCTTACAAAACCATGCTTATTTTTGCAATGGGAAGTATCGTAATGATTTTTGCGGGCTTAACAAGTGCTTATGTAATCAGTAAAAACCGTCCGGACTGGTTGAAAGATTTCGATTTGCCACAGGCTTTTTTATGGAGTACTTTGGTAATTGTTTTAAGCAGTGTTACATTTCACATGGCTAAAAAAGCTATCGAAAAAAACAACCGATCTTTAACAAGTGCCATGTTGGGTGCAACATTGATTTTAGGTTTATCGTTCGTAGCATTGCAGTTTCAAGGATTCAATCAGGTAATCGAAGCAGGATATTTTTTTACGGGTAGTCAAAGTACCATAACAAC
>JAVXSC010000138.1:0-6809 GCA_036643355.1 Myroides sp.
CGCATGGTATCGCTCATTTTTTTATCGTCGGTAGCACGTTCAAAAGTATCAGCCATTGCCACTAAAGTCTGGTGAAAAAACACCTTCATTTCATCAACAGGCATTTCCTTTGTCCATAAGTCAATTCGTAATGTTTCCTGAACTTTACTGTCCCAGATTGATAGCAACATTGCCTTTGCTTGTTCGTTTTCTATACCGCCATCGCTTGCTGTCCATCTAATATCATCCGGAACTTTATTTTCGTCAACCGATACGTTTATTTTAATTGTAGATTTGTTGTTAGCCATTACTTTTTAGGTTTGTATTTAGATTGCTCAAAAATAGTTTTAGCATCTTTTAATGTTAATTCCTGCAAAGTTACATTATTATTTTTCATGTACGAACGCACAATTTGCCAGCCAATATAAACCCCAACGCTTCCAGGTGATTCCTGATCCAGTTCCAAATAAAATTTAGAAAACGGCGCACGCTGAATAAAACGGGCAACTAATTTAGGATCATTATCATACAGATATTTACTTTCAATAAAATTTTTCCAAACCTGCGTTTCGTTGGTTTCAATCCATTTTAACTGGTCTTCGGTATAATTCATTTTTAATGCATCGCTAACTTCCGGCAACAGCATTTCTTTCATATACATAATCTTTCCCCAATAAATCATCTGGCTTAAAAACTGTCTGTCTTGTGGTTGCGGAACCTTCTGCATAGAAAAGTTTTCCGCCAGATCCACAACAATTCTATTTGGTTCAAAATCACCTAAAGTGTAGGCATCAAAATCTACATAAAATTTATGGTTTTTACCCAAATATGTGTCCAGCGAAATAATTGAAACAGAATCGGTGTAAATAGCACGACTCGTAATATCAACTTCAGACAAAACGGTAATTACCCTTCCCGGATTTTCGTTAGGATAGTAGTGTTTTATATGTTTGAAAAGTAACGTTAGCTCTTCTTTTAAGGCAGATATATCTTTGAACTGCTTTTGCGTTTCGCTGTACAATTCGTTAAATAAGGTGTCGTTTTTTTTGTTGAACCAAACCGAATCGGGAACATTCTCGCTTAACAACAAAGGATATTTTTGTTTTAAGATATTGAAATTTTCCGGACTTGTTTGCATGAATTCCTGATCAAAACGATCGATCTTTGCTTCAACAGGAATGTTTAAAACCTCTTTGCTTACAGCATTTTCTTTTTGGCATGCTACAAAAAATATCGAACAAAGCAGTAAATAAAACGTGTTTTTCATCGTAAAAAGCGATAGATTTTATAATTTTAAATCACAAATATAGTTAATCAAAAATTTGCAATGGAACATAAAAAGATAAATTCTGAAAAAATAGTAAACCACATTGTTAACTGGCTAAAAACGTACGCCGAAAACGCTAAAGTGAAAGGTTTTGTGGTGGGAATTTCGGGCGGAATTGACTCTGCTTTGGTTTCTACTTTATGTGCCAAAACCGGCTTGCCTACGTTGTGTATTGAAATGCCGATACATCAGGCGCCAAGTCAGGTTTCGCGCGGTCAGGAACACATTCAGTTTTTAAAAGATAGCTATAAAAACGTAACAAACACCATTGCCGATTTAACCGCTACGTTTGATTTAATGGCAGATGCGTTGCCAAAAGTTGATAATTTACCGGTTTTAAACTTAACGTTGGCAAATACGCGCGCCCGTTTGCGAATGACAACTTTGTATTATTTTGCAGGAATCAATGGTTTTTTGGTAGCTGGAACGGGAAATAAAGTAGAAGATTTTGGAGTTGGATTTTTTACGAAATACGGTGATGGCGGTGTTGATTTAAGTCCGATTGCCGATTTAATGAAGTCCGAAGTGCGAACGTTGGCAGCTCATTTAGGAATTACACAGAATATTATCAAGGCAAAACCTACCGATGGTTTGTTTGGTGATGACAGATCAGACGAAGACCAATTGGGAGCAAATTATGATGAGTTAGAGTTTGCTATGAAAGCTTTTGATGCCGGCAAAACCGAAGCTGATTTTACCGATCGAGAATTAGAAGTTTTTAAAATTTACAAACGTTTACATACAATCAATCAACATAAAATGAACCCTATTCCGGTTTGTGAAATTACTGAAGAGGTAAAGTTTTAGGTTGATTTTTAACTCTGTTAAGATGAAACTCTGTCAAAGTTTTAAACTTTGACAGAGTTGTTTAAAAAGATTCCTTCTTCCTTGAAATGATAAACTTTTGATGTACAAGGACTTTTGATGTTGTAGCATGTTTTTTAACGTTATTTTTACTAATTTAGTCATAAACTAATTCTTTACACATATGAAAAAGCTACTTCTATTAATTACAACAATAGGCTTACTTACTGCTTGCAAAGGTGATGATGAAGCCCCAGACCCAGGCAACTATCAAACTCCATTACCCGAAGCTACCCAAAACGGAAAAGGCACTTTTGCTTGTTATGTAGATGGCATGGCATATATCGTCGAAAAGCACCAAATAAATTCTTATTACCAATATACGCAAGAACACTACGCATTTAGTATTTCAGGGGCTAAGAAAGAAAAACCACTTTTTGGTATACTTATGGGCTTTTCTTCATCAGGTTTATCACAAGGTATTACCTATGATTTAAAAGATAGAAAATCACGAAATCCATGGGGAGGTATTGGTTTTGTCTACGAACCTGAGATACCGTATCAAACAAATTATACCAATGGTACTACTTACAAAGGTGAATTTACCATAACCAAATTAGATTTAGAAAGACAGATAATATCGGGTACTTTTTGGTTCGATGTTAAAGATCCAAAAACCGGAGAAACCCGCAAAGTACGTGATGGCCGCTTTGATGTTGTTGCAAACTTTTAATTTTAACGAGTTACTTATTTTTAACCCATGTTGTAACAATTTTATCCTTGACATCTCCCTCTTCACCAATACCATCAACTTCAGAAATAAGTTCCAACTGCATGTTATCGTCCGTTAAATTAATCAAATTATATCTTCTTGTTAACTCACCCCCGTTATGCCCCGCAGTTTGATTGGAATATGAAAATCTGTTGTTTGTTATGTCGTAAACCCAATTTGACGATGTTACAATATCACAAAGATCACCTGTATAACTAATAGTTGACAATTGAAAGCTTGATTTAAAATCGTAGGTCTCTTTTTTCTCACATTCAGTTAGCACCATTTCAGCACCATTAATACTCTTTTTATCTAAATTCCATTTTCCTAGAATATTTGTTGTTGAAGTATCAATGTTTTCATCCTCCTTGTCACAAGCAGTTAAAAGTGTAACCGAAAATAAAAATAACATGCAGCTTGCTGCGCGGATTCTCATAATTATATATTTTTATTATAGTTAGCAAAGATAAAAAATTTAAATTTTACTTCTTAATTAAGAATATTGTAATTCTTTCTCATTTTTGAAGGGCAGTTTTTGTTTTTAAGGTAACGCATGTGCGTTTTCGTAATCTTCTTGGGTAATCTTGTAAATGTAAATATCGCCTTCTTTTATTACATCTTTAGATTGACCAAAATCAAAGAAGATTTATTAGCTATCCAATTTTCATTATTAATAACGGACAAAACAGTTGAATAATAACCTTTGCCATTCTCAAATTTTAATACCAATGAGTCAATATGATGACCAAAAAAATAAGATGAATTATTAACACTTGAAAATATATTTTTATTAACTATAATTGGTCCCAAACTATTAGCTTCAATCACAATTGTTTTCTTCAATAGTGGTTCAGTGAATACTTGGTTTGTAGTATCGTCAAAATTATCATAACCTAAAAGTAATAATTTTGAATCAGATTCATTTTTCACCATTAAACTGTGGGTAAACTCTATGTTTTCATTATTCGGATCACACGAAGCTAGAAAAAGGAATAAGCACATAAGCGCAGCTGATTTACAGATTTTTAAAAATTGTATTTGCATAATATTGAATTGGTTGCTAATTCAAAGTTAGATTTAATTAACAAATTAAATCTAACTTTCTAACATTTAAAATAAAGAAACGATCCTTAAAATGGCAGTTTTTGTTTTAAGGTATCACATTTGCGTTTTCGTAATCGTCTTGGGTGATTGTGTAAAGTAAAACACCATTTTTCTGTATTACATCTTTCTCTTTTATATTGAGAAGATCAGATTTGTTTTCCAACCAAAAATTATTGTTTCCAAGTGTACTATAATAACCAGTTCCATTTGCAAATTTGAGAGTGATTGAATCAACCATATTAACCAAATTTGGATAAGTGAAACCAAAAGCTGGATCTCTTAAAGGTTTTGGAACTTTGATTGTTTCTATTTTACTAATTGAGTTAGCTTGAACTATTATTGTGTTTATCAATTCAGGACTTACTAGTGTATTTCCTAAATGATCTTTGGTTTTGTAACCTATTATAGTTAAAGACTCTTGAGAGGTGTTTTCTAAAGAAACGTTATAAATATATTGTTCCGTGTTCATTCTGTCATCAGGATCACATGAAGACACAAAAAACAATAAGTTTAAAATTGTAAAATACTTAAACATGGTAAATAATTGATTTATTGCAATATATTTATTTGTTATTTACTATCGAATTATTATGATTTTTATTGAATTAAGAAAACAGATCGTATTCATAAGTTTCTTAATGATGAAAATAAATGGAGGAAATTTTTGTAGAATTAATTTAGCTTCAAATAACCGCCAGATCTCATTTTCAGATGTACAATACCTTGTTGTGGTGAAAATACTATTGTTTCAAATTTACTGTCAGTGCTGGTACTGTTTGGACTTAATTTAAAGATAAATACACCAGTATATTCAAAACCGTCAATTGATATATTAGTCAAATCCTGCTCAGAAACTTGGGCATCAAAGTTATCAAAAGTATATAAGTAAGATGGAACTTGTCCTTCAATATTGTTGTCGCGGATTTCAAAAGTGGTTTTATTATTATAAGTTTTTTCAATTTTAACGAATAAATTTATATTAAGATTATTAAAACTAAAATCAAAAAATTCTGATTCAATAATAGTCGAAACGCATCCTTCATCCTCATTTAAACTCTGTGTTAAAACTTCTTTTTTAGAAGCAGTAGCAACAATTATTTCACCATTTTCGTCCTTGTATTCTAACAATTTAGTTTCGTTATAAGGAATTATACTTTTCTCAAACGAATTAAGAGAATACCTTACAGTTTCTTGCTTGCAGCCACATCCTACAAAAAATAACATAACAAACATTGTTATTAGAAAAGTACAATTAATTTTTTTCATAAATTTTGTCTATATATTTTGCTGTAAATGAACGAAATAAATTGTTACACTTGTAAAAAAAATTATATAAAATAAAACTCTGTAAAAGTTTTAAACTTTGGCAGAGTTGATTTTAGTAAACTATTTGACGCGACTCTGAAACAAGTTCAGAGTGACATTGGAGGTTAAAACTAACTAAATCTAGACATTACTCTACCTAATTCGCTAGAAAAAGTATGTTTTAAATTGTTGTAATCAACCACATCGGTTAATAAATCTCGGGCTTTTTCAGGATTTTCCTGTATCTGTTTTTTTAAATTTTCAATAATTTCAAAAATCAAATAAGATCTAAGCGTTAAAATAGTTTCGTTTACATATTGCTGCACGCCTAAATCTTTACCTTTTACAAAAATGTTCTGCTTTTCCCAATTATGCAGATTGTAACGTTCATCATCCATAATGATCGATGTAATTTCATCGGTCAATTCGGGTTTAACCTGTTGCAAATAATTCTCTAAATTCCAGATTTCATTGGTGTGATAAAATACAAGAATATCCTTTAAAATTGTTTGGAATTTAGCATTACTCATTTCAATTTCGTCTTCTTGCAAGCTTAAAAAAACTTTATCGAACACCTTGCGCTTCACCTTTTTTTCCTGTGTAATTACCTTATCATCTTCAACCGTAAGTTCATACTCGTCGAAAAGTTCTTCGTAATTTCCATAAATCAACAAAATTTCAATGATTTTTCGTTCTAAAAGATAAATAATATCGACTTTCTCTTTTGTTTCTTCGGGAGTTGATTTTACAACTTCCATTTTTTTATCCTGAACAAACTTTTTATTGGCTTCCTGCAATTCTTTTTTACCGATCTGTGCCAAAGTACTGAACAAAACATCTTCTGAAATATCCATGATTGATGCGCATTCCTGCACATAAACTTCGCGCTGAATGTAATCGGGTACTTTTGAAATAGAAACTACGATATCGCGAATTACATCGGCTTTTTTAATAGGATCGTTTCCGGCATCTTTCATCAACAAATTCGCTTTAAATCGAATAAAATCGGTAGCGTTGTCTTTTAAATAAAGCTGTAATTCATCAATCGGAGTTTTCTTTGCAAACGAATCGGGATCATCGCCATCGGGAAAAGTACAAACACGTACATTCATTCCGGCTTCCAAAATCAGATCAATACCTCGTAACGATGCGCGCATTCCAGCAGCATCGCCATCAAACAATACCGTAATATTTTTGGTTAAACGGTTAATCAAACGAATTTGATCGGGCGTTAAAGCCGTTCCCGACGAAGCCACCACGTTTTTAATTCCCGCCTGATACATTTGAATAACATCAGTATAACCTTCAACCAAATAACAGTTGTCTTTGGATGCGATTTCTTGTTTTGAATGGAAAATTCCGTACAAAACCTTGCTTTTATGATAGATGTCGCTTTCGGGCGAATTCAGATATTTCGCCGCTTTTTTATCGTTGGTTAAAATACGACCACCAAAACCTAACACACGTCCCGACATGCTTTCGATAGGAAACATGACGCGCCCTTTAAAACGATCGAAT
>JAVXSC010000139.1:0-6788 GCA_036643355.1 Myroides sp.
TAAAAAGGCACTTATTTTAGGAACTGGCGGTGCAAGCAAAGCGGTAATTTATGCTTTAAAACAATTACAAATTCAAACTTTAATTGTATCGAGAAACGGTGAAACTACGTATGAAGATTTATCAGAAGAAATCATTAAAAATCATACAATTATCATAAACTGTACACCTGTTGGTACTTTTCCAAATACAGATTCGGCACCCGAAATTCCTTATCAATTCATCACAAAAAATCATTTGGCTTACGATTTAATCTACAATCCTACTGAAACATTGTTCCTTAAAAAATGTAAAGAAAACGGTGCCGTTACAAAAAACGGCTTGGAGATGTTGGAAATTCAGGCAGAAGAATCATGGAAAATTTGGAATAGTTCGTATTAATTCTTACGAAATATTTGTTGTCTTTCAATTAATTATTTATCTTTCAAAAATAATTTTGTAAAACTTACACATTTAAGAGAGATGTTAGAAGAAAAGAATGATAACCTGCCACAAGCAGACGGACTGAACCCTGAAACAGAAACAAACACTATTGTTGATGCGATAAACTCAACAAACGCCGAAGACAGCGAAGCCACATCAATCAATGAAAGTGACCACATACCTTTGGCTAATTACGACGAATTATCTTTAGATGAGCTGAATGCCGAGCTTGATACTTTACTAAAAAACGAAAAAATTACAACTATCCGCGAACACGTGGAGGCTATTAAGCGTAGTTTTTTACACAAATACACTGAACTAATTGACGAAAAAAGAAAGGTTTTTTTAGAAGAAAATCCGGATGCTTTTTCTACAGATTTTCAATATGAACTTCCTGCTAAAAGTCAATTCGATTCGTTATATCACAATTATAGAGACCAACGAAATGGTCATTTTAAATCGATCCAAGATCAATTGAAGAAAAATCTGGCTGAAAGAAACCAGATCATCACTGAATTAAAGGAAATTGTTGAAAATACCGAAAACTACAACACCGCATTAAAAGACATTCAGCAATTGCGCGAACGTTGGAAAAATGGCGGACCAATTCCTAAAGATAATTACAACCACGTTTGGAATAATTTCCATTTTCATATTGAACGTTTTTACGATCAGCTACATTTAGATCGTGAAGCGCGTGATATGGATTTTAAAAATAATTTAGAGCAAAAGCAAAGAATTATTGAGCGTGCAAGTTTGTTGATTAATGAACCGGATATTCGTAAGGCTTTCCGCGAATTGCAAACGTTACACCGTATCTGGAAAGAAGAAATTGGACCTGTTGCAAAGGATCATCGTGAAGAAATCTGGCAGAATTTCAGCAACATTACCAAACAGTTGCATAGCAAACGCGAATTATTGCAAAATGAAATTCGTGAGCGTGAAGAAAAAAATCTGGCAAAAAAGAACGAATTTATTGCTGCAATTAGCGAAATAGCTTCAAAAGAATTTCAATCGCACAGTGATTGGCAAAATGCTATTAAGGAAATTGAGCAGTTAAGAACGCAGTTTTTTAATATGGGCAGAGTTCCTATGGAACAAAACGAAGAAACCTGGGCTAACTTTAAAAACGTTACCAGAAATTTCAACGTTCATAAAAACAATTTCTACAAAGACATTAAAAAGGAACAACAAGATAATTTAATTAAAAAACAGGCTTTAATAGAACAGGTAAAATCGTTAAGCGAAAGCACAGATTACGATAATACAACGCCTGTGATGAAAAAAATTCAGGAAGAATGGAAACATGTTGGACATGTACCGCGTAAATTTTCTGACAGTTTGTGGAAAGAGTTCAAACAAATATGCAATTCGTATTTTGACAGATTACATGCCGAAAGAAATAAGGAAATTGATGCCGAAATGGCAAACTTTAACAGCAAAAAAGATTATTTGGAAAGTTTGAAAGATTTTGAATTGACCGGTGATCATAAAACTGATTTAGATGTTATTAAAAAACATATTGAAAACTGGAAAGGTTTAGGTGTTGTGCCACAAACCCGCAGACATATTGAAGGGAAGTTTAACAAGGTTTTAGATGCTTTGTTCGACAAATTAAGCTTGTCTAAAAAAGAGGCCGAACTTGTTAAATTCAATAATAAAATTGAAAACCTGATGGAAAGCAACGACAACCGACGTTTACAGAATGAAACCATTTTTGTACAACGCAAGTTAGAAGAGCTTCAGTCTGAAATTTTTCAGTTAGAAAACAACGTACAGTTTTTTTCTAGTGCAAAAGCAGACAATCCGTTGGTTAAAGAAATTAATAAGAACATCGATCGCCATAAAGATGAATTAAACTTGTGGAAAGAGAAATTAGTTCAACTAAAAAACATCAATAAAAATGATGCATAACACACAAAACCGGAGATTTCCGGTTTTTTTCGTTTCAAAACAAATTGGTATGTGTTTACTGATAGTTTTTATGGTTGGCTGTAAAGCTAAAACCGATTGGCGCGATAATTACAAGAAAGATAAAAGCAGCAAAAACACTAACACTACAAAGAATACCACGATTAAGAAGCCGAATGATTTAGCAGAAATAAGTGAAATTTTAGATGTTAGTGAAAGTACTTTGAAAAATAAAAATCTGTATAATTTTATTATCGATTGGTATGGAACTCCTTATAAATACGGCGGAATGAATGAAGACGGAATTGATTGTTCTGGTTTTACCAACATTTTGTACAAGGAAATTTATAAAATTCAAATACCTCGTGTATCAAAAGACATTGCCGAAAATGTTAAGCGTAAATATACTGAAGATCTAAAAGAAGGCGATCTGGTTTTCTTTTCGTTCGGAAAAACCGGCATTGTTAATCATGTGGGAATTTATCTGCACAACAACAAGTTTGTACATGCGTCAACAAGTAAAGGAGTCATAATCTCCAACTTAACCGAGCCTTATTATGGCGATTATCTGGTTAAATGTGGTTCGTATAAAAATTAAATTGAAAGCAAATTAATGAAGAAGACTTTTGCCGATAAAATTATTGCTTTTAACAAACAGCTGAACTATTCGGGCGAATTACCGGATAATTTTCAGGTTTTAAATCCGTACTTATCAAATCCTGAAACGTTGAAAGTAATGCAACAGTTTTACAACAAATATTACAGTGATAAAAACAAACGGAAGTTTATTATCGGAATAAATCCAAGTCGGCATGGCGCAGGTGTTACAGGCGTTCCGTTTACCGATACCAAACGTTTGGAAAGTGTTTGCGGAATAAAAATGGAATCGGCACATACGCATGAAATTTCATCGGTTTTTATTTATGATCTGATCGAAGAATATGGTGGTGCAAAAAAGTTTTACGAGCAGTTTTACATCAACTCCCCTTTTCCGCTGGCAATTATTCAGAAAAATAAAAGTGGAAATTGGATCAATGCAAATTATTATGATGATGTAGAGCTTTTTAAAATGGTAAAAGATTTTATGATCGATTCTTTAAAAAAACATATTTCTTTAGGTTTAGATACCGATGAAGTTTTTGTTCTTGGCAAGAAAAATGCAACATTCATAAATAAGATAAATAACGAAGCTAAATTGTTTGATAAGATCACGGTTTTTGAACACCCGAGATATATTCAACAATACAAATCAAAAGAAAAACAGCTTTATATTGACAAATACATCATGGCATTAAATTCAACTGAATAATTATGAATAAGGATATTTTAAACTATAACGGAGCTCTTTCGGTTGAAGCTCAATCAATTTGCGAACTTATTTCTACCGAAATATCAAAAAACCTTACCAATGCCGAAAGTAAAATATGGCATGCGCATCCGGTTTGGTTTTTAAACGGAAATCCAATTGTTGGCTACAGCAAACAAAAAGCTGGAATACGATTAATGTTTTGGAGCGGTATTGATTTTGAAGAAGATAAACTAAACGTTCAAGGTAAAAAATTTAAAGATGCATCTGTTTTTTATAATTCGGTTGAAGAAATCAACACAGAAAAGAAAAGGCGTTTTAATTAAATTATAATTTCATTAATTCAATTGTAAATTATTTACCTAAAGTGTACAAAAAATACACAACACAACCTTATTTTAAGCATCATTTATAAATCCTTTTTAAAATTAAAATCAGCAAATAAATCAGTACATTTAACTGTTTTTACAGATGTATATGGAAATTAACGATTTTCTTTTTGGCGATGCAGACTGCAGTTTTTTAACATCAATTGTGGTGCGTACGTTTGTAATGTTTCTTATTATTTTAATATTTTTAAGAATCCTTGGCAAACGTGGTATAAAACAGTTATCGGTTTTTGAACTGGTAGTTATTTTAGGATTAGGTTCGGCAGCAGGTGATCCAATGATTTATAAAGAAATAGGGCTTTTAAGCGCATTAACGGCATTTACTGTAATTGCGGTGTGTTACAAACTGCTTACCCTTTTGGTTTTTAAATTTAAATGGATTGAAAACCTTGTGGAAGGCAAAGAAGTTTATATTATTAAAAAAGGAAAATTTTCTATTGACGAGTTTAAGAAAGAATCGTTAAGTAAAGATGAATTCTTTATGGAATTAAGGCTTCGAGGTGTTTTTCATCTGGGTCAGGTTGAATATGCCATTTTAGAGACAACCGGAGAAGTAAGCGTTTATTTCTATGATTATGAACAAACTAAATATGGTTTGCCTATTTTACCCGATTCTCTAAAGAAAACCGTTAAAACATTTGAGGTAGATACTTTCTATTCCTGTACATTTTGCGGACAAACGATTAAGTATAACATTGAAAACACATTTGTTTGTCCTAATTGTCAAAACACCGAATGGGTTAAAGCAAGTAACAGAAAAGTATCAAGATAATTGTTTCTTATAAATTAGTTTTAATTTGTATACTTATAACCAATTGTTTTATGTATTTTTAATAAAGATTTAAAGTTTAGAACTGCAATAAGGTAATTACAACCTTTCAATTAGAAAGTGCGTTCTCACCTTTGGTTCTTTTTGGTAATGCTTATCTTTATGGTAAGCATTATCTTTTTCAAACAGCGATAAACAAAGGAGTTTTATACTTATTTAGAAGAACAATTTATAAGAAAATTTGAATAATATAGCGTCCAAAATTGTAAGTTTAAAAAAATAGTTTCTATATTTGTGAACTCACCTTTTTGATTCAAAAACTCCGTTACACAATGGCTTATGTCCTCCGCTAATGGGGTTTTTTACTCAAAAAGAATTAAAAGGTGAGATATTTAATTTGTGCGGAGGACTTTTTTATTTCTACAAAAAGTCCTTTAAATAACTCCGATTCTTTTTTAGTATATTATTCTTTAACCTGAATGCGTTGTTTTTTCATTTTATCAATCTTACCAGGACTTCCAAAAACATAAAACCATTTTTCCTTAAAGCTGTTGGTCGATTTAATATCCTTAAGCATACTGTCGTATTCATGAAAATTCAAATGCAACGGATTTAGTTTATGATCGATTTTATGAGTAATTCCGTAGGTTGGTTTTTCTTCTTCCAATTGATAGGTTCCAAACATTTTATCCCAGAAAATAAAGATCGCAGCAAAATTTTTATCGATATATTTTTCGTCAGATCCATGATGAACCCTATGATTTGAAGGCGTAACAAAAAGAATTTCAAAAATTCGCGGCAATTTCCCAATGTATTCGGTGTGTTGCCAGAACTGAAACAATACCGATATTTGATTTACAATAAAAAATATAACCGGATGAAACCCAAGAAATGCTACCGGCAGAAAAAACAGTATTTTAAAATGCTGAACCCAGCTTAATCTAAAAGAAACAGTTAAGTTGTAATTGTCGGCACTATGGTGTATCACGTGAGTAGCCCAGAAAAAACGGTTAAAATGTGACACTCTATGTGCCCAATAACTGCATAAATCATAAATAAGTAAACAAGGAAACAATGTCCACCAATTTAGTTCCATTCTCCAAGGAATTACATTATAAATATACACAGCCCCAGAAATAAACGCAACTTTAAGAACCAGATTAATAGCAACATTACCCAAGCCTACAAACAAAGATCCCAAGCTTTCTTTAGTGTTGTAATTTCTTTTTTCAGAATACCATGAATACCAAATTTCCAACCCAGTAAAAAACGCCATTAGCGGAATTGCGTAAATAATTAAATCGCCCGACTGTTGTTCTAATTCTTTAATGTTTTCATACGAAATTGGTGATGCCCCGAAAAAGTTACTCATACTTATAATTTTGATTTTCTATTTTACTACGCAGAAATTATGCCTAATTTTTTAAAGATAGTTATAAAATACCGAAAAGACCAAGTTATGCAGGATGATAATGATTATTTAAAGGTAGATTGAAATTGCCTAATGATTTTAATAACACTAAAAAGTATATGGAAACTTTCTTAAAGTAATCTGTTTTTAATAAATTTGTAGGATAAAAGCTTTAATTTAAAATGGAAAACAAACAACATATTATTGATCGATTTATAAGCTACGTAACCGTTGATACAGAATCGGATCCAAATTCAGAAACTACTCCATCAACTAAAAAACAGTGGGATTTAGCAAATAAATTAGTCGAAGAGTTAAAACAAATTGGTTTAGAAGAAGTAACTATCGACGAAAATGCCTATATAATGGCAACTTTGTCAAGTAATGTTTCGCACGAAGTTCCTACAATAGGTTTTGTTTCACATTTTGATACTTCCCCTGATTTTACTGGTGCAAACGTAAAGCCACAGATTGTTGAAAATTATGATGGAGGTGATATCCTTTTAAATAAAGAACAAAATATTGTATTGTCGCCTAGTTATTTTGACGATTTATTACAATACAAAGGTCAAACGATCATT
>JAVXSC010000140.1:0-6705 GCA_036643355.1 Myroides sp.
AGAAATTAACCATGTGCGTAGCAATAAAAACAAGTAATAATGTTCCTAAAACCGCCATGTTTCTTGACTGCCATGTACTGTTTGATGCTGCATTGTTTTTTACATATCCAATTGGACGTGCTTTTTTGTTTTGAATGGTTAGCATGATACCATCAACCGCGTGGAATAAAATTGAAAAATACGTTACGTAAGATAGAATTTTTACTGCCGGATTTGATGTCATAAAGTACGCATATTGATTGAACTGTAAATCGGTTCCAAAAATCAACTGCAAGTTACCTGCTAAGTGACCTACCAAAAACAAGCATAAAAATAACCCCGTAAGTGCCATCCAGTATTTTTTCCCGATCGACGACTTTAATAGTGCAGATTTTGCCATAATGTAATGTTACTAGTTTTTCTTCTTAAAAAATCACACAAAAATACAGCTAATTATAAAAACAAAAAAAATGTTAATTGGTTTATTTTGCTATTTATAATCAGTTTAAACAAATTGCTTTTTTTACAGCAAACAGGCTGTAGCGCCAAATTATTCGTAACTTTTTGGCATATCGGCATCTACCGCAATAATAAAGGTTGCCTTGTTAAGATGTTCTTTTTCCAGCTTTTTTACATCTGCCTGTTCCACCACACTTATGGTTTGTATTCTCAAATTTTTATTGTAATTATTTACATACCAAGCAATTCCTTCAAAATTATCACTATGGTACGATCCGTTTAAATGTAGAAAAATACTGTTTGGTTGTAATTCGGTCACTAAAAAATGAGCCATTGTAGCATCTTTAATTGCCTGCGATTTTGGGAAATTTTCGTTTGCATGATTGCTATCTTTAAACATTTCCATCATTTTTACATAACCCGGCAGGTTTTTATCATACGGAAAAGGCAAAGGTGCAATCCACGATTTTTCTTGCATTGATAAAGTATCCAACGCTTCTACTCCCTTTTTGTAAACAAGACTTGCGTAACGGCGCGGAACATTCGTTGCTACATAATTAATATTGTTTTCTTTAGCGAAATTCAACAACGGTTTGTAATCTGTTTTATAGTTATTCCAAAGACGCGCTTCTTTTTCAAACTCTTTTTCGTCGAGTTTTCCTTTTACATAATTCTGAAGAATTTCTGCCTGATCACGCTCAAACATTTCAGCCCCAATAATTAATTTTTTAGATTTATCGGCATGTAAACTTTTTGCGACTTTTACCTGAAAGTAATGTGCTATAGCATTGTTATGCAATTCGCCAAATAAGACCACATCGGTCTTTTGAAGGCTTTTACTCATTTTTTCAAACGACACTTCTTTTCCTTCCGAAGTAAATATTTTGTAAGGTTGAACTTGAGCCGAAACAACCGAAACCATTAATAGAAATAAAGCTGTAATAAATTTCATAGAAATAATATTTATTTTAAAAATACAAAGGTATTCATTATCTTTATCTTGTTAATATTTATCTTATACAGATTAACAAAAATGCACGATCATTCTAACTTTTTATTTAGCGAATCTTTCGGATTTTCTTCAGAAAACCTACGAGCTAATTTAGTTCCTTTTCGATCATTTTTTAATGAAGTCCATTTAAAGAAAAATGATTTCCTCGTAAAGCAAGATGAAATTTGCAAATACTTTTGTTTTATTGACGAAGGTGTTTTAAGACATTCTATTGAAATTGACGGGCAAGAAACGACGACTTATTTGGGAATGAAAAATACTGTAACGGTAGCTTTGAATAGTTTTTTACTACAGCAACCTTCTCGCAAAAGTATAAAAGCACTTTTTGACTGTCATTTATGGATAATGAGCCGTGACGTTTTTTTAGAGTTACGTGAAAGCAATTCTGATTTCCGACAGTTTTATTACAATCTTATTGAAAAACAATTATGTTTGATTGACGAATACCGTTTAGACCTTCTTACACTTTCGCCAGAAGATCGCTATAAGAAATTATTAGAAACCGAACCTAAATTAATTCACGATGTTCCATTACATTACCTATCATCTCTTTTAGGAATTTCAGACCGCCACATGAGTCGAATTCGCAAAAACATAAAATAATGCCATTTGGCTGATTTGTACTAATTGGCATTTGCTTAATTTTGATAAACAATAATTTTAAAAACCTAAAACCATGAAATATCATCAAATAGACCGAAATCTTTTTATAAAAAACCGTAAAAAGTTTGTTGGTCAAATAGCTCCACAAAGTTTAGCCGTATTTAATTCTAACGACATTTATCCGGTTTCTGCCGATTCTACTTTACCTTTTGCACAACATCGCGATATTTTTTACTTATCGGGTGTAGATCAAGAAGAATCTATCTTGGTTATTTTTCCTGATGCTTTTGAAGAAAAACACCGCGAAGTTTTGTTTTTGCGCGAAACCAACGAACATATTGCTATTTGGGAAGGCGAAAAACTGACAAAAGAACGTGCTTTTGAAGTTTCGGGCGTTAAAACAGTTTACTGGCTATCTGATTTTCCTACTATTTTCAGAAAAATGATGGTGGAAGCAGAAAATGTGTACATTAATAATAACGAGCATTATCGCGCATCGGTTGAAACAGAAACTCGTGAAGATCGATTCATAAAAAAATTAAAGAACGATTTTCCTGGACATCAATATGTACGATCAAACCCAATTTTACAGCGTTTACGTTCGGTAAAAGAACCACAAGAAATTGCTTTGATTCAACAGGCTTGCGATATTACCGAGAAAGGTTTCCGCAGAATTTTAGGTTTTGTAAAACCTGGAGTTTGGGAATATGAAATTGAAGCAGAGTTTGCACACGAGTTTTTACGAAACCGATCGAAAGGTTTTGCGTACACGCCAATTATTGCAAGTGGAAACAATGCGAATGTGTTGCATTATATAGAAAACAACCAACAATGTAAAGACGGTGATTTAATTTTATTTGATGTTGCTGCAGAATATGCTAATTATGCATCAGATTTATCAAGAACGATTCCTGTTAGCGGACGTTACACTGCGCGTCAACGTGAGGTTTATGATGCAGTTTTACGTTGTAAAAAAGCGGCTGAAACCTTATTAGTTGCCGGTAACAATTGGTACGATTACCACAAGGAAATGGGCAAAATATATACCTCTGAATTATTAGGTTTAGGTTTATTAGACAAAGCCGATGTTCAAAGCGAAAACCCAGACTGGCCGGCTTATAAAAAGTACATGATGCACGGAACATCGCATCACATGGGATTAGACACACACGATTACGGAATTTTAACCGATAATTTTGTTGAAGGTATGGTATTTACAAACGAACCTGGTTTTTATATTCCTACAGAAGGTTTCGGGATTCGTTTAGAAGACGATTACGTAATTCAAAACCAAGGTTTGCCATTGAATTTAATGAAAAACATTCCGTTGGAAGCTGCCGAAATTGAAGATTTAATGAATAGATAGTTTTTAAACTAAAAACTACATACTGAACTTTGCCAATGTTTAAAACATTGGCAAAGTTTTTTAATTTATATTTTTAAAGACCGCAAAATGATTTATTGTATCACCTCCACAAGTTTTTACCTTTTCATAATAATAAATCCTATCTGACAAAGGCAATTGGCTTAAGTAATATTCTTTATTTTCAAATCGTAATAAAGGTTTCCCATCAATTAATTTCCATTTACCCTTATAATATAATGTGTCATTGTTTGCTGCTATTTGTGTAGTCTTAAATGTAAAATCAGGCTTTAACAAAATCGTTCTTGATCCCGCTGCGGAAAAATAAGCTCCTTTTATATCATAATTAGTAAATAGAAACTTTCTTTTTACAATATTTGGGTTGATAGATTTATATTCCCCAACCCAATCTTTAATTCCATTTTTTGCAATTAATTTGTTATAGGCAAACAGACCTGTTATTATCAGCAATAACAACAATACAAACACTTTCAGAAATTTAGACATTTATTACAGTTTTTAAGGATTATCTAAAATATAAAAAAATCCCGATTACTAATCTTATCAGTATCGGGATTTCATCTTAAAAAATATAAAGGTTGATTATGACCAGCGTTTGTTTCCATAAGCTTCGTATTGGTATGCATAAATTCTACTCCATTTATCGTATTGAGATCTGCTTAACAGATTTTGAATTTTACGATCGTACTCACGGTCTAGCATACGCAGTTTTTGCTCTGGATTTCTGTATTTTCTAATAATATAACGTTCGTCGTTTTGTTTGTCTTTCAAAATATCAACCAACATACGTTCTTGACGGTTTGATAAATCTAAACGAGAAAAACTATAGTTTCCGTATTTGTTATTGTATTTATCGTTGCCATAATTTTGCTGGCTGTGACGGTTTTCTTGGTATCTGTTATCATCAGTTCTTACCATTTGTCGTTGCTGTGCAAATCCACTTAAACTAAGTGTTACTAATGCAAGGGTAATTAATTTTCTCATGATTTCTAATTTTTTAATGTTTTAAACTTGTTGTTTGATTAGTGAATTTCAATTGCCGTGCCAAAGTTTAAAACCAGAGAAAATTTTATTTGAATACAGGTAAACCGATTGATTTTTGAGGTAAACAAAAAAGCATCAGGTTTTCTCCTGATGCTTTAATAAATGATAGTTATTTTAAACTTCTTGGTCATGCTGAACTCGTTTCAGCATCTCACAAGAGAATCAAGTATGATGCGAAACCACATCGAGTGCGGTTTGACAAGGTTTTTTTATAATCTTAATAAGCTCTTGCGTCATTACCTTCTACAAAGTTCATAAACGCACGGTTTACCACGCGGTTACCGCCTGCTGTTGGGTAATTTCCGGTAAAATACCAATCGCCCAAGTTATCAGGACAAGAAATATGAAGATTTTCTACCGTTTGAAACATCACTTTTAAATCGGCTTTTACTGTTTCAGGATGTAACATTTCAGAGATTTTATCAGAAATTTCTTCATCGGTGAACGGAGCATAAATTTCTGTAACAAAGTTTATCACCTGTTCATCTGGTAAATTTTCCTGCGTTTTACATTTCGCATAAACTTCGTCGATGATATGATACATGTTACGATCTTTCAACAATTCTAACGTAGCGTTAAAAGCAATCAACGTATCCATTTTAGCCATATCGATACCGTAACAATCAGGGTAACGAATTTGCGGAGCCGATGAAACCACTATGATTTTTTTAGGATTTAATCGATCTAACATTTTCACAATCGATTTTTTCAAAGTAGTTCCACGCACAATACTGTCGTCAATAACAATCAACGTATCGGTTGGTTTTACTACGCCATACGTAACATCGTACACATGTTCTACCATATCGTCGCGGTTGCTGTCGTCTGTAATAAACGTACGCAACTTGGCATCTTTAATGGTGATTTTTTCTGCCCGAATGGTTTTAGAAAGAATTTTCTGTAATTTTTCAGGTGTTAACTGATCTTTTAAATCAAGAATACGTTCGGTTTTCTGCTTGTTTAAAAACTCTTGTGCGCCTTCAACCATTCCAAAATAAGAAACTTCGGCAGTGTTAGGAATGTAAGAGAATACGGCATTTTCTACATCATTTTCAAGCTCTTTCAAAATCATAGGCATCATTGTTCTACCTAACATTTTTCGTTCTTGATAGATGGATGCATCGTTCCCACGCGAAAAATAAATACGTTCAAACGAACATGCTTTTCTTTCTAACGGTTCTAAAATTTCTTCAAAAGAAACCTGACCGTCTTTTTTAATAATGATGGCATTACCCGGATCCAACTCTTTAATTTCGTTGAAAGGAACATTAAATGCAGTTTGAATTACCGGACGCTCTGATGCTACCACAACAATTTCTTCGTCTTCGTAATAAAACGCCGGACGAATTCCTGCCGGATCGCGCAGCACAAATGCATCGCCATGTCCCAGCATTCCTGCCATTGCAAAACCACCGTCCCAGTTTTTAGATGCTCTTCGTAAAATACGTGCAATATCTATACGTTCGCCGATCACGGGAGAAGCATCTTTTTTAGACAATCCTTCGGTATCGCGTAAATTATAATACAGTTCTTCTACTTCATCGTCTAAAAAATGACCAATTTTTTCCATTACCGTAACGGTATCAGCCATTTCTTTTGGATGCTGCCCCAAACGAACCAGATCATCAAACAAAACCTTTACATTGGTTAGGTTAAAGTTGCCGGCTACAATAAGGTTGCGATGCATCCAGTTGTTCTGACGTAAGAACGGATGTACGCTTTCTATGTTGTTTTTTCCGAAAGTTCCGTAACGAACGTGACCCAAAAACACCTCACCCAGATACGGAATGTATTTTTTTTGTGCTTCCACGTCGTTGATCCACTCCGGATTTTCTTCTAATTCCTCATTGATTCTTCCGTTTATTTGCGAGAAGATATCCTGAATAGGAGATGTTTTGTTAGATCGAACGCGGCTGATATAACGCTCACCCGGATCCATATCTAACTTAATGCTTGCCAAACCTGCACCGTCTTGTCCGCGGTTGTGCTGCTTTTCCATTAGCAGGTACATTTTTTGGATTGCATAAAAACTTGATCCGTATTTTTCTTTATAAAAAGACAACGGTTTTTTTAATCTTAAAAGTGCAATACCACATTCGTGTTTGATAGCGTCGCTCATTGTTGTATGTTGTTGTGTTATTGTTGTATGTTGTTGTGTTATTGTTGTGTTATTGTTGTATGTTGTTGTGTTATTGTTGTTAAACCAAAAAAAGCCCATAATTTG
>JAVXSC010000141.1:0-6699 GCA_036643355.1 Myroides sp.
GTGGCACAAATGAAAGATATTATTACCATAAGTATTTCTAACGTTTACGAAAGTAAAGAAGTAATAGAAAAAGAAGTGGTTGGTTATAAAGTGTTGCACACGTTGTTAGAAAAATTTATTGCTGCAACCAACAATAAATTCAACGGTATAGCTACACATTACGACGAACTGATTTTAAAACTATTACCAGAACAATATCAAACCGAAAATGAAAGTCTGTATTTACGTTTGTTGAATGTTTGTAGATTTATTTCGTTATTGACTGATGGTAAAGCGTTGGAGTTGTATCATTTTATTGTGGGGCGATAAACTACAAAATTTATAAGATAAAAAAAGCATCTCAATGAGATGCTTTTAATTTTTTCAGTCTAAGAAGATTAAGCTTCAAATGGTACAATAGAAACGAAAGATTTGTTATCTCTCTTTTTTACGAATTGTACAACTCCGTCAACTTTAGCATGTAAAGTATGATCTTTCCCCATGTAAACGTTTTCACCTGGGTTATGTTTTGAACCTCTTTGTCTTACAATGATGTTACCAGCAATAGCTGCTTGTCCACCATAAATCTTAACGCCTAAACGTTTCGATTCAGATTCTCTACCATTCTTAGAACTACCGACACCTTTCTTGTGAGCCATGATGTTTGGTTTTTAAAATTGTTAATACTTTCTAGTTACAGATTAAATAGTGATTCCCTCGATTACGATTTGAGTCAATGCTTGTCTGTGACCGTTTTTCTTTTTGTATCCTTTTCTTCTTTTCTTTTTGAAAACGATAACTTTGTCACCTTGAAGGTGCTTTAAAACTTTCGCTCCTACTGAAGCTCCTGTTATAGCTGGGGCGCCTAAAGTTACTGTTCCTGCATTGTCAACTAAAAGAACTTTGTCAAAAGTAACATTTGCTCCTTCTTCAGTTGCCAAGCGGTTTACATAAACTTTTTGGTCTTTGCTAACTTTGAATTGTTGCCCTGCTATCTCTACGATTGCGTACATAACAATTAAATTAAGATTAATTTTTAAGACTGCAAATATACAAAAAATATCTAAAAATCAAATGTAAGTACTTCGTTTTTAAAAAATTAATTCGTTCAAATAAAATAATTAAAAAAAATAAGAATATAAATGTAACAAAATCACGAAATTGCGCACTAATTAAAAAATCAAATTAATTTAAATCGAAGTTATGAGAAAATCTCTAACGGCTTTAGCGTCTGCACTTTTACTTAGTAGTGTTGCAGTTGCACAAAAAGTTGAGTTTGAAGAGTATACACTTGACAATGGTTTGCATGTAGTTTTACATCAAGACAAATCGGCGCCAGTTGTAGTTACTTCTGTAATGTACCATGTTGGTGCAAAAGATGAAAACCCAGAGCGTACTGGTTTTGCGCACTTTTTTGAACACCTTTTGTTTGAAGGTACAGAAAATATTGAAAGAGGTGAGTGGTTTAAGTTGGTAACTTCTAACGGAGGGCACAACAACGCGAACACTTCGGACGACCGTACGTATTATTATGAAGTATTTCCATCGAACAATTTAGAATTGGCTATTTGGATGGAATCTGACCGTTTATTACAACCGGTTATCAACCAAATTGGTGTTGATACACAAAACGAAGTTGTAAAAGAAGAAAAACGCTTACGTGTAGATAACAGCCCGTACGGAAACTGGATCACAGAAGTTAAGAAAAATCTTTTCAAAAAACACCCTTACCGTTGGGCGCCAATTGGTTCTATGGATCATTTAGATGCTGCTACTTTAGAAGAGTTTCAAGCATTCAACAAAAAATTCTATGTACCAAACAACGCTGTTTTAGTAATTGCTGGTGATATCGAGTTTGCAAAAACTAAAGATTTGATTCAGAAATATTTCGGAGTGATTAAAAAAGGAGCAGCAGTTCCTCGCGTAAACATTCAGGAAGATGCAATCACAAAAACAATTCATGCAACGGCAGAAGATGCTAACATTCAAATTCCAATGTACATTACCGCTTATAGAACACCATCTATGAAAACGCGTGATGCAAGAGTTTTAGATATGATTTCATCTTACCTTTCTGGCGGAAAATCATCGCCAATGCAAAAGAAAATTGTTGACGAGAAAAAAATGGCTTTACAGTTGTTTGCTTTCAACTACTCACAAGAAGATTACGGAATGTACTTAATTGCAGGTTTACCAATGGGTGATACTACGCGTGAGGCATTACAAAAAGAAATTGATGCTGAAATTACAAAATTACAAACCGAGTTAATTTCTGATAGAGATTACCAAAAGTTACAAAACGATTTTGAAAACCGTTACGTAAGCCAAAATTCTGATTTAGAAGGATTGGCAGAGAACTTGGCTACAAACTACTTATTATATGGCGATATTAATTTAATTAACGAAGAAATCGAAATTTATCGTTCAATTACAAGAGAAGAAATTCGCGATATTGCTAAAAAGTATTTACAAAGCAATTCTCGTTTATTATTAGATTACGTACCGGCAAAAGAAGATTCAGCTAAATAAGAAAGTAAACAAAATGAAAAAAATATTATTATTCGCATCAGCTTTGTTACTAACTATTAGTGCCGAAGCTCAAATAAAACGCCCGCAACCGCAACCAGGTCCAATGCCAACTGTTAACGTGCAAAAACCGCAAGAGTTTACACTTAAAAACGGTTTAAAGGTAATGGTTGTAGAAGATCATAAATTACCACGCGTAAGTTATATGTTAACTATTGATACACCACCTTATGCAGAAGGCGCAAAGGCAGGAGTATCAAGCTTAACAAGTGCAGTTGTTGGTAATGGAACAGCAAAAACATCTAAAGAAAAATTCAATGACGAAATTGATTTCTTAGGTGCAAGTGTTAACTTTTGGAATACAGGAGCATCTGCAAGCGGATTGTCTAAATACAGTTCTCGTTTGTTAGAATTAATGGCAGAAGGATCATTAAGCCCGTTATTCTCTCAAGAAGAATTCGATAAATCCAAACAACAAGCTATTGAAGGATTAAAAGCTGATGAAAAATCGGTTGCTTCTGTAGCAGGTCGTGTAACAAACGCATTGTTGTTCGGTACAAACCATCCAAACGGAGAATTTGTAACAGAGCAAACATTAAACAACGTAACATTGGCAGATGTTAAACAAAACTACACATCGTATTTTGTACCAGAAAGTGCTTATTTAGTAGTTGTTGGTGACGTGAAGTTTAAAGATGTTAAAAAACAAGTTGAGAAATTATTCAAAGACTGGAAAAAAGCATCTGCACCGGTTACTAAATATGCAGAACCAAACGATGTTGCTAAAACACAAATTGATTTTGTTGACATGCCAAACGCAGTTCAGTCAGAAATTGCTTTAGTTAATACTGTAAACCTAAAATTAACCGATAAAGATTATTTTGCAGGATTAATTGCAAACCAAATCTTAGGTGGTGGTGGTGAAGGTCGTTTGTTTTTAAACTTACGTGAAGCACACGGATGGACTTACGGAGCTTATTCTTCATTAGGATCAGGTAAATACACGTCTAAATTTACATCATCTGCATCAGTTCGTAACGTTGTTACCGATTCTGCTGTGGTTGAATTTGTAAACGAATTACAAAAGATCAGAACACAACCTGTAACGCAGGCAGAATTAGATCTTGCAAAAGCAAAATACATTGGAAACTTTGTAATGGAAATTCAAAAACCAGGTACAATTGCAAGTTTTGCATTAAGAACAAAAACACAAAGCTTACCTGCAGATTTCTATGAAAACTACATTAAAAACATTCAGGCAGTAACTGTTGCAGATGTTCAGCGTGTAGCAAACAAATTCTTTAAGAAAGACAACCAGCGTATTGTAATTGTTGGTAAAGGTTCAGATGTTGCAGGTACTTTAGATCGTTTAGGATACCCGGTTAATTATTATGACCGTTTTGCAAATCCGGTAGAAAAACCAGTTTTCAAAAAAGCTGCTCCAGCTGGCGTAACTTCTGCAACAGTGATCGAAAACCATGTGAAAGCAATTGGTGGCGAGAAAAAACTGAAAGAAGTTAAATCGGTTTCTACAATTGCTAAAGGATCTATGCAAGGAATGGAAATTACGATGACTCAAAAACAAACCGCTAAAGGGCAAATGTTAGCTTCTTTAAACGGAATGGGTATGGAGTTAATGAAACAAGTAATTACACCTACAATGGGTTATATGTCTGGTCAAGGACAAAAACAAGAATTAAAAGGTGAAGAGTTAAAAGAAGCACAAGCATCTGCAAAAATGTTCGATGAATTAGAAGATTTAAAAAATGCAGCTTCATTCCAATTAACAGGTATTGAAACTTTTAATGGTGAGGAAGCGTATGTTTTAAAGAAAGATAAAGAAACTGTTTATTATAGTGTAGCATCTGGATTAAAAATCGCTGCTTCTGAAACAATGGAAGCTCAAGGACAAACAGTTGAAATGACTACTTCATACAAAGATTACAAAGAAGTAAAAGGAATTAAATTTCCACATACTTTTACTGTACCAATGTTAGGTGGTGCTGAATTTAAAGTTTCAGAAATTAAAGTAAATGAAGGCGTAACAGACGCAGATTTTAAATAGTATTTTCAGAAAATAGTATAAAAGAAAAACCAGTAGTTTTAAGCTACTGGTTTTTTGTTTTTAATCTGTAACCTCTTAAGAAAATCCCTTTAACCCAATAAAAAAGCTCCACATTTCTGCGAAGCTTCTTAAAAGTGGTCCCACCTGGGCTCGAACCAGGGAATGTTACCATTGATATTATTGACTTCACAGAGTATCTTATTAAGGGTAGAGCCGAATGTCCAGCCTTTCATACAAATATAGATCATTTTAAAGTAAAGTTGTCAACTTTTTATGCAAGATTTAATACCACTTTATTCTTGATTGTTCCACATAAAATAATACCCTCCTTCTCCATCATAGATAAGCTTTATTTTCGCTATTCCATTCTTTGAATACATCTTCCATTCAGTAGATGATACAATTACATATTGGCGGTTATAATGTTCAACAAAGTAATTTAATGCCCCTTGGTCATCTGGAATTACCATAGATAAAAAACAAATTTTATCATAATTAAAATAGTAAAAAACACTAGCCCTATCCACTCGCAGACTTATATAATTAATATCATCATCTGTATAACCTTCATTTAGATCATATTCTTCTTGCCAAAACTCTTGTTTTATTTCTTCAGACGTAGAACCTAGCCTAACTTGACTAAAGGCAACTAATGTAAAAAGAAATGTGATTAAAGTAATTATATAAATCTTCATGTTTTATAATTTTAATTTACTCAAAATCAGGCGCACAATCTAGTTGTTTGCTATATGGATTTATATACTCCCAAAATGCTTCTCCTGCGCTTGACATATATTTCAAAGAATATTTTAGTCTTGTGTCGTAAGCTACTTTGTAAATATATTCAGTACATGAATAAGAATACTCTTGCTTAAAACAAACAATTGCAAAGTAATGCGTTTGATAATCAATATAAACCTCGTAAAATGTAACTTTTGAAATTGCATCACTATTATAACTTGTATATGTAGTACCAAAACTTTTGGATTTCACAAATTCCATTATATCTTGACAAGTTTGTGCATTTGTATTGAATGAAATCAAGAGTAAAAAAAGTAATATTTTTTTCATAAAGGAATAATTTATTTAATTTTTTTTAAAACTTCTAATAAGTTTGGTATTCTATTTACCTGAGTTTCTGTCCAAAAATAATAATTCGGTATTCCATCATTATCATAGTTATTCAAAGTGATAGATATTCTCTTTCGTTTTTCATCTACAAGATAAGAGAACGTCATTTCTTTAGCTTTAAAGATATATTCCGCTGATTGTTTTTTGAATTTTAAATCCAAATTTGGAATAACATTCTCCTCAATAAAATAAATAAATTCATCTATTTCGTCTAAACCTACCCACGCTGTTTTAAATACCTCTGGCTTCTTAATATCCATATCTAATTGCAACGCCTTTACCTTAGTTTTAGATTTTAAATTCGTAACTTCTATAGGAAAAAACTTAACAAACTCTCCTATGCCTGAATAAAATTCAGCTGTGGTATTCCAATCTTTCTCGATTAATGTAAATTGCGCATCATCTATGAATTTTCTAGTAGTTGATCCTACATTTTGAGCTGATAAATTAGCTGTTAAAATGATAGCTAAGAATAGAGTAATGTTCTTCATATTATATAGTTTTGAGTTAATACAAATATTGTTGAAATCCTATAAAAGTATTTCGAATGGTTGGGTTTTAAATTTAATTTGTTTCATAATCTATATTTTGTTTTTTAGAAAGTCTATCCTTACCAAAAGAACTAAACTTGACTATTAAATCTTTCTAAACATGATTTACAGCAAACCAAACCATAGCTTTCTAAAACCTCTTTTGAAAAATCATTAGATTTGAAACCACAGCGAAAATTTATAAACAGTTTAAGTTGATTCAAGATCGAATATTTAATACGATTAGCTTCTCTAAAATCATTTGTTAGTTTTTCGTAACCGTAATTTTGAATAAAAACATCTGTTGTTAGTTCACTCACCTTTTGCTCAATAATATGTTTAGGAGCATTTTCATAGTGACTGTATTTCATCAGATCAAATATTCTTCCTTTGTACGTCTTCAAAGTAAATTAGACATTTAAATATAAAAACTAATTTAGTGTTTAGTTTATAAATTTATTAATTTTT
>JAVXSC010000142.1:0-6644 GCA_036643355.1 Myroides sp.
CATCTAAATCAATAAGAAATATTGATTCTGTTTATGTGAAAGATATGAAATGTCACGTAAACGATGGCAAAATTTCAACTTATGGTGTTATCTGTAAAGTATCATTCAGAGTAGAATAAAACTAAAAGTCCTCAATTGAGGACTTTTTTTAGTTTTTATATTTAGTCATGCTGAACTTGTTTCAGCATCTCACAAGTAACTAAAATAACTTTAGGGTTTCTAAATTAGGATTGATTGATTTTATCAAATTTAGTTTCCATTCTTTTTTCCAATTCTTAAGTTGTTTTTCTCTAATAATAGCTTGATTAATATCATTGAAAACTTCAAAATATATAAAATCTGTTAAGGTTGTATTTCGATGTAAATATTGAACCCTCATGATTATTATGTTGTGAAATTCTATTATTTAAATCATTACTTACACCAACATAAAAATGTTGTTCTGAATTTATTAGTAACGATATAAACATAATATTCTTTCATAGTTTACTATTGAGGTGAGACCCTGAAACAAGTTCAGGGTGACAAGATTGTACTTTATATCAAAAATATTTCGACTAATATTACAAAACCAATTCTTTATACAACTTATCAAACGTAGCATCTAAATCAGCCGATAAACCTGGATGAGGTCGTGATGATTGAATGCTTGAACTTTTTACGGCAGTAATCCAACGGAATTTTTCATCGGCTTCTAATGCAGCAATTGGTCCGCCGTCTTTGGCACCCAAACAAATTTTAGCAAACGATTCTAAATTTTCTTTTAATTGATTTAAATCAAATTCGTTGCAAAAACTTCTTATTTTTTCTTCGGGAATTTGATAATCAAACTTAATATATCGTTTTCTTTTACTGAATAAAATCAAACCTATATTTATAAATTCTTCGCGTTCAACCTTTGGAACAACTCGAATTACAGCATATTCGTAAACAACTTTATCTTGCATCTTGAGCAGCTTTTAGAAAGATATCGGCATGCGCCAATCGGTTCGACAAAAATTGATAATACACTTCGCGAATTTCTTCGTTGCTTGGACCTTCCTGCCAGTTTAGAAATTCATCGGGAATGATGTTTACCAGTTCACGCAGTACATTGTTGTTCAATTTCCCAATGAATTCGGTATGCGCCTCTTGCAATTTGGTTGCTTTTTTAATAAGCGCGTGATCCTTTATCAACGGAAAAGGAGTTACAGATGTTTTCTCCCAATTATCCCATGAATGCTGAAAGTAAAATGATGCACCATGATCTATCAGCCATAATTCTTTATGCCAGATCAACAGATTGGTATTGCGAAACGTGCGATCCACATTGGTAATAAAACTGTCTAACCAAACAATTTTTGATGCTAATAATTCCTCGCAATCGTTTGTAGCAACATCGTACGTAACGGCACCTGAAAGGTAATGCAGACCTAAATTTAATCCTTTACTGAATTTCAATAAATCTTGAATTTCTTCATCACCTTCGGTTTGCCCAAAAGCTTCATCTAATTCAATAAAAACCAGTTCGGGTACGGGTAATCCTAAATATTGTGCGATTATTCCGCCCAATAATTCTGAAATCAACGCTTTAACGCCGTGACCAGCACCACGAAATTTTATCACGTATTTAAAATCGTCACAGGCTTCAGCTAAAGCGGGTAGGGATCCGCCTTCACGCAAAGGGGTAATATATCTGGTTACTGTTACAGTTCGTAATTTTGGGATCATTGCTTATTTTTTTAACCGGTAGATTTATATGATTCTTCATATTCAAATGAAAAATATTCAATGTAATTTATATTATCAGTTGATTTTGTGTGTTTTCTAATAATTTTTAAAAGTTCATAAATCTTACGTTGATTATGACCATCTAAAATTAAAAAATCATCAGTTGCAAATTTAGTAGAATCTTTTGCAAAGTTTATTCTATATCTCTTTCCTTCACCAAATATATAATCATCAGAATTTTTATTTTTGAGATATTCAGTATTAAATTTTTGAATGTCAGATACAAAGTGTTTGCCAAACAATACTTTAATATCTTTAAATTCGGTTTCATTTAATTTGATATATTCAAAGTCAACAGATGGTTTTAAGATTTCAAATATATAAGAACAATCTTTCGGCATAATGCTCATTTGTGTTAAATCACTAAATGAAATGGATCTGCTTTTAAAATCTATTGTAATTGATGATGGAATATGGTGTTGAATTGCTAAAATATCAATCTTCACAAAATCCAATTCAGGTTTGGCTTCTTTAGGTTCACAACCAATGAGTAAAATCAGAAATATTAAACTTAAAAACTTCATAATTATCTTTCTTTAATGATATAATAAGATTTTAGTGAGTGTTTTTTTCTTCAAGCCAATGAAACGTTGGTTTGTAACTAAAGTTCTTAACTTTCAAAACACCAGAACGCATTACAATATATAAATCATTTTTAATAATAACCGATGAGGTAGGATAGAATATTCCTATATTGAAAGGGAAGGTTAAAATGGTATTTAAAGAAGTGTCTTGATTTATTGTAAGCATCTTTTCATGAGTTATAATATATGTATTTTGAAGATGTTTAAAGAGAATTTCAGGAGCAGCTTCTAAATTTTCAACATAGGTAGCTTTCCATTTTCTTTTAAATTTTAGTTTATAAATAGAGCCTCGTGATAAAGCTAAATGTGAAAGCCCACATGAAACAAACAACTCACCATCTAACTCAAAGAAATATTTAGCATGTCTAATTGATTCGATTTCGTAAGATTTTTTTCCATCGTTTGAAATAAAATAAAAATCACTACCATGTTCTCCATTTAAATATGAAAGGAAATAGCCATTAAATACTTTTTTGACAATACGACCGCCATAGTTTTTACCTATTTTACTTTCGATGAATTCATCTGAAAAAGGTATTGAATCACCTATTATTGTTGGTGAAGTTTGCTTTGCAATTCTATAATTAATACTGTCTTCGATAATTATGTAAGATACTTCGTTTTGCGGATGTTTGTATCTATCAATTGATTTTTTGTTTTCAATCCAATTATTTAAATCTATCGTTTGAGAATAGGTTAGGGGTGTAATAAGAAATAATAATAAACTAAAAAACTTCATAACTATTTTTCTTTAAAGATATAAAAAAACGACTTCTGTTTTTGAAGTCGTTTTAAGTTTAAGCTTTTATCGTTTCTACGTCTTTATTGATTTTGTTAATCAAGCCCATTAAAACCTTACCAGGACCAACTTCGGTAAACGATGTAGCTCCGTCGGCAATCATCTGCTGTACAGATTGTGTCCAACGAACCGGAGCTGTTAACTGCGTGATTAAGTTTTTCTTGATTTCGGCAGGATCTGAAACTGCAGCAGCCGTTACATTTTGATACACCGGACAAGTTGGCGTATTAAAAGTTGTAGCTTCAATGGCAGCAGCCAACTCTTCGCGAGCAGGCTCCATCATTGGCGAGTGAAATGCACCACCAACAGGCAAGATCAATGCACGTTTTGCACCGGCTTCCTTCATTTTTTCGCAAGCTAGTTCAACCGCTTTTGTTTCGCCCGAAATCACTAATTGTCCAGGGCAGTTGTAATTTGCTGCTACAACAACACCGTCAATCGATGCACAAATATCTTCAACTATTTTATCATCTAAATTTAAAACTGCAGCCATTGTAGATGGAGTAATTTCGCAGGCTTTCTGCATTGCCATTGCACGTTTTGATACCAATTGCAACGCATCTTCAAAAGAAAGTGTTCCGTTTGCTACCAAAGCAGAAAATTCTCCTAAAGAATGTCCAGCAACCATTTCAGGTTTAAAATCGGTTAAGGTTTTTGCCAAAATTACCGAGTGTAAAAATACCGCAGGCTGTGTTACTTTGGTTTGTTTTAGTTCTTCATCGGTACCGTTAAACATAATTTCGGTAATGTTAAAACCTAAAATTTCATTGGCTTTATCGAACAATTCTTTTGCAACTGCCAATGTTTCATATAAATCTTTACCCATTCCAACGAATTGGGCACCCTGTCCGGGAAATACGTATGCTTTCATTTGTTATTAGTTTGTTGCTACAAAAATAGCAAATTAATAGATAAAAAAAAGTCCGTTTTAAAACGGACTTTTATATGTTGTATTCACTTAAATTTTATTGTAAAACTTTCGCGCGGTTATCTTCGATTTTCGCATTTTGATACAATGCACTGAAGACCATGTTTTGAGCCATTTGGCGGTTGTTTGTTCCTACTTTTTGTTTGTAAGTTAAATAGTTAGGTAAATCAACTGCTTTAGTAACATTTTTGGTTTTTACAATGTAAACACCGTTACTACCATCGATTAATTTTGATGTTTCGTTTGGCTTTCTACCTAACGCTACACCAACAACCAAAGGCTCTTGGAAACCGTTAACCATTGGGTTTGCACCAGTAACTTCAATAGCATTTACAATTCCTGCCTTCGCATTTTTAGAAACTTCTTCTAAAGTATTTCCTGCCATTTGCTTACGTATAATAGCTGCTTTTTTTTCTTTAATTAAAATTGGTTCAACAGTTTGGCGTGCATCATCAGCATCCATTACTTCAGAATCGTTGATACTAACTAACTTCACAACTAAATATCCGTCTGCAGAATCAAATTTCTTAACATCGCCAATGCTTGTTTTTTTGTTAGATGCCCAACGAATCGCTTCAGCTTGTGTTCCTTCAACACCTGTTAACTGATCGTCAAAAGGATCAATTTTTGTAGCAGGGAACGAAACCAACCCTTGTGCTGTTGCTTGTTTTGCGAAATCGTTGCTGTTGCTTTCTACACTTTCTAAAAACTTGTTAGCCTGTGCATAAATACGGTCTTCGGTTTTTGTAGATGATTCAATTTTTTTAGCGATAGTTGCCAATTGAACACCTTCTTTTTCGTTTACTTTATCAACTTTTAATACGTGGAAACCAAAATCAGATTCTACCATTCCTAATTTTCCAACAGGATTATTAAAAATGTACTGATCGAAACTTGGGACCATTTGTCCTTTGTTGATGTTTGGGTATTTACCGCCAGTTGCTTTAGAACCGGTATCGTTTGTGTTTTCTGTAGCTAAAGCAGCAAAATCTGCACCGCCTTGCGCTTGTTTCAATAATGCTTCCGCTTTTGCTTTTGCTTCTTCTTTTGTTAAAGTAACAGCTGCATCTGCTCTGTCTGCACCTTTGTAAGCAATTAAAATATGAGAAGCATCAACAGTTTCTGCTGTATTTTTCTTTGCAACAACTTTTGAAACCGCATAATAATCGTTAAATAAATACGGACCGTAAATTGAACCTGTTGGTGCAGCGAATAATTTTTCTGCATGTTCTACCGGTAACTGCTCTTTTGCGTAGTAAGTAGAATCAAAAGGAACATCAGAATTTTGGTTTACGAATGCTTTAATATCTGTAGCTTTTGCAAATCCTGAAATGGTATCGTTTTTACCTGTTGTTTTGTTGAATACAATCGATGGTTTTAATAAATCGTCAATGATTTGTTTTGATGCAGCTTCATCTTCTTGAGAAGGTTTGTTCGCAACAAAAACATATTCTACCTTACGTGAAGGCGTAGTTTTAAACTGTTTTGCGTGTTTTTTAACGTATGCGTTGATCTCATCGTTAGTTACTTTTGCCTGATCGTCGTTAATTGATGAAAAAGGAATAGTAACATAATCAAAAGATACTTTTGTAGCTTCGTTTTTGTAAACCATTTTAGCTTCGGCAGTTGTAGTAACAATTGCACCTTTAATCATGTTAAGGTACATTTGCTCTTTTGCAACTGTTTCTAACTGTTTTTCGTAAGCTAACCAAGCATTCCATTGTTGTGGACCTTGTGCTTTCATTTGAGCTAAAAACGTGTTGAATTTGTTCATGTCAAACTTACCTGCATCATTTAAGAATTGAGGGTTTTGAGCGAAACTTGGATCAGTTTTTAAAACATTTATCAATTGATCTTTTCCTAAACGCAATCCAGCTTTGTCTAACTGTTCGGTAAACAAAATAGTACGAACTTCGTTCGACCAAACCTGATTGTGCAGTTGCGAACCTTTGCCACGACCACTTTGTTCTAAATTCTGAATTTTGTTGGAATAATCGGCTGCAGGAATTGCAACACCATTTACTTCACCAACATTGCGAGAAGTAAAATTAATGCCTCCTTCAAACAAACCGCCAATAATAAAAGCGAATAAACTTAATCCGATTACTCCGATAAGTAACCCAGATTTCTCTCTAATTTTCTGTAAAACTGCCATTTTATATAATGTGTAATTTTTTCAATGAGCGAAAATACAATTATCTGTTAAATAAAAAAAACTTAGATTGGATAAAATATGAGTAAATTTCTATAAATAATAATTAGTTTTAAATGATTTTTTTACAGTTGGATGATTTCTTGTCCAGATGGAGCGGGTTCGTGTGAAGATTTGTAATTCTTTTCAATAAGTACTTCGTTATTTGGCAAGGGAACGATTTTTATATATTGATAAGAAGAATCCATATCTTTTTCAGCTGTTATATAAATTACTTTCGACGTACGATGAATGTATCCGCTAAAACCACTATTAGTAAGTATTCCTTTGTTATATATTTCATCTATTGATATCTCAGCAACATCTTTTTCAAAGAATAAAAATTTCTTTTTAAAGACTATACCCTCACAT
>JAVXSC010000143.1:0-6517 GCA_036643355.1 Myroides sp.
TGCCACCATGCCAATGGGCGTTCGTGAATTAGCCGACGAATTTTTAAGCAATGCCGTGTATGTATCGGTTGATCCTGATTCTAGTACGGGTGTAAATATTACGCAGAAAACATATCTGGTTGAAAAAGAAGATAAAAAGAAACTTTTAAAACACGTTCTTGAAACCCAAGACCTGAAAAATGTTCTGCTTTTTACTCGAACCAAGCAAGGCGCCGATAATGTAGTTGATTTTTTACAGAAAGAAGGTTACAAGGCCGATGCCATTCACGGAGATAAATCGCAAGCAGCCCGATTACAGATTTTAGAAGATTTTAAAAACAAACAGATTGATATTTTAGTTGCAACAGATGTTGCTTCGCGCGGTATTGACATTCAGCAACTGCCTTTTGTGATTAACTATGATATTCCGAATATTCCTGAAATTTATATTCACAGAATTGGTAGAACAGGTCGTGCCGGCGAAGAAGGTTTGGCACTTTCGTTTGTTGGTCGCGATGAGAAAACGTATTGGCATGATATTGAAAAACTGATTCGTTTGCAGGTTAAAGTGGTAAAAGACAATCCTTTTCCGTGGCGCGAACCAAACCCGAATGCTAAAAAAGATTTAAGAAATAAAAACAAATCTGCAGCAACAGGTAATTCAAACAAAAAGAATTCGACACAAAATTCGGCATCACGAAAATCCGATGCTTCTAAAAAAAATAAAAAGAGATGGTATTAACCATCTGTGATTTGGATTGAGTACAAAGTTCAATTTAATAAGAAATGTAGTTTACAAAGTTGATATTTTTTGGTGGAAAGGAAATTAGAAAAGTACTATTTATCACTTAAAACTAAATGTTTTAAACATTCTTTATTTACAATAAAACCTTTCAGTAACTTTGAATCTATTTTCATATTCAGAAGAGATAGAGTAATCTATGCGATAAAGTTTTTCAACAATACAATCGCAATTATCATTTTTTAGATTAACTCTAATAATTTTCGAATCTCCAATCCAATCAACTTCTTTAGTATCGATTATTTGAAAATTTAGTTCTTTAAGTTTTTCAATAATTTTAATAGGATTTTTTTTATCTTGATTATATGATACCAATTCATTGTAAATATCATCGAATTGAACTGATATAGTTTTACATAAATCTTTGTTGTAAAAAGAAAATGCTGTAAAACTTTCTCTTTTAAAATCATCATTTTTTATAGCTCCGAATTCATAGTTAAAATACTTATCCTTTCCTTCATATGAGGATATAACTTCAAAAGATTCTACATGAGCGTCATATAAAATTTTATTACAATTAATGATTTTTGTTTTTGTTTTACCCCAATCATCATCTATTGGTGTAAAATCATTAATATCATTTAAGTAAATTGTTGATTTACCGTTTATAAGATAATTTCCAGATTTTGCCCAAGGATATTTTAATAATTCAATTTTATTTGGATTAATATTTTTTATGGAACAATCATTAAAGTTGTTATAGAAACCAAAAAAGTAAGCTGAATCTTTATCTGCAAATATGTAATTTCCAATATATTTAAAGGTTTTAGGATCAACGTCATTGTATTTATGTCCATCTATATATAAATTATTTTTATCCCTAGCAAACTTAAAACTACAATCACTATCGAATTCAATTTCTTCAAATGTTTCAAAATCTACATCTATAATTTCAAATGTTCTTGTAGAAATTCCCATTCCTGCATTCCAATATTTATAGAAAACTTTTCCATTTTCTTTTTTATATCCAAAGTTACAAGAGCTAAAAAAGCAGGAAATAAATAGTAGAAGTAAGATATTCTTAATTTTTTCTTTCATCAGTTTGTTTAACGCACTTCAATAAAATTACATATAACCATCTCTTTTGCTATATATCAGTTTCTCTTCTACTTTTAAATTCATCGCTGTAAGGCACAAAAACTTCCGGAAAATCAACTCCGATTTTCTTGTACAACCAACCACCGGCAACCCGAGTTACTCTATAATAAATAATCTGTTTCAAGCGGTTTTCGTATTCAGGTATCACTGTTTTAACAATCGTACTTTCGTGTAAATCTAATTCATAAACTGTTTTCATAACTAATTTTATCACATTGTAACCAAAGATAAAAATATTAGGAATATCTTTACAAAAAATATCAGAATTATGGAAAATAACAGCGTGCCTATTAACGATTTTGTGCTACAATTTAAAGAAAATTATACACCCGATATTATTGAAGATGATGTAATTGGCTTTTATAATGATGCTTTTGTTCTGTTACAGCATTTTTATAATTTAAAGGATTTTGATGTTGAAACTGAATCATTTTATGCTGAATTTATCAACCATATTATTGCAAATGATAACATTTTAAAGGAATATTCAAACTTTGATTTTGGTTCGATTAAAACATTAAGTAGCTTACAAAATAGTACTGATTTTAAATCACTTGTGCCAATTTACACGCCATATAGTTTTACAGAAACAGAAGAAACGATCGATCAGATTTTTGAAGAGTTAAAAGTTGTAAAAGAATTCAAAAAAGAACTGAAAGAAGAAATCAGTTATTTGTTAGATGAGTACCAGTTTCACATAGATCATTTAAAAGAAATCATACAGTACAATTTTTACACTTATGAAGAATTAGATGGTATTGAACCCTTTAATTTAGATGAAAAAGCCGATGAATTAAAAAGCGAGAAGCTAAAATTTGTTCAAAGCTGGAATGATAAATTAACGAAGAAGTAAAATTGAGATTATGAAAAAATACAGAAATATATTAGCAACCGTTGCCGGATTTATTATTGGATCTGTAGTAAACATGATACTTGTTGCTGTAAGTGGTAAAATAATACCTTTACCAGCTGGTGTAAATAATAACAATGCCGAAGGTTTGGCTGCAGGTATGCATTTAATGGAACCTAAACATTTTATTTTTCCTTTTTTGGCTCATACTTTAGGAACGTTGGTTGGTGCATTTATTGCAACTAAACTGTCTAGTCCTAAATCAATTGTTGGACCAATGGTAATCGGATTTTTGTTTTTAGCAGGTGGTATTGCTAATATTTTCATGATACCTAACGCACCAATGTGGTTTAACTGTCTTGATTTAATTTTGGCATATATTCCAATGGCATATTTGGGATATGTTTTAGGGAAAAAATAAAAAATTATATTTATTTTTAAATTCATAAATTTGAATATCAGAAGAATATAAATTATGAATACACAAATTTTAAATAAAAAAATAGAATTAATTCAATGGCTTTCAACTTTGGAAGATAAATCTATTATTGAAAAGTTACTTCAATTTAAAAAAGAAGAAAGCAAAGATTGGTGGAATTCCATTTCAGACGAAGAAAAATCATCTATTGAAAAAGGAATTATTGAAGCTGATGAAGAAAATTTGAAACCACACACCGTTGCGCAAAAAGTTTATGAAAAGTGGTTATAGTATCTATTGGACAGAAAATGCGTTAAACGAATTAAGCGATACAATAAATTATCTTGAAAGAAATTTTACTGAAAAAGAAATTAAGAAACTAGTTAAACATATTGAGAATACTATTGTATTGATTAGTAGAAATCCGGATATTTTCCCTAAATCGGAAATGAAGGATATATACAAAGTTGTAATTCTAAAATTTAACACACTATATTACAGAACAAAAGATGAGCAAATTCAAATTTTGTCTTTTTTCTCAAATCGGCAATCGTTCAGTAAGATTAAAATAAAGTAAAAAAGCAACTCAATTGAGTTGCTTTTTCGCTATTTAACAGGAATATTTTTTAGAATTTCTAAAACAAATTTCCAATATTTTTGAACTGATGAAATAGAAACACGTTCTTCTGGTGAATGCGCACCACGAATTGTTGGTCCAAACGAAATCATTTCCATATCAGGGTAATTAGTTCCTAAAATACCACATTCTAATCCGGCATGGCAAGCAACTACATTCGCTTTTTGTCCGTTTTGTTTTTCGTACAATTCATCTAAAACTTTTAAGATTGATGAATTTGGATTTGGTGTCCAACCTGGATAAGATCCTGAAAAATCAACTTCGCATCCCATTAATTCGAATGCTGAACGTAAACTGTTCGCTAAATCGAACTTTGATGTTTCAACCGAAGATCTTGTTAAGCACTGCACCTGCAATTTTCCATTACCAACTGTTACTTTTGCAATGTTGTTTGATGTTTCAACCAAATCATCAAAATCTGCACTCATTCTGTAAACTCCGTTATGAGCCGTGTATAATGCACGAACCAAATAGTATTGAGCCATTGCAGGCATTACTTTTTCTGGTAATGTTTCCTGCTTTTCAAAAATGATTTCTAAATTAGGTTCGGTCGTTGCAAATTCTGCCTTAATATCGTTTACAACCGGCAACATATCAAACACAAAAGATTCATCGTACATTTTTGCAATGATCACGTTTGCAACGCTTTCGCGTGGAATCGCGTTACGTAAACTTCCCCCGTTAATGGTCGAAATTTGTAATCCGAAATTATCAAAACCATTAAAAAGCAAACGGTTCATAATTTTATTGGCGTTACCCAAACCTTTGTGGATATCCATACCTGAATGCCCGCCTTTTAAACCTTTAACGGTGATCGTGTAAGCTACAGATCCATCGGGAGTATCTTCATCATCGTACTCTGCGGTTGCGGTAACATCTACCCCACCAGCACAACCGATATCAATTTCATCGTCTTCTTCTGTATCTAAATTCAATAATATATCGCCAGTTAGCAACCCGCCTTTTAAACCCATTGCACCAGTCATTCCAGTTTCTTCATCAATAGTAAACAAAGCTTCAATTGCAGGATGTTCTATTTCTTTTGAAGCCAAAACCGCCATGATTGTTGCTACACCAATTCCGTTATCGGCACCTAAAGTAGTTCCTTTTGCACGAACCCAATCTTCATCGATATACATATCAATTCCCTGTGTATCAAAATCGAAAACGGTATCATTGTTTTTTTGGTGAACCATGTCTAAATGCGACTGTAAAACAATTGTTTTACGATTCTCCATACCAGCAGTTGCAGGTTTTTTAAGAATTACATTACCTACTTCGTCAACAATGGTTTCCAATCCTAGATTTTCGCCGAATTGTTTCATGAAGGCAATTACACGTTCTTCTTTTTTTGACGGACGCGGAACTGCGTTTAAATCTGCAAAATGATTCCACAACGGAAGTGGTTCTAAATTGCGAATATCTTGACTCATATCTTTTAAATTTTAACCAAAGTTACTTATTATAAAACAAAAAAGCCACTTTAAACTGGGTTTAAAATGGCTGTCATACAAAATAAAAACAATAATTATTTTTAAGGTTACGCAACAATATACTTGTCAAATAACTTCTGTGCTTTTTTCTTTGTTACTTCTTTTTTATACTTTTTTTCAGAATCAATGTAAAACACCGGTGCGCTTTTGCACATTCCCTGACATTTCATTTTTTCTAACGAAACACTTTGGTTTAAACCTGTTTCTTTAAGTAATTCTTTTAAGCAAGATTTTGCTTCTTCATTGTATCTGCAACACTTTTTTCCATCGCAAAAATAAATTACCTCATTAAAAGATTTACATTTACTCATTATCCTTATCTTTAACGAGTACAAATATAAATAATTATTTTTATTTATTCTAAATAAAATATTTAAATGAAAAAAAAATATTTCTTTTTAACTGTATTACTGCTCTTTGTAATTTGTAGTTATTTAATTGGTCCTTTATTTCCTGAATTTTTTACTCATATTTACAATCAAAAACTTTACAGCTATTTAGATAGTTTCTTGCATTTAATATCGAATATATTTCCGTTTTCTTTGGGAGATGTGCTTTACGCCGTTGTTGTAATTTACTTTATTTACAAGTGTTTTGCATTGATTAAACGAAGGTTGTATAAGGATTTTGGTGTTTTTATATTAACATCGGTTTTATTGTTCTTCGGAATTTTTCAGTTGTTTTGGGGATGGAACAATTACAAGTTTTCGGTTGCACATCAGTTAAAATTAGAAAGAAGTTATACGCAAGCCGAATTAGATTCGATCACAAACAAATTGACAGAAATTGTAAACAGCCAGCAGTTTTTAATCACAAATGATTCATTAAAAGAAGTATCGATTGAGAAAGATTTGGAATTATTCAACAAAACTGCCCGATTGAACTATACAAAACTGCCTGATCATTTAAAGGAAATTTTGACTGATAATAAAATCAACAACGTAAAACCATCGTTTTATTCGTACTTACAATCATACACCGGATTTAGCGGATATTTTAATCCTTTTACGCATGAAAATCAGTTAAATATTGAAATTCCAACCATTGGAATGCCGGTTACGGTGGCACATGAAATGGCACATCAGTTGGGGATTGCAAGCGAAACCGAAGCTAATTTTTACGGTTATAAAGTGATGTTGCAAAGCACCGATTTAAAGTTTAAATATGCGGCAAATTTATATGCTTTAAAATACTGCTTGAAACAGTACAGATACGAAAACGAAGAAAAATATCAGTTACT
>JAVXSC010000144.1:0-6495 GCA_036643355.1 Myroides sp.
GGTAAAAAAAGAAAAAGACATAAGGTAGCTACGCACAAACGTAAAAAAAGAGCGAGAGCTAACCGTCACAAAAAGAAAAAGTAGTTTTAAACTACTTTTTCTTTTATTACAAATTAAAAAGTTCTTTGAAAAATCTTTTAAATTTTATTTTAAAAGAAAGGGTAATACCTGTTTAATGTTTAATCCATCTGTATTTTTTGGTTACAAGTTTTAATTGTTTCAAGTTTTTAAACTTTAAACCTTAATACTTAAACTAGATAGTATGGATAAAAATGTACCAAGTGAACAAAGAGTTAATTATTAGGTCTGGTTCCAATACAGTAGATTTTGCCTTATTAAAAGACGGGAAATTAGTAGAATTACACAGAGACAGAGAAGACGAAAAAGGTTTCTCGGTTGGCGATATTTTTATAGCAAAAATACGCAAACCAGTTCCTGGCTTAAACGCTGCGTTTGTAAATGTTGGTTTCGATAAAGATGCCTTTTTACATTACCACGATTTGGGTCCAAACCTTCCTACACTCATGAAGTTTACAAAACTTGTAACTGCAGGTAAATTAAATGATTTCACTCTTAAAAAATTTCCTTTTGAACCTGAAATTGATAAAAACGGCGTTATAACCGATGTGTTAAGTGCCAACCAATCAGTTTTAGTACAAATAGTTAAAGAACCTATATCAACCAAAGGTCCGCGAATTAGTTCAGAACTTTCGCTTGCCGGTCGTTATTTAGTATTGGTTCCTTTTTCAGAACGTGTTTCGATATCACAAAAAATCGAATCAAAACAAGAAAAAGAGCGTCTTAAAAAAATGATGCTTACTATTAAGCCAAAAGGTTTCGGCGTTATTGTTCGTACAGTAGCCGAAGGCAAAAATGTTACAGAATTAGAAAAAGACTTACAAGGTTTAATGGATAAATGGATTTTACTTTGTAAACGTTTAACCACAGCTCATCACCCATCAAAAGTTTTTGGCGAAGTAAACAGAGCATCAAGCATTCTGCGCGATGTTTTTAACGATACTTTTACCGGAATCCATATAGATGACGATGAACTTTATTACCAAACGAAGGACTATCTGCAAGAAATAGCCCCTTCAAAAGTTTCCATCGTAAAGCATTATAACAACAAAGAAGTGCCGTTGTTCGAGAAATATCATATTGAACGACAAATTAAAACTTCATTCGGTAAAACCGTATCTATGAGCAAAGGAGCCTATCTTATCATAGAACACACCGAAGCTTTGCATGTTATTGATGTTAACAGCGGAAACCGCTCAAACAAAGCTCTATCTCAAGAGGACACAGCTCTTGAAGTAAACATGATCGCCGCATCAGAAATTGCACGCCAGTTAAGATTGCGCGATATGGGCGGAATTATTGTAGTCGATTTTATCGATATGAGTAATCCCGAAAATCGTAAAGTTTTATACGATTACCTAAAAGAAGAAATGAGCGATGATAAAGCAAAACACAAAATCTTGCCTCCTAGTAAATTTGGATTAATTCAAATTACTAGACAAAGAGTTAGACCTGAAGTTTCTATCAAAACAAAAGAAGAAAACCCTGACCATAACGGTGAAGGAGAAATTGAGGCTCCGATTTTAGTTATTGATAAAATATCAGCTGACCTAGAAAGAATTGTTAAAGACCATAAAAGTATGGTTTTAAGTGCGCACCCTTTTATAGCTGCGTATCTTACAAAAGGATTACCGTCGGTACGTGCCAAATGGTTTTTAGAACACAAACGTTGGATAAAAATTATACCGCGCGATGCCTACACCTATTTAGAATACCATTTCTTTGACAAACAAGGAAACCAGATTGAATAACAAAATGCCGAACATAGGTTCGGCATTTTTTGTTTGTACTAATTCTTAATTGTTAACATATCGATTAATTAGTAGTTGAAATATTTTGTTAAAATATTTAAATTACTATATTTGCTGCTAAATAAATTATTAAAAGATACTATTTATGAAAAAAATTACCTTAACCTTATTAGGTTTAGTTGCGATCTCTACAAGTGCATTGGCGCAGCAAGAAGTAAAATTTGGTCCTAAAGCAGGTGTGAACTTTGCTACAGTAAGTGGAAAAGATGCCGATGATGCTAAAATGATGGTCGGTTTCCATGTCGGCGCTTTCGCAGAGATTAAGTTTAACGACAAATTTGCAATTCAACCAGAAATTTTATACTCTGCGCAAGGTGCTAAAGTAAAAGAGTCTGGAACGGAGATGATGATGGGAGTACCTGTTAATTATACAGCTGAAGGTACTGCAAAGCTAAATTACATTAATGTGCCAATTATGGCTAAATATTATATAACTGAAAGTTTTGCTGTTGAAGCTGGTCCTTACGTTGGATTCCTAATGACTGCAGAATCAGAATATGAAACATCAATAACTGCTGGTGGTGTTACACAAACAGAAAAATCAACTGAAGATATGAAAGATTCTTCTAATTCAATTGATTTTGGAGTTGGAGTTGGAGCGAGTTTTAATTTAGATAACGGCTTTTTTATTGGGGCACGTTATAATTTAGGCTTATCAAAAGTTGGTAAAGAATATACAGAAAATGTAGGAGGTACTAATTTTACTGTAGAGGCTGCAGATATCAAAAACGGCGTAATCCAAGTAGGTGTTGGTTACAAATTCTAATAAGTAAAGATATTAAGTAAAACCGCAACAATCTGTTGCGGTTTTATTTTTTATATTTTTTCGTTAAATTATATAACATAGTTATATTTGTTGAAAATTAAAAATTACAATTATGAAAAAAATTACCTTAACCCTTTTAGGGTTAGTTGCATTCTCTACAAGTGCATTAGCGCAACAAGAAGTAAAATTTGGTCCTAAAGCAGGTGTTAATATTGCTAATATAAGTGGAAAGGATGCAAATGACAATAAAATGTTAATCGGCTTTCATGTGGGAGCATTTGCAGAAATTAAGTTCAACGAAAAATTCGCTGTTCAGCCAGAGATTTTATATTCGGCTCAAGGTGCTAAACGAGAAGGAACTAGAAATGTTATGGGTGTGAATGTAACTACAAATACTACATCTAAAATTGATTATATTAATGTGCCTATTATGGCTAAATATTATATAGCGCCAAGTTTTGCTGTTGAAGCAGGACCTTATGTTGGTTTTCTAATGTCTGCAAAAACGGAAGGAACAATTAATTCCATGGGTGAAAACGTGTCAATTGAGAGTGATGATAAAGATTTTTCTAACTCTATTGATTTTGGTGTTGGCGCTGGAGCAAGTTTCAATTTAGATAATGGTTTTTTTATTGGAGCTCGTTATAATTTAGGTTTGTCAAAAGTAGGTAAAGATAATACACTAAATTTTGGAGATGTTGATATTAATGTTGAAGCTTTAGATACTAAAAATGCAGTCATTCAAGTTTCTGTTGGTTACAAATTCTCATAAGTAAAGATATTAAGTAAAACCGCAACAATCTGTTGCGGTTTTTTTGTGGAAAAAAGTTACAGTTTAATAATTTACACAGTAACATGTTTGTGTTATTTTAAGTAACTTCGGCTTTGGATTAAAATTTGATAAACAATTCATAAAGCCCAATACTATGAAAAAGTTACCTAAAATTATAACAATGCTATTTACTGTATTTTTATGCGGAAATGCAGTACAGGCGCAAGATTTCACATTCGGACCTAAAGTAGGTTACAACAATGCAAAATTAGAAGGAAAAAGCTGGCAAGATTTTCACGACAATAATTCCATCAACGGATTTCACGTGGGTGCCTTTGCAGAAATTCGTTTTAATAAATTTGCCATTCAGCCCGAAGTTTATTATTCGTCAGCAGGTGGTAAATGGAAAACTACATTTGAAAACGCTACCGTTGAACACGATTTTAACTTAAGTTATGTAAACGTGCCGTTAATGTTGAAATATTATATCACCAACGGAATAGCAATTGAAGCAGGTCCACAAGCAGGGTTTTTAACCGATTCTAAAGTTAAGTTTTCCGACTTAAATCCGGATAGCCCTAAATTCAATGATTTCGATTTCTCGCTGAATGTTGGTTTAAGTGTCAATTTACCATTAAACTTTATGATTTCTGCGCGTTACAATGCCGGAATGACAAATGTTATTGATGAACCGAATGTGGATTGGAAAAACCGCGTAATGCAACTTTCTGTCGGATATCGTTTTTAATTCGTAGATTTTAAATAAATTAAATTTTACGTCAGTTCGAGTAAGAATTTTGAAGAAAATCGGAGAAATTCTGTATCGAGAACTAAATAAGAAAGCTGTTTAGGAAAGTTAACTATTGTCATTCCGGACTTGATCCGGGATCTCATTTATTTTAATTAAAAACTTTATGAGAAGCTGAATCAAGTTCAGCTTGACAAATTAGTGTTTCTTAAACAGCTTTTTACCTTTTATTCTGAAAAAAGGCAAGCATTAATTCCTTACATTCATCTTCTAAAACACCATAAATTATTTCAGTTTTCGGGTGTAGTTGTCCGCCCATAGTGGTAAAACCACGTTTGTTGTCTTGCGCACCAACCACAATTTTAGAAATCTGACTCCAATACAACGCACCGGCACACATTTGGCAAGGTTCAACCGTTAAATACATCGTACAGTTCTTTAAATACTTGCCGCCAATTGCATTTGCTGCAGCCGTAATAGCCTGCATTTCGGCATGTGCTGTAACATCATTCAAATTTTCGGTTAAATTATGCGTCTTCGCTAGTATGGAATTATTCGCCACGATTACCGCCCCAATAGGAATTTCGTTTTTTAAAAGCGCTTCTTTTGCCTCGTTTAAAGCAATCTGCATAAAATATTCGTCGTTCAATAGCATTTCAATCAGTAAATTATTCGTTCAAAAATAAGATATTATTGTAAATTTGTTTAATAATTTAAAAGTTAATGACCCCAATTTTACCAACAATTCAATTTCCTTCCGATTTAAAATCGAAAACCTTGGAACAGCTGCAACAGTTGGCAGATGAAATCCGTAGGTTTATTATCGATGTTGTTTCGGTAAACGGCGGTCATTTAGGTGCAAGTCTGGGGGTTGTAGAACTAACCATTGCCTTGCATTATGTGTTTGATACGCCTATTGACAAATTGGTTTGGGATGTGGGACATCAGGCGTATGTGCACAAAATTTTAACCGGTCGTAAAGCTGATTTTGAAACCAACCGACAAAAAAACGGATTGAGCGGATTTCCTAAAATCAGCGAAAGCGAATACGATGCCTTTGGTGTTGGGCATTCTTCTACATCGATATCGGCAGCTTTGGGAATGGCGATTGCCAGCAAATTGAAAGGTGAGAACGATATTCAGCATATTGCGGTGATTGGTGACGCATCTATTGCATCGGGAATGGGGTTTGAAGCCTTAAATCACGCCGGTGTAACAAATGCCAATTTAATTGTGGTTTTAAACGATAATGCTATTGGGATCGATCCTAGTGTGGGTGCGCTGAAAAGTTACTTAATGCAGGTAAAGCAAGGCGAAAATCCAAAGAGCAACAACATGATAAAATCATTGAATTTTAAATATGTGGGGCCAATTGACGGACACGATTTAAAAGCACTGATTCATGAACTGCAGCGATTGAAAGTTAAAAGCGGACCGCAGTTTTTGCATATCACCACCACAAAAGGCAAAGGGTTAAAGCAGGCAGAAGAAAATCAGGTGCTGTATCATGCACCGGGAAAATTTGATAAAATCACAGGCGATCTGCTTGAAAATAATGTACAGAAGTTTACAAAATATCAGGATGTTTTCGGACTGACTTTATTGGAATTAGCACAGCAGAATTCGAAAATATTTGCCATTACACCTGCAATGCCAACAGGAAGTTCGCTAAAATACATGATGGATGAATTTCCTGAACGTGCTATTGATGTTGGCATCGCTGAACAACATGCAGTTACCTTGGCAGCCGGAATTTCATTAAGCGGTTTTACTGTTTTTTGTACCATTTATTCTACCTTTTTGCAACGTGCTTACGATCAATTGATTCACGATGTGGCGTTGCAGAACATTCCGGTAATTTTCTGTATTGATCGTGCCGGTTTGGTGGGCGAAGACGGTGCAACACATCAAGGCGTTTTTGATATTGCGTATTTACAGGCAATTCCAAACCTTACTATTCTGGCTCCGAAAGATGCTGTAGAATTGCGTCAAACGTTATTTTCGGTGCAGAATAACAATTCAAAACCAGTCGCAGTTCGTTATCCTCGCGGATATTCATCTGTCGAAAACTGGAAAGTTCCTTTTGAAACGATCGATCTTTCTAAAATTCAAACAATTAAAAAAGGAAAAAAAGCAGCCGTTTTTTCAACAGGAACCATTTTAGAAAATGTTCTGGAAGCATTAAGTTTCGATACAGATTATTTTGCGGTGCATCATTTCTTACAAATCAAACCTTTAAACGAAACAGAAATTGTGGAGTTAATTAAAGATTTTGAAACTATTATTACGGTTGAAGAAGGTGTAATTAAAGGCGGATTTG
>JAVXSC010000145.1:0-6451 GCA_036643355.1 Myroides sp.
TGAAGAAAAGATTGAAGTTGCTAATCACAGAATTAGCGATTTAGAAAACTTAAAAGCCTAGTAAGGCAAAGGAGGAAATATATGCTAAAGGGAATTGACATATCAATGCACCAACCAAACATTGACTTATCAACAATTAATGCAGACTTTGTAATTGTTAAAGCAAGTGAGGGAGTTGGGTACACTGATCCAAAATTCAAGCAACACGTAGCAAACACGATTGCGAGTGGTAAACGATTAGGATTGTACCACTTTGCGCGTAACGATTTAGGTAATACAGGTGCTCAAGAAGCAACGTGGTACGTGAGTTTAATTAAACCATATATAAATAAGGCAATACTAGTATTAGACTGGGAGAGTGCCTTAAAACATGATGTAGCGTGGGCTAAAGAGTGGTTAGACACTGTTTACTCTTTAACAGGCATTAAGCCTATGATTTATATGTCGGAGTCAGTAGTCAATAGTTATGATTGGTCTAGTGTTGCTAATGCTAATTATGGATTGTGGGTAGCGCGCTATCGTGATTATATCGAGGATTACGATTACGATATGAGTAATGCTGGACCACAACCTAATTGCAAATATTGGGAGTTTGTAGCAATGTGGCAGTGGACATCTAGTGGCATTTTAGGTGGTATTCCTAATCATCTTGATTGCAACGTGTTTTATGGCGATGTGGTTGCATGGGACAAATACGCTAATGCAACTAGTGTGCCTATTCCTACACCAGTACCACAACCTAAGCCACAACCTAGTGGAATTAATGTAGGGTCATCCGTCAACGTAATCAATCCGTATGACGAAAATGGTACGAAGTTATATGTTACAGGTACATACACAGTGATTGAATTAAAAGGGAAGCGTGCAGTTATCGTCAGAAATGGCAAAGTCATCTGTGCGATTAATACAGATAACTTATCGGTTGTTGGTGGAAATGAACAAACAGTTACGAATGGCTTTAGAATACCTAGTTCTTTACCAGTTGGTAGTCGTTTCTGGATTAGCGAAAACGCTTCTTGCTATGGTGGTAATGCCTATGGAACACCAGTACCAGAGTTTATCAAAAAGGCTACTACATTATATAGAAGTGGTGGAACAATGCAACAGAATGGCTTTGATTGGGTATTGGCGAGTGAGATTAACTCGTGGGTTAAAGTATCCGATTGTTTAATTAAATAATATAAAAATTGACTTTATCTATAATTTAGGTAAAGTCTTTTTTTTGTGCTATAATATTTTAAAAGGTGATTAAATGACTGAAATTGTGAATAAATATAACAATTTAACAATCATAGAACGAGTTGATAACGATAAAAACGGTAACGTCGTTTTTAAGTGCAAATGTGATTGTGGAAATATAGTCAATGTTACCAAGTCCCATTTGATAAATGGTCATACTAAATCATGTGGGTGCTTAAATCATAAAGTGGTTGATTTAGTCGGAGAAAAGCACGATCGCCTAGAAGTCGTTGAATTTGTTAGGACTGAAAATAAACAAGCATGTTGGTTAGTTCATTGTGATTGTGGGAATGAACTGATTATGGCTTCCTCACAATTTAAAAATTATAAGTCATGTGGTTGTCTAAATAATGAAGTTAGAAAATCAGAAATAAAGGAACGTATGAAATTTTATAATGGGACTTCAATATTAAGTATAAGTGAAACAAGGAAACACAACAAAAACAGTCAATCTAAAATTAAGGGAGTTTGCTATGATCCTAAACGTAAGAAATGGATTGCTCAAATTATGATAAAAAGAAAGTCTATTTATTTAGGTAGATTTGATGACGTTAACGAAGCTATTGCCGCACGAACGAAAGCTGAAGAAGAATACTTCAAGCCAATTGTTTACGAGTATGAAAAAACACATCTTGATTGATGTGTTTTACTTTAAATTTTAATTTCTAAACTTTCGTTATTAACGATATTTTCATAATCATTAATGTGTAAATTGTTATTGCTATATTCAAGTTTTGTAAATGTGATTTCAGATAATTCAACATATCCTTTTGGCGAAGGGGCCTGGGCTTTTTCGAATTCCTTTTTAGCAACTTCAAGGCTATCAAATAATTGATGTTCTTCGCATGGTCTTAAATCTTGGACATTTCCGTTTTCGTCTAATTCTGTGTAGTAGCCATAATCGATTGAATACTTAGTGATTAAATTGTTTGATTTCATGATTGTTTCCTCCATTGCAGTTCTTAAGACTGCCGATTGTGTTTCGTTTAGTTTATTACACGCTTCTTTGAAGTTTGATACAAATTCTGTTTTATAGCTTACATTTATACTACTCATTTTTTCACTTCTGAATTTACGTTGTGGTTTGTACTTTTCCATTTGTACTACCTCCTCTTTATATACATATTATATCATAGTGATAGCACTATGTCAACAAATATATAAAAGTATTTTAAATATTTAAGCAATCAAGCAATCTAGCCATTAATTCGTCATTTGTAGCAATCTCATTAACAATCACGCGTTGCATATCCTTTAATGGTCCTTGTGGCATTTTGGAAAACAGTAAATCAATACAACTGTCAATTAATTCAATTTCTAATTTTGGCATATAAAAACACCTCCTATATATATATACGCATACAAAGTGAAGATACCTAGAAACTGGCATATTTTTGGCATACAATATTAACAAACATCAGAAAATGACGGACTTAATAGACGTTTTAGTGCAATATATGCGTATAAAACACTATTAAACTAGTACGAAACGCTATAAATAAATTCCCCTCATCTGCTCCATAACTTAAAAAAGCCTTTAAATAGGGCTTTTATTTTTTTGAAATGGCATTCTGGCATACAATTGGCATACTTTTACTACAATTATTTAATAATGAAACTATTTCATTATCAGTATTTTGAAACAAATGGGCATATACTTTTAAAATCATTTCGACGGTATCGCCTGCCCTGTTTGCAACAGCTAGAATATTAATACCGTTATTAATTAAATACGACACATGGCTATGCCTTAGCCCATGTGGGCTCAAAATAGGGACTCCAGAAGCTTTAGACCAAGTTTTTAATTTTCTATCTAAAGTTGTATAAGCGATTGGCTTACTAATACCAAAAATAAAAGATTGTTCATTCCAACCTTCAACACACATATCAATGTTTTTTAGATCAGTCAACATTTCTGTTAAAAACTTAGGTATCGTTATGGTGCGAACACTTTTTTTAGTTTTTGGAAGTGTAATATCGTATTTCATTCCATTTGATTTTTGCTCTTTGCTGAGCTTTTTAGTTAGTGTTTTTGTAATTTTAATGCGATTGTTTAATTCGTCAAAATCATTCCAATTTAACGATAAGCACTCGCCTCGCCGAATTCCTGTAAAATACAACATTGTAAATAGAGTTTTATATTCTATGTCATCTGCTTCATTTATAAATTTATTAAAATCTGCTATATCCCAATATAAAACTTCGTTGTCAACATCGATATCTTTATTCTCGTTTAATTTATCTACTTTTGCTGCTGTGTTTTCTTTTAGCCCGTAATGTTTTACTCCAAAATTAAGTATTTTTTTTAATGTGTTGCAAAGATGATTGATGTAAGACGATGTATAATTCTTTTTGTCGTGTTGTTTTAGTTGTTGGAAACGCATAACATCATTCGAAGTTATTTTATCGATATATTTATTTCCAAAAAATGGAAGCAAGTGGCTATCTAAATGTTGTTGTGTAGTTTGGACAGTTGAGCCTTTTCGACGAGTAGAAGTATATAAAATATAATCATCGGCTAACTCTTTAAATTTAATTTTTTTAGTTATGTTTGTGGTTGATACCATTTTTAAAAATTCGTGTTCGGCGAATTCTGCTGATGACTTTGTTTCAAATCCTCTTTTTTTATATGATAAACGTTTTTCTGTTTCTTGATCCGTGTATTTCCCACTATAAAAATAATATGTTTGTTCAATCTTTTTATCCTTATTTTTTTTATTTTTACGTGTTTTTGTATAAGCATAAACTCCCATTTGATATACCTCCTAAATTTATGGTATAATTTAGGTATAGAAAAAGTATGACGTCGTTGTCTTATTTTCTATGCCAACGCTCAACTGCTACCAACGGTTGAGCCTTTTTTTTATTTCAGTCTATTGTTTTATCATCAACAACAACATCGTTGCCTACTTTTAAATAATTAATTACGTAATTATCATTTTTATCTATCTTACTTCGCCACATTGAAACCATAACTTTTTTATCGCTATTTTCAAAAGTTACATAAACTGACACGCCTACTTTATCATCAACGATATCAATATTATAATCGCTTTTTTCTATTGGAAGTTCAAAGTTTGAATAATTTTTATTCAGTGCTTTTTCGATAATTACCATATTTGTTGCAATGTCTTTATCTTTATTAAACTTTTCTTTTTCAACGACTTCATCATCTTTCTTATTTGGAGCGTCCTTTTTACCAAAAATTAAGCCCATTGAAACAGAAAAAACAACTACTGCTAATACGATTAAAGCAAATTTTTTCTTATTCATAACATTCTCCTTTTTGCCTTCTGGCTTTTTAGTATTTCGTTTTACTAATAATTAAAGCTAATTTTCCTAAAACTCTAAAACAGTTATTACTTTCGCTAATAATAATAGGATCGTATTCATCGTTCGACGGATTTAGCATAATAACACCTTCACTAGTTTTATAAAACTTCTTGCACATCGCATAATCGTCATTTGCACAAAAACAACCAACTTGTCCGTTTTCTAGCGTGCAAGTTTTTTCAAATATAAGCAAATCTCCGTCATTTATATTTTCGTTTATCATGCTATCGCCTTTTGCGTATTGAGCAAAGTATTCGCTGTTTTTATTAAGCATAGTATCTGGAAGAGAAATATATTCAATAATTTCATCATCAATAAAGCAACCTGTTCCACAACAAATTTGATTATACAAAGGTAATTGAACAAAGTTGTCGTTTACTGCTTTCTTTTCGGCTCTTTCGGTTGTTTCGCCAGATAAATACGATACGCTAACACAAAAATAATCAGCAAGTATTTGTAGTTTGTCTAATTTAGGTTTACTACGCCCTTTTTTCCAATCTGTTAATGACGATGTTGGTATACCTGTATCTTTTGACAGTCTGTAAGCAGATATGCCTTTTTCTACCAGAAGCTTTTCTAACAATTCATACATAAGTTTTACCTTTTAGAATAATACGCAAATCATAGCGAAAATATGTTGACTATCTCGTTTATACATGATAATATGTATACGTACCTAGTAAACGCGTAACAATCGCTAATGCGATATATTCATAACCTTTACAAGTAAAATATATCACATTTCCGTAATAGTTACAAGTTTTTTAAGAAAGGAGGAATAACGTTGTATAAAAAATTTGATAGCTTATTAAAAAAGAAAGGAGTAACAGCCTATAAAGTTTCCAAAGAAACAGGCATATCTACATCAAGCTTATCTGACTGGAAAACAGGTAGAAGCTCTCCAAAAGTAGATAAATTAAAGATTTTAGCACAATATTTTGACGTCCCAATTGATTATTTTTTTTAACATTATAGTAATAAATTTATAAAAGAGGTGGTTAATAAGTGAAACAAAAAGAACAATCAAGCTTAAATATTATTAGAGAAAATATTATTTTGAAAGGTTATGCTTCTAAAACTGATATTAGAAAGTTTTGCGAATGTGGTAACCAAAAAGCACAAGTGTTGTTTGATGAGTTAAAAGATCAGACAGAAAACGAAATCGTTAATATGCCAGACGGTACTAAAATTCATAAAAAAATAAATCCTAGAGGTATAAGTGTTTCGAGATTATTATCCAGATTGGAAATGAAAGAGTCATCGATATTCAAATATGCAGAGTTAGAACGCGAAAGAAATAAAAAATGACGTCATCACAACTGACGTCAAGTCGAACCATTATAAATAAGGTCATTTATATTATATATGGTTCTTGATGAAAATTCAAGAAAGGTAAAATAATTATGAAAAATTTAGGTCATAACGAAATTAAAGAAATAATTATAAATGCTTTAAAAATTGGTCAAGAGAATTCAACGACTAAAAAAGAACTATGTGAACTGACTGGACTAGACGAACGAACTGTTCGAATATTCCTCGCTGAAATTCAAGAAAATGATGGAATAGCAATCTGTTCATTTTCTAGCAATAAAGGTTACTTTTATCCAGAAACAATAGATGAAGCAAATCATTGCTTAATGGAAAAAAAGAAGCGAGCAATTCGTTGTTTTAACGGAAGTAAAGCATTAACAAAATTTATCGAAGAACAATCACAGATGAAATTAGGCGTTTGATATGGACTATAAAAAATATCAAATTGCTAAGTCAGTTGCTATTTCGTTAGCGTTTATATTATTGGCAGTTGCGTTTATGTTTAATGATGTTTGCAAAATGTCTAATAACAATAACGATAAACTGATTGAAATGTCGGACACAATTG
>JAVXSC010000146.1:0-6127 GCA_036643355.1 Myroides sp.
GATAAAAACCTACAGTTCGATTATTTCTTTGTTCGTAAAGTAATGTTTGTAAAGTATTCGCAAGGTTTTGTAGTAATGCCGGGCGGTTTCGGAACTTTAGACGAATTGTTTGAAGCCATCACATTGATTCAAACCAAAAAAATAGGAAAATTCCCGATAATTTTAGTCGGAACCGAATTCTGGTCTGGTTTGTTTGAATGGGTAAAAAGCGTATTGCTTGAAAAATACCTGAATGCATCACCAGAAGACATGAATCTTATAAAGGTTGTTGATACTGCCGATGAAGTAGTAGCAATTATTGATACCTTCTATAAAAAATACAATTTAAGTCCGAATTTTTAATACATCAATCCGTTTTCAAAAGAAACGGATTTTTTTTATATTACATCAAAAAATAGTGCTTATGAGAAACTTCATCACAAGTTTAATTTTATTTTTTACGAATATTTTGTTTGCTCAATCAATTGAAGAGCAAAAAATGTTTGTAAACACTATTTCAAATCACAATGAAAATAGAGAAATTCCTTATATTACAGAAAGATATAATTATGATTTAGTAAGTATCCTTAAACATAGTACATTAGATTTATCTAAAAAAAACATCAGAGAAATCATTAGAAAAAACAAACGAATTACTTTAGATACCATTCATTTTTCTCAAATTGATTCTTTTACTTTTATACGGTTAAAACAAGAAGATATTTTTAATTACCTACAACTAATAAAGATAGAAAAATCAGAAAAGAGACATCATTTCCACGAACAAAACGATATAGAGTCTATGAAAAAATTAGATCAAAATCTGCATCATTATGTATATTGTTTTGGAATGCCTGTATATTTCGATAACAATCAATCGTGTTTAATAGAAAGTGCCGAATATTGTGGTGGTTGCGGAGTAACAAAAATATCTATCTTTCATAAAATTGATAATTGTTGGGAATTGATAAAATCTGAAATTACAGGAGAATTTTAGAAATAAGAAATATCATTTTTGTTAATAATTCTAAATTCGATTTCCTAAATTAGCATCAAAATTAACCATCAATAATGAAAACCCTATTTTACAATATAAAAGAACTTTTTCAGGTTCGCGAAAACAATCAATCAATATTAAAAGGAAGTGAAATGAAAGAACTTCCTTCAATAAAGAATGCCTTTTTAGTAGTTGAAAATGACCTGATTGCAGATTATGGATCTATGGAAAATGCACCGACGGATTTTGATGAATCGGTGGATGTTTCGGGTAAAATGATCATGCCCAGCTATATTGACAGTCACACGCATATTGTGTATGCTGGCAACCGCGAACAGGAATTTGTTGATAGAATTAACGGTTTAAGTTATGATGAGATTTACAAGCGTGGGGGCGGAATTTTAAATTCGGTAGAAAAACTGCGCAATGCTTCTGAAGACGAATTGTATAAAGATGCAGCTACTCGTTTGGAAGAATTGATTGCTTTGGGAACCGGAGTTATCGAAATTAAATCGGGTTACGGTTTAAGTTTAGAAGCCGAACTAAAAATGTTGCGTGTTATAAAAAAATTACAAGATAATTATCCTGTAAAAATTAAGGCAACGTTTTTGGGTGCACATGCTGTTCCTCCAGAATTTAAAGACAATCAAGCAGGGTTTGTAGATGAAATTTGTAATGTGATGATTCCTGAAATCGCAAAATCGGGTTTGGCAGATTATGTTGATGCCTTTTTGGAAACCGGATATTTCACCGTTGATGAAACTAGAAAAATCATCAAAGCAGCAACAAATCATGGTTTAAAATCAAAAATTCACATTAATCAGTTTACGGCAATAAACGGTATTGAAATGTGTGTGGAAGAAAACGTGCTTACGGTAGATCATTTGGAAGTAGTAGAAGATACAGATATTGAAGCTTTGAAAAAAGGAAACACCATTCCTGTGGCTTTGCCAACATGTTCGTATTTTATTTCGATTCCTTACACGCCTGCACGTAAATTGTTAGATGCCAATCTGCCGTTAGTAATTGCATCAGATTACAACCCTGGAACAACACCAAGCGGTAACATGAATTTTGTGGTTGCAACATCGTGCATAAAAATGAAACTGACACCCGAAGAAGCTTTTAACGCCGCAACATTAAATGCAGCTTACGCTCTAGAAGTTGAAAACGAATACGGCAGTATTACAAAAGGAAAGAAAGCATCGTTTTTTATCACAAAACCTCTAAATTCTATCTATGCTATTCCTTATAATTTTGGAAGCAATCCAATAGAATCGGTTTATTTAAACGGTACCAAACAATAAAAACACAGCGGCAATTTATATTGCCGCTGTGAAAAAAAAATAGTTATGAAAAAGATTTTTATAAATCGAAATTTAATTATCGATATATATTTACCTATTACAAAGTTAATAATAAATCATTAATTTTGAATAAGATAACGTATGTTAAATTTTAAAAAAGTATCAATAATACTTATAACTCTTGATTTTACTATGATTTTTTACACCTGTTAAATGGAAAATTTTGAATACTTTAACACAAACACTTTATCGCAACATTTAGTTTTAAGAAAAGACGAAACTAAATTTGGCGAAAAAATCAAATATCCTTATAATCAAGAAGTTAGCTTGAGCGATTTTTTAAATGAAACCAAAGCATCGTTTATTGTTTTTGGTATTAAAGAGTTTGCAGGCATCAAGGCAAATTTCGGACGTGTGGGCGATACCCATAGCTGGGACGTGTTTTTATCGTCGTTTTTAAACATTCAGAACAACAAATACCTTAAAGCATCAAATGTTGCGGTACTAGGTTGTTTAGATTACAAAAAATACGATGAAGAAATAGTACGTTTAAATCCGAATATTTCGGAGGATCTGCAACGTTTATACGAAATAGTTTCAGAAATAGATAAAGACGTTACGTATCTGAATACGCTGATTCATCGTGCGGGTAAAAAGGCGATTGTAATTGGTGGCGGGCACAATAATGCCTATGGAAACATAAAAGGCTTGGCATTGGCAAAGGGATCAAGCATTAATGTTGTTAATTTTGATGCACATACTGATTTTCGATCGATGGAAGGTCGTCACAGCGGTAACGGATTTTCGTATGCTTTTAATGAAGGATTTTTAGATACTTACTGTGTTTTTGGCGCACATGAAAATTATTTAAACAAATACATGATGCATCAGTTTAAAGATCAGCCCGAAAAACTGAAGTTATTTACTTTTGAAGATTTAAAGGTTCGATTTGAAAAAGATTTCATCACAAGTATAAACAATGTAAATAAGCTGATAAAAAACAAATCGTACGGAATTGAAATTGATGTGGATGCGGTTGAAAATATCGCAAGCAGTGCCATGTCTTCAAGCGGATTTTCGGTTACAGAAACGCGTCAGTTTGTACACCTTACGGCAAATAATGCAAACGCGAGTTATCTGCATTTGTGCGAAGGATCGGCAAGTTTAGGTACATCGCCTGCAAATATGTTAGGTAAATTTTTAACCTATTTGGTAACCGATTTTATTAAAGCGCAACTGTCTTACGTTAAATAAATTTTCATGCAACTATCTGTCGTTATCTTAAATTATAATGTAAAACACTTTTTAGAAATCTGTGTAAAAAGTGTTCAAAAAGCTATTGAAAACATCAATGGCGAAATTATTGTTGTTGATAATGCTTCTACCGATGGATCAAAGGAAATGATGCAACACATTTTTCCTGATGTTTCTTATTTGTATCAGACAGAAAATTCTGGTTTTCCCAAAGGAAATAATATCGGAGTTGATCAAGCAAAAGGAGAGTTTCTCTGTATTTTAAATCCGGATACGATTGTTGCAGAAGATACGTTTGAAATTTTATTGAAAGAATATCAAACACTGAAAGATCCCGGAATTTTAGGTTGCAGATTGATCGACGGATCGGGCAAATTTCTTCCCGAAAGTAAGCGCGGTGTTCCTACACCTTGGGTTGCTTTTACAAAAGTAGCATTGTTATATAAGATCTTTCCGAAAACGAAATGGTTTAATAAATACTACGCGCAACATATTTCTGAAAACGAAACAGGAAAAATTGATATTCTGGTCGGTGCTTTTATGTTTATGAAACGAGATCTTTATTTGCAAGTAGGCGGGTTCGATGAAGGATGTTTTATGTATGCCGATGATATCGATTTAAGTTATATGGTTTCGAAAACAGGTTTGCAGAATTACTACGTTCCAAAAGCTACCATTATTCATTTTAAAGGCGAAAGTACGTTGAAAGATGGAAAATACATGATGCGTTTTAAAGAAGCCATGCAGTTTTTCTATCAAAAGCATTTTAAAACATCGTGGTGGTTTAACAGTATCATGAATATTGGTATTGCGTTGTTCGCGTTTAAAAAGAAATCAGAAAAATGCAATACAACCAACTTTACAGATCATTATATTTTGGTTACTAATAACGCAGACATTTATCAAAATGTTGTAAATAAGGTTGATAAACCGTTAGATTGGGTTTGTTTTATGGATGATATCGAAACAATAAATCAGCCTGATAAAAATATCGAAGTTTTAATTGATAGCGAATCAATTAGTTATAAAGATTACATAAGATTCATCAATCAAAATCAAAAAACAAACAAATCGTTTAAAATTCGAGCTTTAAAATCTGATTTTTTTGTTGGAAGCAACGATAAAAACGATAGGGGAGAAATTTTATCTTTCTAACCATTAAAAATTTTAAATAAACAGGTAAATAGTCTTAAAAATTACTATTTTTGTAATACTTTAATCTAAATACAACTCTTTACTAAAAATATGGCAAAGTTTGAATTAAAATTACCTAAAATGGGTGAAAGCGTTGCAGAGGCAACCATTACAAATTGGGTAAAAAATGTTGGAGATACTGTTGAACAAGACGAAACAATTGTTGAAGTAGCTACCGATAAAGTTGATAGTGAAGTACCTACTGAAGTTAGTGGTAAAATAATTGAAATTTTATTTCAGAAAGATGATGTTGTTCAAGTAGGGCAAACAATTGCCATTATTGAAACAGAAGGTGGCGATGCTGCACAACCAACTGCTGCACCTGCAAAAGAAGAAGTTTCGGTTGAAAAAGTTGAAAAAACAGTAGCACAGGCACAAGAAACTGTAGAAGCTGCAGATTTTAATGCATCGGAAAAGTTTTTCTCGCCTTTAGTTAAGAATATTGCCAAAGAAGAAGGTATTTCTATTGCCGAATTAGAAGCAATCAACGGAACCGGAAAAGATGGTAGAATAACCAAAACAGATATATTAGATTACGTTAAAAACAGAGGTTCACAACCTGCGGCAGCTCCAGCTCAAAAAGCAGCGGCTCCTGCACAAACTGCACAGCCAGTTGCTGCTAAAGCGGCACCGGTTTCTGTAAACGGACAAGATGAGATTGTAGAGATGGATCGTATGCGTAAAATGATTGCGCACCACATGGTTCAATCTGTTCAAACATCTGCTCACGTTCAGTCGTTTATCGAAGTTGATGTTACAAACATCGTAAACTGGAGAAATAAAACTAAAAATGCTTTCGAAAAGAGAGAAGGAGAGAAGCTTACTTTTACGCCGATCTTTATGGAAGCAGTTGCAAAAGCCTTGAAAGATTTCCCAATGATGAATATTTCGGTTGATGGTGATTACATCATTAAACGTAAAAATATTAATTTAGGAATGGCTGCGGCTTTACCAAACGGAAATTTAATTGTTCCTGTAATTAAAAATGCAGATCAGTTGAATTTAGTAGGAATGGCAAAAGCGGTTAACGATTTGGCAGATCGCGCAAGAAACGGAAAATTAAAACCAGACGATACACAAGGTGCAACTTACACAGTTACAAACGTTGGTACATTTGGATCTGTTTTCGGAACACCAATTATCAGTCAGCCACAAGTAGGTATTTTAGCTTTAGGAGCAATCAGAAAAGTTCCTGCGGTTATTGAAACTCCTGAAGGCGATTTCATTGGTATCCGTCAAAAAATGTTCTTGTCACATTCTTATGACCACCGAGTTGTAGATGGTTCTTTAGGCGGACAGTTTGTTCAAAGAGTAGCAAACTATTTAGAAGCTTTTGATCCTAACAGAGATATTTAAAAATAAAAAATCCCGAAGTGAAAACTTCGGGATTTTTCTT
>JAVXSC010000146.1:6137-6374 GCA_036643355.1 Myroides sp.
CTGTGTTCGATATTGTATCGGATTCAGTTTATTTAATTTCGATTTTATTCTTTCGTTATTGTAATAGTAAATGTTTTCTTTTTAGTTCTTTAATCGATTAGAATTACTTTAAATAAAATAGTTCATATTTAAGTATTTCTAAAAAAGAAATCTTTTTATTGATTAAGTAAAAATATTAACAAAAAAAAGAGTGATTCACAAATACTATCTTTACAGTCCTATAAAAGTAAACGGTTT
>JAVXSC010000147.1:0-6346 GCA_036643355.1 Myroides sp.
CGCCGGGAATAAAACTGATGCCCAAACCTGCAATTACCAAAAAGATAGGATACGCAATTTTAATGCGTTGTGCCAACATTACCAATAAAAAAACTACAAATAATAGCCCAAGTATTAGTAGTAGATTGTGATGCATAAAAGTGTGTTATTAAGCAGATATTTAAGCGGCTAAATTAATTATTTAATTGACATAATTTAAAATTGCCTTAAGTTTATAAGTAGCATGTTTTTGCTATTTTTTTGCCTAAAAATCAAACACTTTTATGCATTTGTAAGTAAGTTGAAAATGTTTTTTAATATTTCATATTCAGATCAAAATCATATTTCATGGCATCGTAACCCAGAATTCTACGCATTAAACCCATTTGTCCGCACAGATAATCTTCACGTCCAATGCACATACCTACAAAGTTTAATACATCTTCCGGAAAAAAATCAATATTCATTCCCATTGGGAACGCTTTGTTTAATTCTACATCGGTTACCTGTAATAATCTTTGGTAAACAAGTGGCGAGATTCTGTGGAAATCTGCAATAAGATCTTGTAATGAAGGATATGCAAAACTTTCATCTAAAGCTTTTCCTTGAAAGAAGAAGTCTTTGTACTGAAATTCTTCAGTTAAACCCAGAACATTTCCCATGGCGTAACGCATATCTAAAAAATTTCCGACCATCCAAATGATATGATTCGTTCTTCCTTCGATTCTTTTTAAAGCATCTTCTTCTGAAATACCTTCAAGAACCATTAAAAAACTTTGACTATGCCCGCGAAAAGCAGGAATAATAATGTCTAATTTTTGTGATTTTGGCTTGTCCATAATTAACTGATTAAATGTTTGATTTTTTCTTTATTGTCAATCAGCATCCAAATGTTGATTAGGAAAAATACACCGGCAATAATTAAACCTTCGGGCATAAAAGTTGAATTATGGCACAAAATACCAATCATTACAGGAAAAATCATTACGGCACCTAAAGCTCTTGTTTTTGGCATAAGCACTAAAATGCCCGAAAGAATTTCTATGGTTGCAACCAATGGTAAAATCCATTTCAAAGTCATCATGGCTTCGTTAATTTTCATCATTTCTGCCGGTATTTCGGGTATTGGCATGTAATGGAAAAATTTATCCATACCTGCATTGATCATCATTAACCCAAATAATACAAAAAAGATTGTTTTTACAATTTTCATAGCTTTTAATTTAATTCATTGAGTATAAACCGACTGTATTTCCTTCAGAATCTATAATTATCGAGCAAAAACCATATTCACCGATCGACATTTTTGGTTGATGAATTGTTCCGCCAGCATTAACAACTCTGCTTTCTTCCACAGCACAATCCATACAGCCAAAATAGACAATAGTACTGTTTCCGCCCGCTTGCAAACCGTCCATCTTTATCAAAGTACCCGATGCACCTATTCCGTTTTCAGATCCTGGAAAGCATCTCATTGTCATTGGCGCATCGCCGGGAACAGGCATCTCATCTAACTTTAAATTAAATACCGTTTCATAAAATTTTGTGGCTCTATCCATGTCATCAACATAAATTTCGAACCAAGCTACAGGATTAAATTTTTTATTTTTCATTTTTTTTAGAGTTTGTTTAAATCAAATGTAGCTTATTTTTTAAGATGTGTAACTTGTCTTTTGGCAAAAATCGCTTTCAGTTTTGAAAGCGATTTTTTGTTATTATTTTTTAGGAAGTAATTGATCTAACATTACTTTAAAGTTTGAATCGTCTGGGAACGGAAAAGTGTTGTTGATTATTTTTCCTTCAGGATCAATTATAATAAAGCGTGGAATCGAGTTTAATCTGTAAAAATCATTTAAGGCTTTTTGATTTTTAGCAAATAACTGCACTACATTTTTATCGTTTAATTTCACCTTTTTGCGCCAAGCACTTTCTTTTTGGTCAACACTTAACGAAATAAATACTATATCGCCGCGTTTATTGTATTCAATAGCATGTTTTTCAAAATAATCAGCCTGATAGATACAAGGTCCGCACCAACTTGCCCAAAAATCTAAAACAACAAATTTACCTTTGTAATCTTCAAGCGTTTTCGGTTGGTTGTCCGTAGTTATTGCTTCAAAAGAAAGAGCTTCACTACCTGTTGTTAAGCGTTTTTTATCTTGAATAAATTTTGAGTAATAACTATGTGTTCGCTGATCTTTTATAAACGGTAGGAACAATTCTTCATATCTGTTTATCTCGTTTAAATCGTTTACATTTGGCAGTTTGTCATCTAAAATAATTTTTGCCAATTGTGTTTGTAATGTTGGGTTTTTTAGATTGTTTATTCCGTTTTTGTATTTTGATAGAATATCGTTATCCGAAGTATCCTTACTTAACAATTCGTAGATTTTAAAACGGTAATACTCTGTATTTTCTGCTTTTGCAATTAAATCTTCGTTCGGTTTAAAATCAATATTTAAAACATCTTGAATGCTTTTGTTTTTGTATTCGTTTTTAGGGTTCGATCTTGCAATAGCATCCTTAAACTGCATCCAGATTAAATTGTATTTGTAGTATAATTCGTTCTTAATAATTTCGGTATAATCATCTCTTATTACAAAATTATCGCTTGTGTTAAACTTGTTTACCGTTTTTAAATCTTTCTTGTAACTGTCTTTTAAAAGGATAATAATAAGCTGGGCATTGTCTTCGCTACCTTCATCGGCTAATTGCTTAATGTAACCTACATCCTTGCCAAGTTCTACATTTAACGAGTTTTCTGCTAAACGAGTTCCTAATATTTTAAACGATTGATTTTTTGTTTCGTCTGGAAACTGAATTTCAACTACATCGTTTTTAGAAAACAAAACAGATGATTGGCTTTCTCCTTTCGAACTCCACCAAGCCAAACGATATGTTTTTAATGGCAGATCTTCTTTAATTACATGATGAAAACTGTTGTTTTTTACGTCTATAGTTTGCAAAGTATCGTTCATAACAGCATCAAGAAGGTAAATTTTAGAAATCATAGAATTCTCTGGAATAGTACCTTTTATAACTGTTTCGTTACTTTGCAAAATTTGGGTTGGATGGTTTACAAACGCAAACAAACCCAGCAGTACCAATACTGGTGCAGCATAATTAATTAGGGCAGAACTTTTATTGGTAATCCACCATTTTTTGTTTTTATAAACGTACCAAAAAGTAATTATAAAGAGAATTATAACGGTTGCAATAACGCTTAAATATTCGTTATACGTAAGCCAGTAACCTAAATCGCTCGATGCTTTTAAGCTATTGTCTAAAACAGTTGTAGGAAACCATTTTGGCAGCAAACCAAAATTACTTAAAAGGGGAGCAACAAGTAAAGCACCTACACCAATAATAATTGAAACAAATAAATTTGAAAAACGTACCGATACAGCATAAATGATAGCCAATAAAAAGCCGGTTCCTAAAGATAAACTGATGGTTTTCTTCAATAAGAAAATCCATTGAATATCTAAAATATGCATTTCTGTTTTTGGAGATATTAAATAGGTAAATGTTGCCGATGCTACAATGCCTAGCATAAAAATTACAATACTGTAAATACAGATTTGGTATGCTTTAATAAATTTGGCATTTAGTAATATCGCACGCTTAACAGGTTGCGTTTCCACTAACTGCCACGTATTGTTTTTGTGCTCTAACTGTGTAATTCTAGATGCAGTTACAATAATAATCAGCGGATAAAACAAAGCCATAAAGGGTATAATGTGCAGATCATAAATATCAAAAAATATGTAAATAGGATCTTTAGCTTCTGCTTTCTCGGTAAAATAACTGTAAATACTTACGCCTGTACTGATTAAGAATGGAATTACAGCTAATATGAATGCAGTGGTATGAATACCCGAGTGTTTAAGTTTTATATTTTCGGCTGCAAAAGTTTTAAAAAATTTCATCATAGTGTTTTTATTTGTTTTGTTAAATCAATAAACCATTCTTCTAATCCGCCTTGTGGTTGAATTTTATAAACCGATATATTCTGTTGGGTTAAAAAGTTAACGAAAGTCGGAATTTCTTCTTTGCTTGAAAATTTAAGTTGCAATTCGTTAGCATTTACCTGAACACAATCGGGATATTGTTGTTGGATCAAACTTAAATGTTGATTTAAATTTCCAACTTCAACCAAAATAGTAGCATGACTGTTTAGGGCTTTTAATTCGTTCATTGTACCTTGAAACTGAAGAATACCGTTGTACAAGATGCCAACATGGGTACAAAGTTTTTCTACTTCGGCTAAAATATGGCTCGATATAAAAATGGTTATTCCTTTTTCTCGATTCAGTTTTTGAAGCAACAAACGCATTTCTATGATTCCCTGCGGATCCAATCCGTTTACGGGTTCATCTAAAATCAATAATTTAGGATCGTTAATCAAAGCCATTGCAATGCTTAAACGCTGTTTCATTCCCAGCGAATATTTTTTAGATTTGATGTTCTTTGCATGATCCAATCCTACTAAATCTAACACTTCGTTAAATTTTGAATCGTCGGTATTCTGTAGTTTCGAAACAAATTTTAAATGCTCCAATCCGGTTAAATGTGCGTACAATGTAGGGGTTTCAATGATACAGCCAATTTGAGAAAAAGCAAAAGGCAGTTGTTCTTCTAACGGTTTTCCGAATAAAGAAATTTCTCCAGGATTTTGCTCACCCAACAATCCTGTTATCAATCTAATAGTAGTTGATTTTCCTGCACCGTTTGGTCCTAAAAAGCCGTAAATACTTTTTTCGGGAACTTGTATGGATACTTTATCTAATAGTTTGTGATTTTTGTTGAACTGAAAACTCAATTCATGTGTTTCTATGATCATTTTTAAGAATTTGGTTAAATACGAAAATAATATTTTTTAACAGAATAAAAAAACCGACTGAATTTTCATTCAATCGGTTTATGTTTTTAGAAGAATCCTCCTGATTTCTGAACCTCGTTGTTATCGCGGGCTTTTCGTTGTAACGCTCGGTTTTTACCAGATCCGAACATATATTGAAATCCTACAAATAATGATTGACTTTCCCAGGTAAATGTTCCGGTTTGGCGGTAAGGTGCATCGCCTTCAAAACGAGCTCTCATGTTGTTGAAGATATCGTTGAAGCGCAAGCTTACATTTGCCGTATTTTCCCAGAAGCTGTAACGGACACCGGCGTCTATTTTATACATGGCTTTCATGGTACCGTTTACGCCCACAGCATCGCCGCGGTAAAAACCAAATAACGATGCACGCAACTGGTTGGTAATTTTAAAGTTGTTGTTTAAACGGCTGTTAAACACGCCGTTGTTAACTTCGCGCTCTTGTAATTCGGCTGCGTTTGTATCCGGATTTAAAACGGTAACAATACCACGCTGGTTTCTGTAATAATATTCCACGCTTGGCTGTACATCCCACCATTTGGTAAGTTTGTAGTTTGCTGAAAGTTCCGCACCATAAGCCGTAGCTTCGTCAAAGTTGCCATAGCTCATAACCATCTTTCTTTCTGCAATAGCTTCGGGCGACGATGTATCTAAATAAAACGTACGCTCAATCGGGTCATTTATCATACGGTAATACGCACCAAGTGTTGCGCTACCTTTCACACCCAATACTTTTGTGTAGTTAAATTCAACCGAATTGGTAAACTGCGGACGCAATTCCGGATTACCAATCTGTACAACACGCGGTGTACTGTAATCGCGAATTGGTCTTGTTTGCCAAACATTCGGACGATCTACACGACGGCTTGCACTAATCTGGAAAAAATCTGTCTGAGTAGGAGTATAGCTTAAAAATGCAGATGGATATACCGTTAAATAATCATCTTTAAAATTCGCTGCTTCCGATGCAATAATATAATTTGCTTCTACATTGTATTTTTCCAATCGAGCTCCGATTTGATAACCCCATTTATCGAACTTCGAACCAAAAGTTGCGTAAGCCGATGCGATATCCATATTGTATTCAAAATTGGTTTGGTTGCCAATAATGTTCGTGGTTCTGTAAGTGTTATCAATAGTTGTTGTACGATATTCTGCCCCAACTTCTAATTTCGATTTTTCGTTGAACGGATGTACGTAATCTAAATTTGCCTGAACAGCATCAACCGTATTGTCACTGTTATCGTTGTAATTTGTTGTTGAATTTCCTGCAATACCGAAATTTCCGTTTTGGTTGTCGTTGGTTCTGCTGTAATTCGCTTCAAAATCTAAAGTCTGTCCCGGTTTTGTAAACAGTTTTTTATAGGCAGCATTGTAAATTTGCGATTTATTTGCGCCTTCGTATTGATCGGTTTGTAGCAATAACGGATTGTTCGGGTACGAAATAGTGTTATCAACCGTTCCAATTCCATCGGCATAGGTTTGG
>JAVXSC010000148.1:0-6336 GCA_036643355.1 Myroides sp.
CAGTCACGGGGATGTTTGGGTAAAAGATCTTAAAAGTTATCTGGTTGAAAATTATAAATGCGTGATTGATTTTTGTAACGAAAATCTTCCGCAGGTAAAAATTATTCCGTTAAATGCTACGTATTTGGTGTGGCTTGATTTCAGTTTTTTAAATCAAAATGCTACACAACTTTCACAAATTTTGCTTGAAGAAGAAAAGCTTTGGCTTAATGCCGGTACCATGTATGGAAATTCGGGTGAAGGCTTTCTCCGAATGAACATTGCTTGTCCGCGTGTATTACTTATAGAAGGTTTAGAAAGACTTAAAACATTTTATGAAAGAGTAACTGTTTAATTTTAAAAGTTAATTCCAAAAAAAAGAGGTTGCAGTATTAAAACTGACAACCTCTTTTATAACCAAAAAAAACACTTATGAACTCCAAATGTAGTACATTTTTTTGTTAGAACAAATAAGTTCGGTGTTTTTTTTAAAATATTTTAATTAAGTTACTTTTTAATGACGCTTCCTCTCGGCTGGTTGCTCTCGTGTAGCGCAATTTCAGAATGAAGAAACTCTGCAGCAGCAGCGGAATCGGCTACTTTTACAGAACTACGCGTTATCATTTCAGCTTCAAAACTTTTTAATACGGTTTCCCTTAATCCTTTCAATCGCCAATCAGATTTTGAGTTACCGTTTTTGTAAATTGTACGTGCTAAAGCCAATGCGTCTAACAACGCTTGATTTGCTCCCTGACCTTTAAACGGACTCATAGGATGTGCTGCATCGCCAATCAAGGTAACCGAACCTGCGTTTTGCAGTAATTCAGCAGATAGCTGCTCACGATCGTAAACCGGATATCCTGTAATTTGATCTGACGGTGTTGCCGATAAAATCTGTGGAATAGGAGCGTGCCATTTTGTACGTTTACAAGCTTCTTCTTTTAAAGCCTGTACGCCATTTTTATTTAAAATTTTTGCTTCAGCTTCATCAATCGGAAAACTCAATTGCCACATAACCGAATCTGCATCATAAGGCATTACGTAAATACGTTCGTTACCGTTTGCAGTTTGAAATACGGTAGCTGAATCTAATAAAGTTCGATCTGTGATTTCTATGGAATCCAACTTGCAAATTCCTAAAATTACCATGCAACCAAGGTAACGCAGCGGCGCTTTTTCTTCGCCGATGATGAGGTTTCTAACGGAACTTCGAATTCCATCTGCACCAACAACCAAATCTGCAGTTGTTGTTTCAATCTTCCCGTTGACTTCAAAAGTCAAATCTATTTTATTTTGATTGTTTTCGGTTAAATGAAGCAGTTTATGTCCCCATTTTAATGAGTCAGTATTTTGTAATTGTTCTATAAGTGCTTGGCGGAGTGCTTGTCTGGCAATATGGATATTTGTTTTCTTTGATTTTTTTTGCTCAGAAGTTTCTAGCCATTTTCTCATGCCCCATTCAGCAACTACATTTCCATCGGGTATGTGAACGATATGTTTTGTAGAAACAATCCCATTTTCAAGAGTGGAAATGCCGAATCCTTCCATAGCTTTGCTTGCTTGCTGCAGGGTTAATCCATAACCCTGTGATCGACTGTTAAAACTACTGTCACGCTCATAAATGGTAAAAGGAATTCCACGATGTAAACAAGCTACTGCAAGCGCGGTACCACCAATTCCGCCACCGATAATCGCAATATGCGGGAATTCTTCTGTATTGGGAGTAGTTTGATTTTCAGATGAAGTTAATCCAGATCCCGAACAATTTAAACAAGGTTTTAAAATTATATTTTTGCTTATTTTTTTACGAATACGTTGCTTTTTTTTGCCAATGCCGTTACATTCTTTACAAATTGTTTTGTATTCCATTTTCACTTTCAATAAAATTACACAACAACCTCACTTTTCTTATGCAGTTTGTTTCGGTAATCAATTCCCCAATTGGCAATTTCTTCAATTATCGGGCTTAAGGTTTTGCCGTATTTGGTAATTTCGTATTCAACAGTAACAGGTTTGGTGTTAAAAACGGTTCGTTTTACTAGATGATTCATTTCTAAATCTTGAAGTTCTTTAGAAAGCATTTTTGTCCCAATACCATCAATCTCTCTTAAAAGATCCATAAAACGTAATTTTTCGCCTCGAATCAATGTTCCTAAAATATGGAATTTCCATTTACCCGACAGTATTTCCATGGTATCCTTAATCGCAGTCATTCTGGTTTGGCACACAGCGTTATTGTTCAATACAGCTTTTTTCTTCATTTTATTTTGATGATTTGCAAACAGATTACAAAAATACGGATTTAAACAATAGTTTCTTCAAGGAAATCAGTTTCCAAAAGGAAACTAATGGTAAAAAGAACTTTAATATGTTGTAAATTTACCACCTCATTAATTAAACTAATAATAATTGATATTATAATGAAAAAAGTATTTGTTTTAGCCGTTGCGGCATCGGCTTTTATTGTTTCTTGCCAGCGCGCTGCCAGCGATCAGTCTACAACTTCGGCTCCACAAGAGGTTGCTGCCGAAAAAGGTGCAACTTACACGGTAAATAAAGAAGCTAGTAATGTAAAATGGACGGGTTACCACAAAGGTGGTTTAAATCCACGTTTTGGAATCATGAAAAGCGACGGAACGCTTTCTGCTGAAAACGGTGTAATTACAGGCGGATCGTTTGTAATTGATATGAATTCTGTTTTAACGGATGCTGCTTCGGTTGATCCGGCTTCTTCTGGAGGAAAAACTTCGGCAGATTTAGATTTGCACTTAAAAAATGCAGATTTCTTTGATGTTGCAAAGTATCCTACTGCAAAATTTGAAATTACATCGGTTAAAAGCTTTGATGCTGCTACCGATAAAAGTACTATTGCTGATGCAAACTTCGTAATAAGTGGAAACTTAACCATTAAAGAAAAAACGGTTAATGTTACTTTCCCTGCAAAAGCGGTAGTTTCTGATACAGAAATTGCATTGACTTCTAAATTTACAATCAACCGCCAAGATTGGGGATTGGTTTACGGAACTGATGGTGATGCGAAAGATTGGATGATTTCTCAAGAGATTGATATCGAACTAAATATCAAAGGGAGTAAGTCTTAATTATTTTTTCATAGTTAATTTTAAGAAGAGAGGGTGTCTTGTGCATGCTCTCTTCTTTGTTTTATACTATTCCATTAATGTAACGGGTGCCAAGTTTTGTAATTCGTCTTCGGTAAATAGTCTGTAATGAATTTTAAAGGTTTTGCCTAATGGAGTTTCCAACGAAAAACCGCCCGCTCCAAATCCATCTAAAACATCTAAAGTAAAGTGGCTGAATTTCCAATATTCAAATAAATCGCGATCTACCCAAAATTCAGAATCTTGTATCGATCCAATTAATACATCGTTCATTCGAGGGAAAAAACCGCCTTTTTCAAAACATTGCGGCTGTGTGCCTTCGCAACATCCGCCTGCCTGATAAAACATTAATGGCCCGTGCGTTTCTTTTAACTGATGGATTAATTCTATTGCTTTTTCTGTTGCATCGAGTCTTAGAATCATAATATTTAATTTAAAATGATTGATAAAAATTAAAGCCAGAAGCACGCTTCTGACTTTAAATATAAAGTTATCTACTAAAAGAAACCTAATTTGTTTTTGTTGTAAGAAATCAACATGTTTTTTGTTTGACGGTAATGACCCAACATCATTTTATGATTTTCACGTCCAACACCAGATTGCTTGTATCCACCGAAAGGCGCACCGGCAGGGTAGTTGTGGTAATTGTTTACCCAAACACGACCAGCCTGAATGGCTCTTGGAACCTGGTAAAGTTCATGTGCATCGCGTGTCCAAACACCGGCGCCCAATCCGTAAATAGTATCGTTTGCAATTTCAATAGCTTCTTCAACCGTTTTAAAAGTAGTAACAGCCAATACAGGTCCAAAAATTTCTTCCTGAAAAATGCGCATATCGTTGGTTCCTTTAAAAAGTGTTGGTTTAATGTAGTAACCGCTTTCTAAATCGCCATCTAACTTATTAACATCGCCGCCGGTAAGTAATTCGGCACCTTCTTCTTTTCCTAAAGTAATGTACGAACTGATCTTGTCGAACTGAATTTTAGATGCCTGCGCACCCATCATAACAGTTGTATCTAAAGGATCTCCAATCTTTATAGCTTCAACGCGTGCAATTACTTTTTCAATGAACTGATCATAAATATCTTCTTGAATTAACAAACGCGACGGACATGTACAGATTTCACCTTGATTAAAAGCAAAAAGTACAGCACCTTCAATAGCTTTGTCTAAAAACTCATCGTCTTTATCCATAACCGAATTAAAGAAAATATTTGGCGATTTTCCGCCTAATTCCAAAGTTACCGGAATAATATTTTCTGTAGCGTACTGCATTACCAAACGACCTGTAGCTGTTGATCCTGTAAAGGCTGCCTTTGCAACTTTTGGATTTGTAACCAGAGATCTTCCTAATTCTGCACCAAAACCGTTCACCACATTTATAACACCCGCAGGTAATAAATCGCCAATAAGTTCCATTAATACCAAAATTGATGTTGGTGTACTTTCGGCTGGTTTTAAAATCACACAGTTTCCGGCAGCTAATGCAGGTGCCAGTTTCCAGATTGCCATTAATAGAGGGAAATTCCAAGGAATAATCTGCGCGACAACTCCAATTGGTTCGTGAACGATTAACGATACCGTATGCTCATCTAATTCTACATGCGAACCTTCTTCGGCACGAATTACTCCGGCAAAATATCTAAAATGATCAATTCCCAACGGAATATCGGCATTCAAAGTTTCTCTCACCGCTTTACCGTTGTCAATAGTTTCAACAGTTGCAAGGTAATCAAGGTTTTGCTCCATGCGGTCGGCAATTTTGTTCAGAATAATGCTTCGTTCTGTAGCCGATGTTTTTCCCCAGGTTTTAAAAGCTTTATCGGCAGCATTTACAGCCAATTCTAGATCTTCTTTAGTAGAATGCGCTACTTTTGTAAACACTTTACCGTTGATCGGCGAAATATTATCGAAATATTTTCCTTGCACAGGCGCAGTCCATTTTCCGTCGATATAATTCTCATACTGGCTTTTAAATTCCGGCCATTTTTTTACATTCTCGTTACTCATAATTTTTAGTTTTATGTTTACTTAAATTGATTAATGTAAATTACTCTTAATTCGGTGCAAAAAATGAATCGATTTGTGTCAAAAAATAGTAAATTAGTGCCAATGTGTAGTAAATGTAAGTTTTGTACCTCATGAATTCATCAATCAGCAGCATATACGATAAGGGAAAAGTTGTAACGCCCATAGAAAATAAATTGAGTTTCCAGACCGATGAATTGGACCTGCATTTGTTTGAAACAAAGGTGAAAACATCGGGTTTTGCTTTGGCCTTTGATGAAATTTCATTGATTACCATGCTTTCAGGAAAAAAGGTAATGCACTTTAATAGAGAAGATTCGTTTGAATTTTTGCCTGAAAAATCGTTGGTGCTTGATAAAAAACAGGGAATGAATATTGATTTTCCCGAAGCTGAATACGATAATCCTACACGATGTCTGGCATTGATTATTTCTCCTGATGAAATTAAGGAAACCCTGATGCAACTTAATGAAAGTGCTCCGAAAATAGATCATACCGAATGGACGGTTGATAGTTCTACATTAAAATTTACCAACGATCAATTACTTAACAAAAATATTGAACGGATAATTTTGCTGGCATCATCAAACTCTGAATACCGCGATGCACTTGGAAAATTAATGACCAAAGAATTGATTATAAATTTACTGCAGTCTAAAGCACGGGATTTTTTGTTGGAAAAAACAGAAGCTTTGGCAGGCAATAATCAGTTGGCTTTTGCGATTGAATATATCCGTAAAAATCAGGATCGACAACTTACAGTTGAAGAAGTTGCAGAAAAAGCGCACATGAGCAAATCGACTTTTTATCGATATTTTAAAAGACATACAGGCAGTACCCCGAACGAATTTATTTTATCAGAAAAAATTAAACAGGCTAAATATCTGTTGGCAAATACATCTCAATCGGTATCAGAAATTGGTTTTGCATTGGCGTTTGCTTCATCAAGTCAGTTTATTAAGCATTTTAAAAGCATCACAGGCTTAACACCTTTCAAATTCAAACAAAGCAGCGACGCTTTACTGAAATAATCATTAAAACATCGCCGCTTGTGAAAAGTATTTTATTTATTTAAAAGTTCTCTTTCAATTTCATGTAACTGATTTTCAATAGAACTTTTATCTGCACAAAAATAAACAGTATCGTTTTTAAAAAGATCTTTATAGTAAGCAACTCCATCCAATAAATTTTTACGGATTTTCTGCTGCTTT
>JAVXSC010000149.1:0-6202 GCA_036643355.1 Myroides sp.
GAGCCGTTTGGTTGGTGCGCCTCCTGGATACGTGGGTTACGATGAAGGCGGACAGTTAACAGAAGCTGTGAGAAGAAGACCTTATTCGGTTATTTTGTTAGATGAAATTGAAAAAGCGCATCCCGATACATTCAACGTATTGTTGCAGGTATTAGATGAAGGAAGATTAACCGATAATAAAGGTCGTTTGGCAGATTTTAAAAATACCATTATCATCATGACATCGAACATGGGAAGTCATATTATTCAGGAACAGTTCGATAAAAATTCGATTGAAGTAGCTACCGAAAATGCAAAAACCGAAGTCTTGAATCAGTTAAAAACAATGGTTCGTCCAGAATTTTTAAACCGTATCGATGAAATTATCATGTTTACTCCGCTTACCAAAGGTAACATTGAACAAATTGTATCGTTCCAATTAAAAAGCGTGTTTAAAATGTTGGCACAGCAACATATTACTATGGATGCAACGCCTGAAGCTATTAACTATTTAGCTAAAAAAGGATTTGATCCGCATTTTGGTGCCCGTCCGGTAAAACGTGTGATACAGCGCGAAGTTTTAAACCAACTTTCAAAAGAAATTCTTTCGGGATCTATTAAAACCGACAGTATCATTCTGCTGGATAGTTTTGAAGATAAATTGGTTTTTAGAAACCAAGACTAACAACAACACAACAATAAAGCGTCTTAAAATATTTTAAGACGCTTTTATATTTTTATTTAATCAATTTTCGTAAATTGGAAATAAAAAAATTATGGAACAAAGACATGTAGAAATTTTTGCCGGAAGCGCAATTATGGCAATGGCTGTAAAGCATACGTTAGATGAAAACAATATTTCGTATGTAGAACGAAACGATATAGATTCTGCAATTACCGCCGGATTTGGATCTGCTGATAAAGCGGTGCACATTTTTGTATTAGAAGATGAAGAAGAAAAAGCGCGCTACGCTTTAGTTGAATCAAATTTTGATGATATTGACGAAGTTGGCGATTTAATCGATGATGAAAATGAGGAATAAAAAAAGCTGTTCATTTGAACAGCTTTTTGATTTTAATTAGCGAACTAATTTTTTGTATTTGATACGCGTTGGTGCTACATCACCTAAACGTTTTTTACGGTTTTCTTCGTATTCAGAGAAAGATCCTTCAAAGAAATAAACTTCAGAATCACCTTCAAAAGCTAAAATGTGAGTACAAACACGGTCTAAAAACCAACGGTCGTGCGAAATAATTACAGCACAACCTGCAAAATTCTCCAAACCTTCTTCTAACGCACGTAACGTATTAATATCCAAATCATTGGTAGGCTCATCCAACAACAAAACGTTTCCTTCTTCTTTCAAAGTCATTGCCAAGTGCAAACGGTTACGCTCACCACCCGATAAGGTTGAAACTTTTTTGTTCTGATCTGATCCTGCAAAGTTAAAACGCGATAAATAAGCACGAGCATTTACCTGACGACCACCCATCATGATTAATTCCTGACCATCTGCGAAATTATCGTAAATAGATTTTTCAGCATCAATATTTGTATGCGATTGATCTACATAAGCAATTTTCACAGTATCACCCACAACAAATTCTCCTGCATCAGCTTTTTGCTCATCCATAATCATACGAAAAATGGTCGATTTACCTGCACCATTTGGTCCAATAATTCCAACAATACCTGCTTGTGGCAACGTAAAGTTTAAGTTATCGTACAAAATTTTATCGCCAAATGCTTTCGCAACACTTTTAGCTTCAATAACATTTGTACCTAAACGTGGTCCGTTTGGAATGTAGATTTCCAGTTTTTCTTCTAACTGCTTTTGATCTTCATTCAACAATCGATCGTAATTCTGCAAACGTGCTTTTTGTTTGGTTTGACGGCCTTTTGCACCTTGACGAACCCAATCTAACTCTCGCTCTAAATTTTTTCTACGTTTTGATGCCACTTTTTCTTCTTGTGCCATTCTGCTAGATTTTTGATCTAACCAAGAAGAATAATTTCCTTTCCATGGAATACCTTCTCCCCTGTCTAATTCTAAAATCCATCCGGCAACATTATCTAAGAAATAACGGTCGTGCGTTACAGCGATAATTGTTCCTTTATATTGTTGTAAATGTTGTTCTAACCAATGAACCGATTCGGCATCCAAATGGTTGGTAGGCTCATCTAACAACAATACATCAGGTTCTTGCAACAACAAACGACATAAAGCAACTCGGCGACGTTCACCACCTGAAAGTACAGAAATTGGGGTATCTGGCTCCGGGCAACGAAGTGCATCCATAGCAACTTCTAATTTATTATCTAATTCCCATCCTCCTACTGCATCAATTTTATCTTGCAAATCTGCCTGACGATCCATAAGTTTCTGCATTTTATCTGCATCTTCATAAACCTCTGGCAAACCAAACATATCGTTAATTTGGTTAAACTCGTCTAAAATTGCAACAACTTCTGCCATTCCTTCCCGAACGACTTCAATCACGGTTTTAGTTTCATCTAACTTCGGTTCCTGCTCTAAATAACCAACAGTGTAACCCGGTGCAAAAACCACATCACCTTGGTAATTTTTATCGACACCTGCAATAATTTTAAGCAAAGATGATTTCCCTGAACCATTTAAACCTAAAATTCCAATTTTAGCTCCGTAAAAAAAGCTTAAATAAATATCTTTAAGCACTGTTTTGTTTGTCGATGAGTAAGTTTTACTCACTTTCGACATTGAAAAGATTACTTTTTTATCGTCTGACATAATTATTTTTTAGTATATTTTTAGATACACATCAAAAATACCACTTAAAATTGTATTAATAAAAATTTATTTGATTGCAGATAAAAATCTGTTTTGTATTTTTGAATAAAAATAGAAATATGGAATTTACAGAGAACTTTAGAAAATCGAATAATTTTAGAATTAACGGTCAAATGCTTTATATAACAGATTCAAATGGTCATGAATTGGAACTTTTTGTTGGCGAAGAAATTGAAGCTGCAAGATGGAGCGACGAAGGCAGATTGCTTGTTGTTTTGAAAAGCGGAGCAGTTAGATCGTACGAAAACGAGATTAACTATATTAAAATCTAATAAAAAAAGGAACTTCTTAGAAAGTTCCTTTTTTTATACCGAATTCCGTCCAAACACTTTTTGTATCCTTTGTGTTTTCTCGAATTTGTTTATTAATAGCTAATGCTTTTTCGTTTACATAACCACGGGCATGATCTAAATGCACACAAGTTGTACTATAACGTATTTGTTTACCTTTTATACCCTTATTAACCAAACGTTCGCCCAATTCACGGTCTTCACCGCCATATTCCATTCGTTCATCAAAACCGTTAACAGCTAAAATATCTTTTTTCCAGGCTGAAGAATTATGTCCGTTCCATGATGGTGTTGTTGGAGTAATAAAGTTTAAAAAATCACTTTTAAATCCAAAAGAATTCAATTTATTATTTTTAAACGATTTCTTCATTCCGTGAGTCATCAACCAATCAACATTAAAACAATTACCGGATAGTATATCTTTTTTCGATATCAATTTTGATAAATCCATTGATAATTTATGATATCCGCCAGAAAGAAAAATATTTGGTTTTCGTAATTTTTCATGGACTTCAACAAAATCTTTTCGAGGAATACAATCTCCATCGGTCATAATAATATAATCTGTCGACGTTTCTGTAATCGCTTTATTTAAAATAATTGTTTTTTGAAAACCATTGTCTTCATGCCAAACATGTTTAATCGGAAATGCCACCTGTGATTGAAGTTTCTCGATTAAATTAGCGGTTTCTTTTGTTGATCCATCATCGGCAATAACAACTTCAAACTGTTTATAAGTTTGTGCCGAAAATCCCCAAATAACCTTTTCTAACCATTCGGGCGAATTATATGTACTAACAATTATGGAAATATTTGGTTTCATGCAAGCAAATATAGAGTATTTTAATATTTTTGTAGAAATAACTTTTTACAAAAAGTATGAAAAAAATATTGGTAATTCAACAAAAAATGATTGGGGACGTTTTGGTAAGCACTATTTTGTGCGAAACACTCTGCAAAGCCTATCCTAACGCACAGGTTGATTACCTTATTTATGAAAATACATATCCTGTAATTTCTGAAAACGATAAAAATTACAATGTTATTTTATTTAAAAATGAATACAGAGCCAGTAAAAAAGCACTTATTAGTTTCGCTTTATCATTAAAGGATAAAAACTACGATATTGTAATTGACGCTTACAGCAAATTAGAAAGTTGGCTGATTGTAGGTTTATCTAACGCAAAAACAAAAATTTCTTTTAAAAAAAATGTATCAAATTTACTTTTTACACATTTAATAAAAAGACACCAACAACCAACAACCAATTTAGGTTTAGTAATTGAACATCGTTTAAAATTATTAGATCCGTTAAATATTCCAAAAGATTTATATGTAACGCAACCAACCATAAAAATAACCGATGTTGAAAATGAAAACGCAATAAATCTTTTAAAAGAAAACAATGTTGATTTGCAAAAACCAATTGTAATGCTTAATATAATTGGCAGCAATGAAACAAAAACCTATCCGCTTGCCTATATGGCAAAAGTTGTTGATTTTGTTGCAAAAAGCGATGTGCAGATTTTGTTTAACTACATTCCAAACCAAATAGAAACCGCAAACAAAGTTTTAAATTTATGTTCTGCAGAAACCAGAAAAAAAATATTTTTCAACGTTTTAGGTAATAATTTACGCGGATTAATTGCCTTAATAAACCAATGTAGTTTCGTGATTGGAAACGACGGTGGTACCATGAATATGGCAAAAGCACTAAATAAACCAACTTTTATAATATTTTCACCTTGGATTGAAAAAATAGCATGGAGTACTTTTGAAGACGGTAAAAAACACATCTCGGTTCATTTAAACGATTATAAACCCGAACTTTTTAAAAATAAAACCTTAAAACAAATAAAAAAAGAAAACAACAACCTTTACAATTTATTTTTACCCGATTTTTTCGGAGATTTGCTAACCCATTTTATCAAAAGTAATTTGATTAATGAACAATAATAAACTCACTGCCTTAATTATTACCCTTAATGAAGAAAAAAACATTAGGGATCTTATGCATAATTTAGATTTTGCAGATGAGATTATTGTGGTTGATTCTTTCAGCACCGATAAAACTTTAGAAATATTAAAAGAATTTTCTAACGTTAATGTTTATCAACACGTATTTAATAATTTTTCGGAGCAACGCAATATTGCAATTGATTATGCTACAAATGAATGGGTTTTATTTATTGATGCCGATGAACGAATCTCTGATGATTTAAAACAGGAAATTCAAGATATTTTAAGATCAAACGACACAAAGAGAGGATATTATTTAAAACGAAAGTTTTACTTTTTTAATGAACCCGTTAATTTTTCAGGATTACAATCTGATAAAAACCTACGATTGTTTCAAAAGAAAAATGCTCAATATCATGGTATTGTTCATGAAAAATTAAATTTCAATGACAATGTGGGTATTTTAAACAATTATTTAATTCATTATTCATACGCTCACCATCAACATTTTAAAGATAAAGTTTTTTATTACAATCGATTAAAAGCATTAGAAAAATTAAATAAAGGTTATAAACCAAATTCAGTTTTGGCTGTAATGCACCCTGCTTATACTTTTTTAAACCGATATTTTTTCAGATTAGGTTTCCTTGATGGGAAAAAGGGCTTTGTTATTTGTAAAGTATATGCACAAGGAATTAAAGAGCGTTACAACGAAATGCTTAAGCTTTACCAAAACATTATTTCTTCCAAAATTTAATTTGCTTTTTCAGCTTTTGCTTTCTGTGAAATTTCATTTGAAATTCGCTGGTTAAATTCCATAACAAATTAAAAATTTCTTGTTCACTTTTTTGGGTGTACAATTTCGCATATTCGTTTGCCATAATAGCAATCATTTCTTTTTTAGGCGTTAATCGGCGTAAATTATACATTCGTTGTTCAAACGACATTTGCGTGTGAAACTTCATTCTGTTTAAATCGACCAAATAAAACGAATATGAATTATCTGAATTAATTTTTATCAGTGTATTTCCTGGTGAATGATCTTTAAACTCCACTCCTGCTTCATGTAATTTGTAGCAAAAAACAGTAAATGCACGTAAAATCTCCTCATGATTTTCTAAATCAGGATTTTGAACTAAATCTCTG
>JAVXSC010000150.1:0-6171 GCA_036643355.1 Myroides sp.
GATGTCTGACTGTTTAAGCCTGTGTTTTTTAATAAATTGTAGCCAAAGGAATAAATGGTGCTTTGTAATTCGTTCATGTAAATGTATTTGAAAAAAATCCCGGATGTTACCTCGGGATTTTGTTTTTATAAGTCGTTTAATAATTTAGATATTTCGTCTAATTTCGGAGTTAAAATAACTTCTATTCGTCGGTTTTTAGCCTTGCCTGTTGTTGAACTGTTCGATGCAATCGGAGCGAATTCACTTCGTCCGGCTGCCGTAAGGTTCTTTTTATCGATGCCGTTGGTTTGTTCGATAATATTTACGATTGCCGTGGCACGTTTGGTTGACAAATCCCAGTTATTTGTGATGCCGCCACCTAAATTACCCATGATTTTATCGTTATCGGTATGCCCTTCAATCAAAATAGCAATATCAGGATTTTTAGCCAAAACTTCAGCCAACTGTTCCACTGCATTTTTGCCTTCGTTACTCACTGTCCAACTTCCTGAAGGAAACAGCAATTTATTTTCCATTGAAACATAAACCTTTCCGTTTTTTTGTTCAACCGTTAAACCTTTTCCTTCAAATTCAAACAAAGCTTTAGAAAGCGATTCTTTTAAATTGCGCAGGTTTTTGTCTTGTGCAGCTAGTTTGCCCTCTAATTCGGCAACACGAGATGATTTTCCGTCTAATTCTTTCTTTAAACTGTTTAAACGTTCAATTTCTGCTTTGATTGCCTGATCGCTGTTCTTTTCTAAACTGCCGTATTCTTTTTGCAGTTGATCGTACGCAATTTTTAATTTATCGCGCTCGGCAACAGCATCTTCTAACTGACTTTGTAATGATTGATTTTTTGTTCCCAAATCAAACGACTGCGATTTTAAATCAGATGATTCGCCTGTTAAGCGCTCTAATTCTTCGGCGCAGTTTTTATATTTCGCATCTAATTCGTTGTACAATCTTCTGGTAACGCAGCCTGTTAAAAGCGGTATGCAGCATGCTGCCAATAATATTTTTTTCATATTTCTAAATGTTTTTTATTAACCTCCACCACATAGAAACATAGATTTTTCTTATGTTTTTAAAAGATTATGATAGATGTTTTACTTTTCGCATAGCACAAACTATGTGAAAAATAATATAATTTTCTATCCCATCTATGACAATTAGTTATAATCCTATTCGTCTATGTGCTTAATTTTTATTTACACCCAACGGATTGTTTTTGTTAATCAATTTCTATTGCAACCGGACAATGATCAGAATGTTTGGCATCGGGCAAAATGTAAGCACGTTTTACACGGTCTTTCATGTTTTCTGCAATCAAATTATAATCAATTCTCCAGCCTTTGTTATTGTTGCGGGCGTTTGCACGATAGCTCCACCACGAATAATGATGCGGCTCCGGATTCAGCATTCGGAACGAATCTAAAAATCCGTTTTTCATAAAGGTATCCAGCCATTCGCGTTCTTCAGGTAAAAAGCCCGAAACTTTTGCATTGCGGATAGGATCGTGAATATCAATTGCCTGATGACAAATGTTGTAATCGCCACAAATAATCAGGTTTGGAACTTCTTTTTTCAGTTCATTGATATAATTCTGAAAATCTGCCATGTACTGAAATTTATGTCCCAAACGATCAATATTCGTACCCGACGGAAGATATAAAGACATAACCGAAACATCGTCAAAATCTACCCGAACGTTTCTTCCTTCCTTATCCATATAATCAATTCCGGTACCAAAAACAATTTGCTTGGGTTCGGTTTTACACAAAATGGCAACACCGCTGTAGCCTTTTTTTTCTGCCGAAAAATAATATTGGAACGGATATCCCGCAGCCGTGATTTCTAAAACCGGAATTTGATCCTGTGTTGCCTTAATTTCCTGTAAACAGATAACATCTGGGTTTGCAGCCTGCAACCAATCTAAAAATCCTTTGGTAATTGCAGCGCGAATGCCGTTAACGTTGTATGATAAAATTTTCATTTATAAGTAGGTGTTTTGTCAAAAATACACAATTCGCTTTTCACTAAAAACACATTTAACGACTTGTTTTGTATTTTGTTAAAAATTATCTTGTTAACAATTTATTAAAACTAAAGTAAATTTTACTATATTTAAAACCGTAACCTTAGATTAAAACTGCATTATAATGAAATTGGTTTTAAAGAGGTGTGAAATGAATTGTTATCTTTGCAAAAAAATATTTAAATGGGGTTAGTAACCGCTAAAGAAATTGCGCGCGTAATAAAATTAGATAAGTACGGCTTTATTGGTACTTTTTCTGGTTGGTTATTAATGAAAGTGCTTAAAATATCACAATTAAACAAAATTTACGATAGAAATAAACATTTAGAAGACGTTACTTTTTTAAATGCCATTTTGAACGAATTTCAGATAGAATTTGAGATTGATCCCGAAGAATTAAAAAGATTACCCAAACAAGGACCATATATAACTGTTTCTAATCATCCATTAGGAGGTATTGACGGAATTTTACTGTTGAAATTAATGCGTGAGCGTGATCCGGATTATCGAATCATTGCGAATTTTCTGTTACATAGAATCGAGCCTTTAAAGCCTTATGTAATGCCGGTTAATCCGTTTGAAAATCATAAAGATTCCAAATCTAGTGTTTTAGGATTGAAGGAAACCTTACGTCATTTAAGCGATGGAAAACCGTTGGGAATTTTCCCGGCAGGCGAAGTATCAAACTTTGAAGAAGATGATAAAATTGTAGATAAACCCTGGGAAGAAGGTGCGTTAAAACTGATTAGAAAAGCGCAGGTTCCCGTAGTTCCTATTTATTTTCATGCCAAAAACAGCAAGTTGTTCTATATGTTGTCTAAAATTAGTCCAACGTTGCAAACGGCGAAACTTCCTTCTGAACTATTAACTCAGAAAGACCGTGTAATCCGCGTACGTATTGGAAAACCTATTACGGTTGCCGAACAAAACGAGCACGGAACATCAATAGAAATTTTTGGAAAATTTTTACGTCAGAAAACCTATCTGTTGGCAAACACAACAAAAGACGACGATAAAAAGCAATACATAAAAATACCATCGTTTAAACTGCCAACTCCTCCGCCAAAAGAGATCGAACGCCCGGTGCTTCAGGATTTAATGGTGAAAGAAATAGAAAATTTACGTAAAGGCGACGAACGTTTACTGCAAAGTAAAAATTACGAGGTTTTTTTGACCGATGCCACAAATATTCCGAGTATTCTGCGTGAAATAGGCAGATTGCGTGAAGTAACTTTTAGGGCAGTTGGTGAAGGTACAAACCAATCAATCGATTTAGACAAATACGATACGTTCTACAAACACATGTTCTTGTGGGACGATGATGCCAAATGTATTGCCGGTGCCTACCGTATGGGAATTGGTAAAGATATTTATGCAAAGCACGGTATTAACGGTTTTTATTTAACCGAATTGTTCCGTTTTGAATCGGAATTGCACGGTATGATGGAACAATCGATAGAAATGGGTCGCGCCTTTATTATTGGCGAATACCAGCTAAAACCAATGCCGTTATTTTTATTGTGGAAAGGTATTGTGCATACCACTTTGCGTTACCCTGAACACAAATATTTAATTGGCGGTGTAAGTATCAGCAACCAGTTTTCGGATTTTAGTAAATCGCTGATGATTGAATTTATGAAATCGCATTTTTACGATCCGTATGTGGCGCAGTATGTTCAGGCTAAGCAAGAATATAAGGTGCGGTTGAAAGATGCCGATAAAGATTTTGTTTTTAACGAAGCCGAAGCCGATTTGAATAAATTCGACAAGCTCATTGAAGAAATAGAGCCAGGCGGATTGCGTTTGCCGGTTTTAATTAAAAAGTATATCAAGCAAAACGCAAGGGTAGTAGCTTTTAATGTAGATCCATTATTTAATAACTCGGTTGACGGATTAATGTACATACGCATTGTTGATTTACCCGAAAGCACCGTTCGCCCCGTAATAGAAGAACTACAGTTAGAACTAGAACGCAAGATTAACGAAAAACAAGAGGAATAAAAAAACACCCCTAACTTATTAAGATTAGGGGTGTTTTATTTTTTATGTTCTTTATCTATTTCTTGATAAACTTGTGAGTAGAGGTATATTTACCTGTATTTATAACCAAGATATACGTTCCTGTTTGTAAATTATCAACATTTATCTGTTGGTTTACTTGGTTTGAATTTTCTTGAGAAACTGTTTTAATCAATCTTCCGTTTAAATCAAAAATATCAAACTTCACTTTTTCAATGTCAGTTGTAGAAAATTCAATATTTAAAATACTTGTTGTAGGGTTAGGGTAAATTTTTAAATTATCTAACGTAACTTTTTCTGTACTTAAATTTGGATCCCATAACGTGAATTTTTTAGAAACGGTATAAAAAATGTTTCCTACAGCTTCAATTTTAATTCGTGCCTCATACGTACTTGTCAAATTTGTTGGTATTGTAACTGTTGCACTTCCGTTATTAGATACGTTAGCTGCTAAAGTTGTATAGGTTAAACCGTTATCTGTAGAAACCAAAATATTAACGTCAGCAGTATTTATATTGTTTGCTGTGGTGCCAGCTACGTTCCAAGTAATTGTTTTAGTAGACCCCATAAACCAGATAGGTTCTGTAGTACTTGGGTTATTGTTTGGAGAAGTAATTACAAACGGACCTGTATTTGCTACTATAATAGTTGCAGGTTGTGTATAAACCACGCGTGCACCTGTTGCATTATTGTCGCGAACCGTTGCAACAAAGCTATAGGTTCTGGCTACAGTAGCCAAACGTTCCCATTGGTTACTTACAATTCCGTTGCTGTTTGTTGTTCCATTTAGAACAGTTGCAGTATTAGGAAACGAGCGAAAATTATTTGTGCTTGGAGCTACAGACCTAAAGGCTGGACCAATTGTAACAGTTGCAACAGGTGGTTGTGTTGCTGTTTGCGTATTAACTTGTTCAAAAGTATAAGTTAACGGGTCGTTATTTGCATCAGTAGCGGTAGTGCTTAAAATAAATGGTGTTCCGTAAGGAATTGTCTTAGCTGTTAAAGCATTAACAACTGGCGCTGAATTAGTAACAGTTGTTTGTTGAGCACAACTTGCAGTAAGTAAAAAAGTCTGCATTTCTCTTATACTTACATAATGATAATAAGCATCTACATTGCTTTGTACATTTGGCGCACAAATGCCTGCATAAGACATAATAGTACTTCCGCTACCTGTTTCTGCTGCTGTTGTGCTATTTCTTTGACAACTATTATTTTGTGTATGATTTGCACCAAACTGATGCCCCATTTCATGCGCCACATAATCTACATCATAAGCATCACCTACTGGGGAAGGAGATCCTGTAATTCCAGATGCTTTTGACCATGAACTACAAACCGATCCCAATTGAGCCAAACCACCTTGTCCGGTACTAAAAGTATGCCCTATATCGTAATTGGCTGTTCCAATAACATTATCTATCACATCTTGGCTATCATCTATTAAATTTCCAGCATCATCATTATCAAGGTTGTCAGAAGTTATAAATATGATATTTTTATTATTGGCAATTAAATTTAAATGAACATTTAATTCGCGCTCAAAAATCTGGTTTAAACGTGTTAAAGTTACATTCATTGCAGCTAAAACAATATTTTTTTTCTGATCAACTGTGGTGTTTGGTGTTCCTACAGGTGCATTAGTTACATGGTAAGCAGCATATTCAATAGTACACGCTAATGCCAATCGGTATGTTCTGCGCTTATTATCTAAGCTTAAAGTTTGTATAGGAGCCTCTAATGTAGTAATAGCATCGTCAAAACTATCCCCTGGAACCAAACAGGTAAAGTTGTTCTTTGGTAATTCTAAACTGTTGCGTTGGTAAACAATAACGTTATTTAAATCGTTGGTGTAATTATCAATATAAAAAACAGATCCGTCTGTTTTCATACCCATTCCATGTAATCCAAAAATATCAGAGATACTTATGCTTACACTATTCCCGTTGTTTTTAGTGTCAACAGCTTTTAAACTTCTTATGTTTGATACATTTTCTGCCAGTTCCGTTTCCATAGCAGCGTTGTTGTAAACCCAATAAGTTGACAATTGTCCGTTTGTATCTGGTAAAGTAATAACTAAGTCTGAAGGTTTTTCAGATAATTCCGGAGCTTTCTTTACCCAATCCAAAACATTTTTA
>JAVXSC010000151.1:0-6150 GCA_036643355.1 Myroides sp.
GTAGTACCAATACAGAAACAGGTTTGGTTTTTTATTGAATTTTGTTGCAGATAACTGTGAATTCCCGATGGACTAAAAAACAGTAATGCATCAGTTTCTGCTTTAATTTCTATTGAATTTGCTGTATTTTGATACACCGTATATTCTTCAAAAGAAACATTAGTTTTCTGCATGGCATCGGGCAGAACATTTCGTCTTAAATTTCCTGCAAAAAAAGCTATTTGTTCCAAGTGATATTTCTGTTGAATTATCGGAGCCAAATCGTCTGCATATTCTTGGGTTTCCAACACATTAAAACCATTTTCCTGCAACAATTGTTTGGTTTTTGATCCTACACAAACTGCGGGAATTTGTTTTAAAGTTTCTATATTTTCATTCTGCAAGACACTTTTTACAGCATTTTGCGATGTAAACAGCAATAAAGTGGGAATTGTTTTTAACTGAAATGGAACGAGTATAATTTTGATAAAATCTGCTTCGACTACCGAAAAACCTGCATTTAGCAAAAATTGTTTTTGATTGCTGTGGAGCTTTTTGGTTGATAAAACACAGATTTTGGTTTTCAATTGTATGGCTAATTTAAATATTCAACAAATACAGATCAATTATTATTCTTTGCATTAATGATGTGTTGCAAATGGTGATTGCAATGCCAAGCATAAATACCAATATTGATTTTTAATGAAATCAATTCATTAGATTCTGGATGCTCGAACTTATTTTCAAGTTGATTTCCTGAAAGGTTTTTCAATAAATAACTCCATCTTTCGTGAATTCCCTCCAATATTTTTAAAGAACTTTCAATTGGAAAATCTTTTGAGTCTGGTAATTCTGCCCATAAGTTTTCTAAATATGGTTTTATAACAGGAGTATTTTCTGTCAATGCAAGTTTGAATCTTACAAAACTATTCAAATGACTATCAGCACAATGATTTACAACCTGTTTTATAGTCCAACCATTCGGTCTATATTGTTTTTGTAATTCTTTTACGTTTAGATTTTGTACTTCTTGCAACAATTTTCGTGGAAAATTTTCAATAATATTAATCCAACTCTCTATTTGTATTTGGTCGATTTTTTCCGGCAATTGGAATTTTCCTATCGGAAACTTCAAAGATTCAATATTTGTTTCCATTTTATTTCTTCAGTTTTTCTTTCAATTCCTTCATCAATTGCTTTCCGCCGTTTTCTAAAATTTCTTTTGCTGCAAAAAAACCTAATTTTTTCCATTCATTAATTGGAACATTTTTTTCAATTTCGAATTTCTGCTTTCCGTCTATCGAAAGTAAATTTCCTTTAAAAACAATGGTATCTTCCTCTTCATTATAAATTGCCAAAGCTCCAATTGGCGCGGTACAACCACCTTCTAATGTACGTAAAAACTGTCGTTCTATATGCGTGCAAATTTCTGTTTCAATATCGTTTAAATGTGCAACGGCATCTAAAACATAATTATCGTTTTCCATGGCAACAACCATCATAGCACCTTGCGCAGGTGCGGGAACCATCCAATCTAAATTAATAAATTCTGTTGGTTTTAAATTAATTCGCTCTAAACCGGCTGCAGCAAAAATGGCTGCATTCCAAGAATTATCTTTCAGTTTTTGCAGACGCGTATTCACGTTTCCACGTAAATCTTCAACCTCATGATTCGGATATTTATTTAACCACTGTGCTTTTCTGCGTAACGATCCGCTGGCAATGGTTCCGTTGGCTTCCAAAAAATCGGTAGATCCTTTGTGAACCAAAATATCATGCACGTTTCCGCGTTTTAAAACAGCAGCTTGTACAATACTTTGCGGTAAAGCGGTAGGTACGTCTTTCATGGAATGTACGGCAATATCAACTTTGCCTGCAATCATAGCAATATCGAGCGTTTTAGTAAATATTCCGGTAATTCCTAATTCGTATAAAGGTTTGTCTAAAATAATATCGCCATCTGCCTTTACAGCTATAATTTCTGTTTTATAACCTAATTTATTTAGTTGTTTTGATACGGCATTGGCTTGCCACAACGCTAATTCGCTGTCGCGCGTGCCAATTCTGATTATTTTATTCATTTGTAAGTGTTTCTATTTGGAAAACTTTTTCGATCCATTCAATACTTTCGTCAACTTCGGTATTTTCATTTTTTAGATGATTGGCAAAATGCGAAGTAATTTTCTGAATAAGGCGTGTTGTGATTAAATTTGCGTGATCTTCGTCAAAGTTCTCTATTTTCTTTTTGTGGTATTTTAATTCGGTTTCTTTAATTTCTTCCAATTTCGCTTTTAGTGCGTGGATCGTTGGCGCAAATTTTCTGGCTTGTGTCCAAGTAATGAATTCATGCTTTACCTCATCAATAATCGCCATTGCCTGTGGCACGTATTCTTTACGTTTTGCCAAGGTATCATCGGTCATTTGCGACAATTGATCTAAATGCACCAAAGTAACATCGGCAACATCCAACACATTTTCGTTTACGTTTTTAGGGATCGATAAATCTAAAATCAACAACGGTTTTTTAAGATTTAGCAGTTCTTTGTCAATCGTAGGATTTTGCGCACCCGTGGCTACAATAAGCACATCGGCATTTTGAAGTTCGGCTTGTAAATCGGCATAATCTTTAACGATTAAGTTGAATTTGCCTGCAATTTTCCGTGCTTTGTCTTTTGTACGATTTATTAAAGTAATGTGATTGTTTTTTGTATGTTTTACAAGGTTTTCACAGGTATTTCTACCGATTTTCCCTGTACCGAAAAGCAGAATATTCTTCTCTTTAATATCTTTTACGTTATGAAGGATGTAATGAACAGATGCAAACGATACCGAAGTAGCACCGGTGCTGATCTCGGTTTCGTTTTTGATGCGCTTGCTTGCTTGGATAACCGAATTTACCAATCGTTCAAAATAACTGTTAGTTAATCCTTTTTCGCGAGCCGCAATAAATCCGGTTTTAACCTGACTTATAATTTCAAAATCGCCTAAAATCTGACTATCCATTCCTGTTCCAACTTTAAAAAGGTGCAAAATAGCTTCATTATTTTTATGAATGTAAGCTACTCGCTGAAAATCTTCTACAGTTCCGTTACTGTGTTTACAAAGTAAGGAAATCAATTGAAAAGGATGTTCTGCAAAACCATACAATTCGGTTCTGTTACAGGTAGAAATAGCAATTAAAGACGGAATTCCTTCCAAACGGGCATCGTCCAGCAAATTCGATTTCGCCTGATCGCTCAAACTGAATTTACCGCGGGTTTCCGCATCGGCTTTCTTGTAATTTAATCCCACTACATAAAAATGCGATGGTTTTGTATTGTTGTTGTTCTTCATTATTTAGTTTCACTAATAAAGCTTCACAAATTTAAAGTCAATAATTTAATTAAAATAACGCTGTAAGGACTAATTATATCGCCAAGTTACATTTTACATTTTCTTTGCGTTGTTTTTTCAAAAAAGCCTTATATTTGCTGACGTTAATGATTTTTATCAAATTGATATTTAGAACAATTCTAAATAGATTGATTGCTAAATTTTGATTCATTAAAAAAATAAAAACAACGCTATGAGAACTCAAGAAGATGTTATTTTAGAAGATGATTTTATTTGCATTCGCTTAAAAAACGAATCTGACATGGTGCAGGTTATCACAAAAGATTTAAGTAACGATGTTATGCAGTTTCACTTTGTTTTAAAGGGAAAAGGCAATTTTGTTTTTAATGGTGGCGCCTATTCTATACCGGTTAACGAAGAAAGCAGTTTAACACTTTACAATCCGCAGCGTGGCTTGCCAATTCATTTGGAAGTTCAGCCAAGTTCGTGGATTATTTCTGTGATTATATCTATTAAAAAGTTCCACAATCTTTTTTCTACCGAAGCCGAGTTTATTCCTTTTTTAAACAAAGATGCGATCGACAGGAAACATTACGCGCAAACAAACATTACACCTTCTATGTCGGTTGTTTTGTATCAGATAATGAATTTCAATCTGCATTCATCGGTCAAAAAACTATATTACAAAGCTAAAGTTTACGAATTATTAAGTCTGCTTTTTAATAAACCCGAAGGAACCGACGATGAAAGTTGTCCGTTTAAAACCGATGAAGAGGAAACTATGAAAATTAAACATGCCAAAGATATTTTGTTGAAAAATATGGCAGAACCTCCTACCCTACAAGAACTGGCAGATGAAATTGGTTTGAACATTAAAAAACTAAAACAGGGTTTTAAACAGGTTTACGGTGATACTGTTTACGGATTTTTGTTCGATTATAAAATGGAATATGCCCGCAAATTGTTAGATAGCGGAACTTATAACGTAAACGAAGTGGGCAACCGCATTGGTTACAGCACCGCAAGCCACTTTATTGCAGCATTTAAAAAGAAATTCGGCACAACGCCTAAAAAATATTTAATGTCGTTAGCGGCAAATTAATACCACACAAAACATGAAAGGAGTTTTATTAGTTAATTTAGGATCGCCCGAAAGTCCAACACCAAAAGACGTAAAGCCATATTTAGACGAATTTTTAATGGATAAATACGTGATAGATGTTCCTTATCTGTTACGTGCTTTATTGGTTCGCGGAATCATTTTAAGAAAACGTCCGGAACAATCGGCTCATGCTTATGCACAAATTTGGACCAACGAAGGTTCGCCTTTGATTGTGTTCTCTAAAAGAATGCACGAAAAAGTAAAAACCCAAGTGGATATTCCTGTTGCTTTGGCAATGCGATACGGAACAATGACTATTGAAAAAGGTTTGCAGGAATTAAAAGATCAAGGTGTAACCGATGTGATGCTTTTAGCTTTGTATCCGCAGTATGCAATGGCATCAACCACTACAATCTGGGCATTGGCAGACGAATTGGTTGCTACTAAATTTCCAGAAATGAAGCTGACAAAAGTTCCAGCCTTTTACAATAAACCCGATTTTATTCAGGCATTAGCAAATTCCATTAAAAAACATTTGAAAGGATTTGATTACGATCATTTACTATTTTCGTATCACGGAATTCCAAAACGCCATATTCGCAAAACCGATGTTACCAAATCGCATTGTAAAATCGATGGTTCGTGCTGTAATACACCATCGCCTGCACATGAATTTTGTTACCGTCATCAATGTTTCGAAACCACCAAACAAGTGGTTAAATTATTAGGTATTCCTGAAGGGAAATACAGTCAAACCTTTCAGTCAAGATTGGCTGGCGACAAATGGCTGACTCCTTACACCGACGTTGAAATTAACAAAATGCCCGCCAAAGGAATTAAGAAATTAGCCGTTGTAACACCTGCTTTCGTTGCCGATTGTTTAGAAACTTTAGAAGAAATTGCCATGCGTGCCAATGACGATTTTAAATCGCATGGAGGTGAAGAGTTTTTTGCTGTTCCGTGTTTGAACGATGAAGACGAATGGTGTAACGTGGTAGCAAATTGGGTAAAAGATTGGTCTAAAAACTAATTTATGTATTTATACTTAAAGGCATTCCATATTATTTTTGTTGTTTGCTGGTTTGCCGGACTTTTTTACATTGTGCGTTTGTTTGTTTATTATGCCGAAGCACAGTTAAAATCGGATATTGAAAAGGAAATTCTTTCTAACCAATATCAGATAATGACCAACAGATTGTGGTACATTATCACTTTTCCGGCTGGCGTATTGGCAACTATTTTTGGCGTGTGGATGCTGGTGGAAAATCCCGCATTATTGCAAATGCCTTGGATGCACGTAAAACTGCTTTTTGTAGTACTTTTATGGCTGTATCATTTTAAATGTCAGCAGTTTGTAAAACAGATCAAAAATAAAAACCTTGCCAAAACCAGTTCATTTTTCAGAATTTGGAACGAAGGTGCCACAATTATACTTTTCTCTGTAGTATTTTTAGTAATTTTAAAAAGTGCCATCAATTGGATTTTTGGCGTAGTCGGTATTTTTGTATTAGCACTATTGTTAACTTTAGGCTTTAAATTCTATAAAAAAATGCGCGAGAAAAATTAGGCATTTATGGCAAAACCATTCAACATACAAAGCACTTCGTTACGTGTAAGGATTTTCATTGCCATGATTTTTCTTACCATAACATCGTCGGTTTTAATTGCCATGGTTACCATTTATCAGTTTAAAAAAGAAGCGCGTAACTATCACCAGGACAGATTAATCAGAAAGG
>JAVXSC010000152.1:0-6116 GCA_036643355.1 Myroides sp.
TTTATTGGTGATTGCCATAACCTTGGCATTAGGAAAAGGATTTTGGCAGGTATTTATTGCCGTTGGCTTAACCATGTGGGTTGAAGTTGCCCGAGTGGTTCGCGGACAGGTTTTAAGCGTAAAACAAATGCAGTATGTAACCGCAGCTCGTGCATTGGGTTTCTCTGACATGCGCATTATTTTTAAACACATCATACCAAATATCATGGCACCGGTAATTGTTATTTCGGCAGCCAATTTTGCATCGGCAATTTTGGTAGAAAGCGGATTAAGCTTTTTAGGTTTGGGTGCGCAAGTACCCGTACCAAGCTGGGGCGGCATGATAAAAGAACACTACAACTACATTATTTTAGGAAAACCGCATTTGGCATTAATTCCCGGCTTGGCAATGTGCTTGGTAGTAGTTGCCTTTATGATGATTGGTAATGCGTTAAGAGATGCTTTGGATGTGAAGGGGTAGACTTGAAACATTAGCATGCTGAAACCAATTGTATATACTTAATACAATAAAATTAACCATAAAAAGACTTATGATAACAACAGAAAGATTAGAACAATTGATTGAAAAGGGTCAAACAGTCTTAAAGACACATATTCCGAATCCTCCGAATATGTTTGGCTTTACTACTTTAAATGATGGTCAATTTACCGCTTGGCAAACTCAAGTATTAAGTTATTTAGAATCAAATCTATCTTCAGAAAACCAATATATCCTTTCATTCAGGACAAATGTAAAAAAGGTTACACTAGTGATGTCTATAAAGGAATTGGGATATTACGATCATTAATCGAAGATATTAATTTAGGTCTTTTTGAAAATAATATTCCTGAGGTAAGCTTTAATCCAACTAATTCTTTGTTGACTATCTTAGAAAAGTTTCATTTAGTAGTTAGACAGCTTCGAAACAGATATGATTCGAGAAATACTCTCGACGTAAATGATGAGTATGACGTTCAAAATTTATTACATTCTCTTCTGACTCTTCACTTTGATGATATACGAGCCGAAGAATGGACGCCAAGCTATGCGGGTAAAAGTAGCAGGATGGATTTTTTATTAAAAGATTATAAAATTATAATTGAGGTAAAAAAAACAAGAAGAAACTTGAGAGACAGGGAAGTTGGCACACAGCTAATCGAAGATATAGCGAGATATAAAACTCATCCAGATTGCGAAACTTTGATATGCTTTGTCTATGATCCTGAAGGATTAGTTGGAAATCCGCGAGGATTAGAAAATGACTTGAGTAGTGATGAAAATAACTTGCGAGTTCGAGTATATATTAGACCTTAGTAGACAATCCGATAACACTGACTTACAAGTTACCACGCTGGCGCGAGCATCCTGCTCGTGCCAAATACCAAAAACAATAAACCAGATCGCGCTGATTTGTAATCCGTGTGGTTAAATAATACAAATCAAGTCAGTAGCAACACAAATCGAGTGTTACAAAACACAAATCAGGTGCTTCAAAATAGAAATCGGTTCCCTACTGAATAACAAACTGTTTTAAATCGTAGCGGTCTCCTTTAAAAATATTCAAATCTACTTTTGTTTCAATGCCGTTTACGGTGCCTTTATCTGTAAACTGCCAAAAATGCCAGTCGTCGTTCATTTTTTCGTTGAACAAACTGTATTTGGCAATCCAGATTTTATATTCGGGAAAATGTTCCTTTAAATGATGTTCGTAAAAATTAGCACCCGAATAAATAATAGGCTTTACACCGTAATGTTTTTCTACAATAAGCAGCCAGTTTTTCAACCCTTCACGCATTTTTTCCTTCGACTGTACTTTTGGAAGTTCCTCAATATCGAGCACCGGAAAAAAATCTCCGGGTTCTAAAGGCGTATTCTTAATGAAATTCAGTGCTTGTTGTGTGCTATTTTCATTTGGTCGGTAATAATGATACGCACCACGAACCAACAATCTGCTTTTGGCTTTTTTCCAATTGTACGTAAACTTGGTATCTACCCCATCGGTTCCCATTGTAGATCGTAAAAAAACATAATCAACCGCAAATTTTCCGTACAACGAATCAATTTCTTTCCAATCGATATCGTACTGATAATGCGATACATCAAATCCAAACAAATGATCGTTGTGTTTGTCTAAAATCTCCATTGCTCGGAAATCGTGAACGGTTACTTCTTTGCTGTCTTCCTTTTTAAAAATTCGTTCATACAAATCAGTCACAAAATAACCGATTCCGTCGCGGTAATGAAAAAGCAAAAAAGCAAGAATAAGCAGCGTGTACGCCAAAACATGCCATTTCCATACGGCGACCTTTTTCTTTTTAGGTGCACGTTTGCGAACGTATTTTTTAGGTTTTGGAACTGCCATTTTGGTATCTGGTTAGCGTTTAGATCGATCGAAACCAAACAACTCGGCACGAGGATCAGCCTTACCCGTAATTAAATTACCGATAACCTGCGCCGCAATCATGCTAAACGTTATGCCGTTGCCGCCGTATCCCAACGCAAAATACATGTTGGGTTTGTTTGGATACGTGCCAATATACGGTAGCCCGTCTGCGGTTGCACTAAAAGTTCCCGCCCAAGACATATCGGTTACAAAAGGAATTTCAGGAAACATTTTTTTGAATTTCTTTTCAAGAATCGCTGCTTTTTTTCGCAACGATTTATCGCGTTTATCGGGATTATTGAAATCTTCGTCTTCTCCGCCTACAATAATACGGTTGTCATTTGTGGTACGCATGTAAAGATATGGCTCTTTAGTTTCCCAAATCAGTGCGCGGTTTTTCCAAAGAAGTTTCTCGTCTAACGGATGCGAAACAATGGCAAAAGTAGTTAGCAAATCCATTACTTTTTTTGGGAGAAACTCGCCTGCTTCGTAACCTGCAGCAATAACTACATTTTTACAAGTAATTTTACTGCCGTGTTCGGTTATCAATTCGTAACCCGATTCAGTTTCTACATAATCTTCAATCAACGTATGCGAAAATAGCTGTAATTCCTTTTTTTGCAGGTAATGATCTAAAATATATGTTGCGCCTTTGTAGCAATCAAGCTGGGCAGAAGTATCGTTATACAAGGCTGCTTTTGCATCAATTCCTAAATCGGATTTTACAACATCTTGTTCTAAATATTCGACAGGAAGTCCAGCATTTTTTCGAGCAGTAAACTCTTTTTCCAATAATTTTTTACCGGATCTATCAGAAGCTAAAAGATACGTTGGAACACGTTCGAAATCAGGATTTTTTCCTATTGATTTAAATACGTTTTCAACATCGGTAATCGACTGTAAACAGCATTTATAAGCATCAACCGCCTGCTTTTCTCCGACTTTTTCGATCAGATCAACCAAAGGAACATCGATTTCATACTGCAATTGCGCAGTAGAAGCCGCGGTGCTTCCTGTACCAATAGTTCGTTTATCAACCACAATACATTTAATACCCAAATTACACAGCGTATGCGCCACCAAAGCCCCGGTAATACCCGAGCCAATGATAACGGTGTGCGTTTCAAGATTGTTTTTAAGCGGATTGTAATAATTGTACAGTGGATTTAAAACCACCCAAAAAGGCATGCCCGAATGCAAATCCATAAACTTGTTTTTAAGTAGAATAAATTTACCTAATTATGATGTGAAAACAACGCGACTGACGTTCTTTTACAAAATAAATTTTTCCTTTCGCTTGATAGTCTTTTAAAACATTTTCCAGATGCTTTTCTAGTTTTGCATTTGCGCCCAATTTATGGTTAAAACGAACATACGAAATATCGATTGCACCACCGTAACTGTGTGAACTGTCGTTAGAAGATGCGTTGGAATTTACACGGCGTAAGCGTTTTTGATCTGCTTCGGTTCTTGTTAACGATGTTACCACAAAGAAATTCTGTCCGGCAACTTTCACGAAATCTCGCGCAATTGCATTTAAAACGGTTCTGCCTTTAGGCACTAAATACGCATGACTGTGAGTTAATTTATCGATACGGTAGCCGTAACCACGCTGTTTAATTGCTACCAATTTACCTTGTTTGGTTAATTTATTTAAATGTGCTTTGTCTTTTACCAAACCAACATTGTGGTTTTTAGCGGCATTTAAGTGGGTAACATATTCTTTGGACGGCTTTGTTTGTGCAAAAAACGTACATGGTATCAATAATAATACTAGAGCAAAAATAATACGGGTCATTGAATTTTCTTTTACAACACAAAAATAGTATTATTAATACGTAACGACAAAATTAAGCGTTAAGGAATACCGAAAATCTAGCCTATTATTTTGTATTGAAAGATGTCTAACAAAAACTGTTTTTTACGATCAGCCGACAGATTTTCAATCGACCTTAATACGATATTTCTACAGCTTACAGCTAAATCGGTATGAAAAATCAACAGATAATACAGGTTAAAATGAATTTCGTTAATAGATAAACTTGAAAGATATTTGAACAAAAACTCTTCGATGATATCATTTTTATCTTCCCCGTTATCAATTTCCATGTTGTAGCCCAAAAACTTAAAAATAGTATTCACATGGAAAACATATTCGTCGATTACATTCTCGCTAAAGGCAATTTCCTTTTCGTAAGCAAACAAATCGCTTAACTGCAGATTTTTTATGGTATGATGATCTTCTTTAAAATCTACAATACTCACAAAAACATTCGAAACCTGATATTTTAATTTAATGGCATCGCCCTGATTTGCAGGTTCGATATATTCGCCATTATATTTGATTTTCTTTTGAGAATTATTTTCCAGCTTAAACTTCTTTAAACTGTCGATCAAATAAATAAAATACGGTTCCAAAGACTGTCGAATATTTATTTTAACCTGCAACTGTAAAATCTCACTCTGCCTTTTGTTGAATTCATACTGAATATAAAATGCCATAAAGGTAAAAATCACACCGCAAGTTCCAATAATTGGTGCCGTGGTTCCACCAATAGCATCGCCCAATTCGTTCTTGCCGCTTAAACTAATCAACCAACTTTTATGGGTAAACAGATAGGCTAACAGCGGCACCATTACCACCATGATGAGTGCCATTACCATTCCCATAAAAACAACGCTTTTTTTCATTCTTTTGTTTTATAATTTAAAGATAGGAAATTATCAGCTAAAAATAGAAATACGAACACGCTCGTTCGGTTGCAAAGCCGTTTTATGTTCAAAACATATTTCTAAATCATTTAAAACAGCATAAATTAAATAATTCTTTCCTGTAAAATAAGAATGTTTAATTTGAACTTCAAATCCATCATTAGAAATTTGTAATTCATGTGGTCGTACATACAAAACTCCATTGCCATTTAATCCTAAATAACTAGTAGGAATAATGTTTACATCTCCGGTTAATCGGGCAATGTATTCGTTTTGGGTATTTTCGTAAATATTTTGTGGTGTATCTTTTTCGATCAATTCTCCATTTTGCAGAACCAATATTTCATCGGCATACATCAACGCTTCTTCAGGTGTGTGTGATGTAAAAAGAATGGTAATTCCTTTTTGCTTACAATACTGAAAAAGCTGTGTTGCTAATTTTCTTTTTTGAAAAGGATCAATGTGCGAGAAAGGTTCATCTAACAATAAAAATTCGGGTTCTAATGCTAACACTCGTGCTAAAGCAGTTCTCTGCATTTGTCCGCCGCTTAAAAACTTGGCTTTTATATTAGCAAATTCCGTCATATCGACCAATTCCAACAATTCATCAACTCGATTCTTTTTCTCTTTCAGATAAAAATTCGATAAAAACCTTCCCATATTTTCGGCAACTGAAACAAAAGGCATCAAATCAAAATCTTGTGCCAGATATTTCATATAATCCATTCCGGGAACCAAATGATATGCCGGTCCTAAAACCTGTTTATCGTTCCAAAAGATCGAACCAGAGTCAGCATCTAACAAACCATAAACCAGTTTTAATAAAGTAGATTTTCCGCTACCACTGGCTCCGATCAAAGCATACGAATTTCCAGCTTTAAGCTGAAAACTCACATCGTTTAAAACCTGACTGTTGTTGTACGAAAAAGAAAGTTGATTTACCTGCAACATAAAATAAAAAGGCGACCGAAGCCGCCTGTTTGTATAAAATTATAAACTTGCTATATAACGCTCGGCATCTAAAGCCGCGATACAGCCCGA
>JAVXSC010000153.1:0-6051 GCA_036643355.1 Myroides sp.
GATTTGAAGCATTGATTCCAGAGAACCCTAATAAAATTATTAACACCGAGAAGAAGAACATTCATCTTACAAAACAGGCAGAAAACGCATTAAAAAGAGCCTTTCTGGAAAAAAAATTATATAAAACCGATGTAATTAACACCGGACACATTTTAATGTCGATACTTAGAAACACAGAAGATCCAACAACGATTCTTTTAAATCGATGCAAAGTTGATTACGACAATTCGAAAGAAGAGTTTGTGAGTTTGTTATCAAATTCAGAATCTTTAAGCGAGCAACCTCGTAACAGTGCATTTGATGATGAGGAAAGAGGTGACAGTATGTCAGATAACTTCAATAATCCGTCAGCACAAAACAAAGCAGGCAAAAAATCTAAAACTCCGGTATTAGATAATTTTGGTCGCGATTTAACCGAACTGGCAGAACAAGGCAAACTGGATCCTGTTGTTGGTCGTGAAAAAGAAATCGAACGTGTTTCGCAAATCTTATCGCGCCGTAAAAAGAACAATCCGTTGTTAATTGGTGAACCTGGTGTTGGTAAATCTGCCATTGCAGAAGGTTTGGCGTTACGCATCATTCAAAAGAAAGTATCGCGCATTTTGTTCAACAAACGTGTGGTTACTTTAGATTTAGCCAGCTTGGTTGCGGGTACAAAATACCGTGGTCAGTTCGAAGAGCGTATGAAAGCTGTTATGAACGAATTGGAAAAGAACGATGATATCATTCTTTTTATCGATGAAATTCATACCATTGTTGGTGCCGGTGGCGCAACTGGTTCTTTAGATGCATCGAATATGTTTAAGCCTGCATTGGCTCGTGGAGAAATTCAATGTGTTGGTGCAACAACTTTAGATGAATACCGTCAGTATATCGAAAAAGATGGTGCATTAGAGCGTCGTTTTCAAAAAGTAATTGTAGAACCTACTACAGAAGAGGAAACAATTACCATTTTAAACAACATTAAAGCTAAATACGAAGATCACCATAACGTAATTTATACGCCTGAAGCTATTGAAGCCTGCGTGAAATTAACAAACAGATATATGAGCGAGCGTTTCTTACCAGACAAGGCTATTGATGCATTGGACGAAGCAGGATCGCGTGTACATATTACAAACATTGAAGTTCCGGACGATATTTTAAATCTTGAAAAAGAATTAGAAGAAGTTCGCGAAAAGAAATCAGATGCTGTTAAACGTCAGAAATACGAAGAAGCAGCTGCTTTACGTGATGATGAAAAACGTATTGAAAAAGATTTAGCAGTTGCACAAGAACGTTGGGAAGAAGATTCTAAAAACAATAAAATCACCGTTACCGAAGAGCATGTTGCCGATGTAGTTTCAATGATGACAGGCATTCCAGTTAATAAAATTGCACAAGCCGAAAGTAAAAAACTGGCGAAATTACCAGATGCAATTAAAGGTAAAGTTATTGGTCAGGATGAAGCTGTGGCTAAAATTGCAAAATCGATCCAAAGAAACCGTGCAGGCTTAAAAGATCCTAACAAACCTATTGGTTCGTTTATTTTCTTGGGGCAAACCGGTGTTGGTAAGACGCAGTTGGCTAAAGTTATCGCAAAAGAAATTTTCGATTCTGAAGATGCGTTAATCCGTATCGACATGAGCGAATACATGGAAAAATTTGCCATTTCACGTTTAGTTGGTGCTCCTCCGGGATACGTAGGATACGAAGAAGGCGGTCAATTGACAGAAAAAGTCCGCAGAAAACCGTATTCGGTAATTTTGTTAGACGAGGTTGAAAAAGCGCATCCGGATGTTTTCAATATGTTGTTACAGGTTTTAGACGACGGACATTTAACGGACAGTTTGGGTAGAAAGATCGATTTTAGAAATACGATTATTGTAATGACATCGAATGTTGGTGCACGCCAGCTGAAAGATTTTGGTACAGGCGTTGGTTTCGGAACCAAATCTAAACAAGACCAACAGGAAGATCTTACCAAATCGGTTATTGAAAACGCTTTGAAAAAAGCTTTCGCACCTGAATTTTTAAACAGAATTGACGATGTGGTTGTGTTCAATGCTTTAGAAAAAGAGCATATTCACAAAATCATTAATATTGAAATTGAAAAACTATACGAACGTGTAAACGCTTTAGGTTATCAGCTAGAATTAACAACCGAAGCATTAGATTTCATTGCAGATAAAGGTTTTGACAAACAATATGGGGCGCGTCCTTTAAAACGTGCCATACAAAAGTATGTGGAAGATTTATTGGCAGAAGAAATTATCAACGGAAACATTCATGAAAATGATGTTTTGTTAATGGATAAAATTAAAGACGAAGAAGCTTTAAAGGTTACTATTAAAAACGCCAATTCATCGTTAAAAAAATAATTCAATAAAATTTTAAGAAAGTAGTAAGAAAACCTTACTACTTTTTTTATACCTTTTAATCAGGAAAAAAGGCTATGAATCAGATCAGAAAAATTAAGCGTATCGGCAACGTAATCAGCATCTTATCCAAATACGGATTCGATGATATTATTGCACGCACAAGTGCAGAAAAGTTTCTGCCAAAAGGTTTCTTAAAATCAAAACGGGGCGAAGAAATTTTTAAACTCGGCGTTTACAAGCGTGTGCGTTTGGTTTTGGAAGAATTAGGACCAACTTACGTTAAATTAGGACAGATGTTCAGCAATCGTGAAGACATTCTACCTGCCGAAATGATTGCCGAATTAGCCGAACTGCAAGATAATGTTCCGCCAGAAGAATTGGATATTTACAAAAAAATAGCCGATGAACTGCTGATAAATCCCGATGAACATTTTGAATACATCAACCCTACTCCCATTGCTTCAGCCTCTATTTCGCAGGTTTATGTAGCACGATTGGTGAATGGCGAAAAAGTAGTTATCAAGGTAAAAAGATCAACCATTGACGAAATCATAAGATCGGATATCATGATTATGAAGGATCTGGCAAAAATCCTTGAAAAAAATTACGATGCTGCCAGAAAAATGAGTTTAACACAGTTGATTAATTCTTTCGAAAACAATATGTATCGGGAATTATCGCTTACAAACGAATTTCATAATATAGAAAAGTTCCGAAAAAATTTTGAAAATCGTTCTGAAGTTTACGTTCCAAAAACATTTAAAGAACTATCGAACAACAACATTTTAACTATGGAGTTTATCGATGGTTTTAAGGTAAACAACAAAGAAAAAATCATTGAAAACGGCATGTTGCCTAAAGATGTTGCGCAAACCGGTATTGTACTATTTATGAAAATGGTGTTGGAAGACGGTTTTTTTCATGCAGATCCACATCCGGGCAACGTTTTTATAATGAACGATCAAAAATTCTGCTTTATCGATTTTGGTTCTATGGGTCAGATCATGAAAGGCGATATGGAACTTTTAGAGGGAATTATTGAGAGTTTCTTGATTCAGGATGCCAAGAAAATTATTCGATTAATGAAACGTTTGGCAATTGAATATCATATTGAAGACGAAAAAACGCTGGAACGGGAAATTTATGATATTTTCCACATGTTGGAACATACGGCTTTGAACGAAATAAATGTGAACGATATTGTAGCAAAAGTAAAATCGATCATGGCAAAAAACCATGTGTTGATGCCCGAATTTATTTATCTGCTGTTACGCGGAATATCGATTATTGAAGGAATTGGTAAGCAGTTAGATCCCGAATTAAACGTTATGGAAAGTATGCGTCCGTATGCAAACGAACTGGCTTTAAAGAAATACGGACCCAAACAAATCGCTCAAAAATCGTTAAAACATTTAAAGATACTTGCCGCAAACCTGCAAAATTTACCCGACGATTTAACGGTTTTATTAGAAAAGATAAAAGACGACAAATTAAAAGTAAACTTTGAAGTTGAAGATTTGGAAGACATGCGCAAAACCCTTCAAAATGCCTCGAACCGATTAACGTATGCCATAATTATTGCAGCTTTATCCATAGGATCATCAATTTTAATGATGGCACATATTCCACCGCTTTTCTTCGGAAATTCACTTTTAGGCTTGCTTGGATTTATCATTTCGGGTATTTTAGGCATCACCATTATTTATTCTATCTGGAAAAAAGACAAATAGTTTTACAAAACACCAACTTTTAGTACATTTGCACCATGCAGAAAAGTATAAACATATTAAACAAACGTGCCAAATTTGAATTTGAGTTTATTGAAAAATATACGGCAGGAATTGTTTTGGCTGGAACCGAAATAAAATCGATACGTTTGGGGAAAGCATCTATTGCAGACAGTTTTTGCGAGTTTCAAAACGGCGAATTGTTCATGATTAATTCGCATGTGGAAGAATATTCGTTTGGAACGCATTACAACCACAAGGCAAAAAGCGAACGCAAACTGCTTTTAAATAAAAAAGAATTAAAATCGTTAAATAAAAGTGTGCAAAATAAGGGTTTAACCATTGTGCCACTGCGTTTGTTTACCAACGAAAAAGGTTTGGCTAAAGTTGAAATTGCTTTGGCAAAAGGTAAAAAACTGTACGATAAACGCGAAACCATTAAAGACCGCGACAACAAAATTGATTTAGCCCGTTTAAAGAAAGCTTATTAGGAAACTAATAAGTTTTTTTTATTTTTGATTAAAATATAACTTATGGATGATCAAAAAATTCAAGAATTAATAAATCAATTCGATACAGAAAAATTAAAGGAAAATGCATATTTCGGAATTTTCCAATATGGCGAAGGTAAAGATGAAAGTTACATTAAAGCTAACAAAGAAGGTCTATTGTTATATGCTTTGCAATTGATTCTTGCATCTGAAAAAATAGAGAAAATATCTGTTCCAAATTCTATTCAAAAAAGTGTCACATTTGGAGTAAACGATGAATGGGAAAAGGAAAAATGGATTGATGAAGATTCGTCAAGAATAATTGGATATATTGAGAAATTTGAAGTGGATCATGAAAAAATAATAGAAAAAAACAACTCAAATGTTTTTCAAAAACTTATTCCAATTGGTTGTTTTTTACTTTTTATAATTTTTGGAGTATCATTTTTTGTTGGCTTGGCAGAAATAATTAGTTGGTTTGAGTAAGCGTATTACCTATTCTTATCCTCCAGCATTGGCACAAACTTAAAATCGCCAAATTCGTGTTGTTCAAAATGCGTTTCCGATGTTCTTACTAACAACGTCATTACCTGTTTTTCATCACCTACGGGAATTACCAATCGGCCTCCTATTTTTAATTGAGCCAATAAAGGTTGTGGAACAAACGGAGCTCCGGCTGTAACAATAATTCCATCAAACGGAGCATCTTTAGGCAAACCTTTGTATCCGTCACCAAACGAAACAACTCTTGGGCGATAGCCTAATTTTGGCAGTAAAACCGATGTCTTACGGTATAATTCATTCTGGCGCTCAATAGTAAAAACCTTTGCGCCCATTTTACACAAAACCGCCGTTTGATAACCCGATCCTGTGCCAATTTCCAACACTTTATCGTCGGCTTTAACCTGCAACAACTGCGATTGAAATGCAACGGTGTAAGGTTGTGAAATTGTTTGTCCGGCACCAATTGGAAAAGCGGTGTCCTGATACGCAAAATCCTGAAAACCAGATTCTAAAAACAAATGGCGCGGTACGGCATTCATAGCATTTAAAACATTGGTGTCGTAAATGCCTTTTTCTGCCAGTAATTTTACCAACTGGTTTCGTAAACCTTGATGTTTTGCGGTGTCTTTCACGTTTTAAAGAAGTTTTTCAGTGCATCAAAATTACATATATTTTCAAAGTTAACACAACGTTTTCGGTAGAATATTTTTAACATCGGCGTAACTTTCAGCTAATAAAACACTTCGGTTTTCAAATATATTCTAACTTTGCAAAAAACATTCATTATGTTAAAAATTGGCGTATTAGGCGCAGGTCATTTAGGAAAAATCCATTTACGGTTGTTAAATCAATCATTAAAATACGAATTGGTCGGTTTTTACGATCCATCTAAAGAAAATGCCGAAAAAGTTTCTGCAGAATTCGGTTATAAGTCATTTGATACCATTAGCAATTTAATTGCAGCGGTTG
>JAVXSC010000154.1:0-6024 GCA_036643355.1 Myroides sp.
GCTAAAGTTGCTGCCAATACGTTTGCAATCATGAATTTTGCTTTGCCGCCTAATGTCAATGGAACTTGTGTGGCTCTGTCAACCCTTATTTTCCACTCGCCTTTTTTTATGGTGATGAAACCGTTTTCGTAAACTGCTACAATTTTTCCTTCTTTGCTTAATTGTTTTACAATTGTAGAATCTTCATCCATACTGAAATAAGCGATGTTACAACTTAAATCATTTGCCAGTTTCATACAGTATTCATCATCGGCATTTAAAATAGCCCAGCCGTCTTTCTTCACACTCTGCACAACCGTTGCTTTTACACGCGCCAAGTCGGCTAACGTATCAATATCGCTTATGCCTAAATGATCTTCCTGAATGTTGGTGATAATTCCGATATCACAACGGCTGAAACCAAGACCTGATCTTAAAATTCCTCCGCGCGCTGTTTCTAAAACGGCAAATTCTACCGTTGGATCTTTCAAAATATATTCTGCAGAAATTGGTCCGGTGGTGTCACCTTTTTCCATCATGTGATTCTGAATATAAATTCCGTCTGATGTTGTAAAACCAACCTTATAACCATTATTTTTTACAATATGAGCAATTAATCGGGTAGTGGTGGTTTTTCCGTTGGTTCCGGTTACTGCAATGATTGGAATTCGACTTGGTTTTCCCGGCGGATACAGCATATCGATTACCGGAGCAGCCACGTTTCGTGGTAAACCTTCACTTGGTGCCAAATGCATTCTAAAGCCTGGAGCTGCATTTACTTCTAAAATACAGCCACCGTTTTCTTTTAAAGGCTGCGTTAAATTTTCTGCCATAATATCAACCCCGCAAACATCTAAACCAATCACGCGCGAAATACGTTCGCAAAGGAAAATATTTTCAGGATGCATCATATCGGTAACATCAACAGACGTTCCGCCGGTGCTTAAATTAGCTGTCGATTTTAAATAAACGATTTCTCCTCTGTTCGGAACGGTTTCTAACGTATAACCTAATTTTTCTAATAAATCGGTCGTGTCTCTATCAACGTCAATTTGCGTTAAAACATTTTCATGTCCGTAACCGCGTCGTGGATCTTTATTGGTTTCATCGATTAATTGTTGAATGGTTTGCGTGCCGTCGCCTTTTACATGGGCAGGCTCTCTTTTCGCAGCAGCAACCAACTTGTGATCAATAATCAACACACGAAAATCAAATCCGGTAATAAATTTCTCAACAATAACTCTACGACTATAATTTTTCGCATAAGCCAAGCCAGTAACGGCATCTTCCCATTTTTTTACATTGATAGATGCGCCTTTTCCGTGATTTCCGTCTAAAGGCTTGATCACAATCGGGTAACCGATTTTTTTGATTACCTCTTCTAAATCTTCTTCATCAACACAAATTCCGCCACTTGCAACAGGAATCGAAGCTAATTCTAACATACGTTTGGTTTCTTCTTTATTGCATGCGATATCTACAGCAATGTTGCTTGTTTTGCAGGTTATTGTTGCCTGGAAACGCATTTGATTGATTCCGTAACCCAATTGCACCAACGAATTGGTTCCTAAACGAATCCAAGGAATATCTCTCGCAACCGCTTCTTCTACAATACTTCCTGTAGAAGGACCTAAACGAACACGCTCACGAATTTCCCTCATTTTCTGGATATCGGTTTCAAAATCGTAATCAGTACCAGCAATTAAAGCCTCGGCAATTCTTACGGCACTTTCGGCAGCAAACATACCAACACTTTCTTCGGTATAACTGAAAACCACATTGTAAACACCGGGAGTTTTGGTTTCTCGGGTTCTACCAAAACCAGTTTCCATTCCGGCTAATGACTGTATTTCCAGAGCAATGTGTTCAATAACATGCCCCATCCAAGTGCCTCTTTCCACTCGCGAAAAGAAACCACCTCTGCAACCTTCAGAGCAACGGTGTTCGATCATTGTTGGGAACATAGCTTCAATACGCTCTCTGAATCCTTCAATCTTGTTTGTAGGAAATTGTTCCATTTCTTCCAAATCCAAACGCATCTGGATTAACTTTTTTCTGCGAACACTCCAGATGTTTGGCCCTCTTAATGCTTGTATTTTTAATATTTTCATATAAAACAATAATTTTTTTTTAATATAAGAACTATTTTGTTAAAAATAGAAAATAATATTACATATGCACTTTTTTTATCAAAAAAAACAAAATAAATTTTAAGATGTGCTTTTGGCTGTTTTTTTATCAGAATTTTTATGCTTATTCAATGATTTCTTGAGAAGTATGCAAACTTTTTTCTTGTTTTCTTATTCAATTTGATTTGTCTAGTTTAAAGAAATAGTTATTTTTACCGCATGGAAATATTAGGAAAATTAATAATTATAGGTGGCGCTGTAGATAAGGGAAGTTTTACAGAGACCAATTTGGATAAAGATGCATCTAAAAATCTGAATTTTTTTGAAGCAGGAATTCTAAAAAGAATCATTCAAGAATCAAAACATAAAGAACAATCTCGTATAGAAGTCATTACAACGGCTTCAAAAATCCCAAGAGAAATTGGTCCGGAATATGTAAAGGCATTCAGTTATTTAGGAGCTGAAAATGCAGATGTTTTATATATTGAAAAACGCGAGCAGGCAAACGATCCGGAAGTTTTAGAACGATTAAATGCGGCAGATGTCGTTATGTTTACCGGAGGCGATCAATTGCGTTTAACGTCGATTTTAGGCGGAACACCATTTGTTGATTTGTTGATTTCGAAATACAGAAATACCGAATTTATTTATGCAGGAACATCGGCAGGTGCAGCTGCAGCTTCAAATAATATGATTTACCAAGGAAGCAGTTCTGAAGCATTGCTAAAAGGCGAAGTTAAAATTACATCGGGTTTAGGTCTTATTGATAATGTAGTTATTGATACGCATTTTGTGCAAAGAGGTCGAATCGGGCGTTTGTTTCAGGCGGTTGTTGGCAATCCAAAAGTATTGGGTATTGGTTTGGGTGAAGATACCGGTTTGTTGATTACCAACGGAAATCAAATGGAAGCAATAGGCTCGGGTTTGGTGATTTTGGTCGATGGAAGAGAGGTTAAAGACACCAGTTTAACGCAGGTTGAATTAGGTCAGCCAATCTCAATCAATCATTTAATTACGCATGTAATGAGTCACTACGATACATTTGATCTGACTACCAACAAAATGAGCATCCATTCTTCTCAATACACCTAATCACAAACAAAAAAGTAATGAAAATCATTATACATGGCGGTTTTTTTTCTGAATCTTCAACCAATTTAGAAACAAAAATTGCAAAGCAACAGGCACTTTTACGCATTGTGAAAGATTCGTATGCGTATCTGCAAAATCATTCGGCATTAGAAACAGTGGTTTACGCAGTTTCGCAGTTAGAAGACGATGAATTGTTTAATGCGGGAATTGGCTCGCAAATTCAATCTGATGGAAAAATCAGAATGAGTGCTTCTTTAATGGATGGCGAATCGCAGAAAATGAGCGGTGTTATTAATATCGAAGAAGTAAAAAATCCAATTCAGGTAGCGCAAGTTTTAATGCAGGTTGATGATCGAATTTTAGGCGGAAGCGGAGCTACAAACTTCGCCAGACAAAACGGATTTGAAGCTTTTTCGACTGAAATTTCACAGCGAAGAGCAGAGTATGAAGCTAAAGTAAAATCGTTAGGAACAGGAACCGTTGGTTGCGTTGCTTTAGATAGTAACGGAAAAATTGCAGTAGCGACTTCTACCGGTGGGAAAGGTTTTGAAATTCCGGGAAGAATATCCGATTCTGCAACCGTAGCAGGAAATTATGCCAACGAATTTTGTGGTGTAAGTTTAACGGGCGTTGGTGAAGATATTGTAAGCGGAGCCGTAGCTGCAAAAATTGTAACCCGTGTTACTGATGGATTTTCGTTGGAAAAAGCGTTCGAGAAAACTTTTGCCGAATTAAAATCGTACGATGGTTTTGCTGGTGCAATTGCAATAGATAATCACGGAAATATGCTGCATCAGGATTCGCATCCAAGTATGGTTTTCGCTAGTTTTGATGGTGTCAATGAAGAGGTTTTTCAATAATTATAAAAGATATCAGACACAAAACGTCTGATATTTTTTTGTAGAAGAATCATTGCAAAATCTTTAAATAATAGTTGTAACTTTCGTTGGTAAAATTTAATTTATTATCAGTTTGATAATTAAATGATTATGTTTTAATTTTTGAATTAAATTTTAGATTACGTAAATCAACAAAGACTATTTTGGCTGCAGAACGAATTATATTAGGGATTGATCCCGGAACTACAATTATGGGTTTTGGTTTAATTAAGGTTGTAAAAAATTCTATGGAATTTATACAGCTTAACGAACTGAATCTTGCCAAAATGAGCGATCCGTACTTAAAATTACAACGTATTTTTGAACGAACTATTGAGCTGATTGATACGCATCATCCCGATGAAATTGCAATCGAAGCTCCGTTTTTTGGTAAAAATGTGCAATCGATGTTAAAATTGGGCAGGGCACAAGGTGTTGCTATGGCAGCCGGATTATCGCGCCAAATTCCAGTAACAGAATACGAGCCCAAAAAAATTAAAATGGCAATTACCGGCAACGGAAACGCCAGTAAAGAACAGGTTGCGAAAATGTTACAGCAATTGTTGGGTTTAAAAGAACTGCCTAAAAACCTTGATTCTACCGATGGTTTGGCAGCAGCAGTTTGTCATTTTTTTAATTCAGGCAAAACCGTTGTCGGCAAAAGTTATTCGGGTTGGGGTGCCTTCGTAAGTCAAAATACCGACCGCATAATTAAAAAATAATGGCGGGCATTTACCTACATATTCCTTTTTGCAAGCAGGCGTGTCATTATTGCGATTTTCATTTTTCTACCTCGTTAAAAAAGAAAGAGGAGATGATTTCGGCTTTGCGTCGAGAACTTTTCTTGCGAAAAAATGAGTTTGTCAGTTCGAGCGGAGTCGAGAACCAAATAGAAACCATTTATTTTGGTGGTGGAACTCCAAGCGTTTTATCGAACAATGAAATTAATTTGTTGATTGATGAAATTTATCAGTTGTTTGATGTTGCAGAAAATCCAGAAATTACGTTGGAAGCTAATCCTGATGATTTATCTGCAGATCGAATTAAAGAGCTTTCACTATCTAAAATAAATCGTTTAAGTATCGGAATTCAATCGTTTTTTGATGAAGATTTAAAAATGATGAATCGCGCGCACAATGCCAATGAAGCTTGGAATTCTTTGCAGGAAGCCAAAAAGTATTTTGATAATATTTCGATCGATTTAATTTACGGAATTCCCGAAATGACAGTAGATCGCTGGCAGCAAAATGTGCAAAAAGCGTTAGATTTGAATATCCCGCACATATCAAGTTATGCATTAACGGTTGAACCAAAAACGGCGTTGGCTACGTTGATTAAAAACGGCAAAATCCCCACACCAGACGATGGAATTGCTCACGAACATTTTTTGTTGATGATTGAAATGTTAGAAAAAGCAGGATTTATTCATTACGAATTATCTAATTTTGGTAAGCCTGATTATTTCTCTAAAAACAATTCTGCCTATTGGTTAGGAAAGAAATATTTAGGAATTGGTCCGTCTGCGCATAGTTTCAATGGTGAAAATCGTTCTTGGAATATTGCCAATAATTCATTGTATATAAACGACATTCAGAAAGATAAATTACCAAACGAAGTGGAGGTTTTATCAAAAAATGATCGATACAACGAATATGTAATGACCGGTTTACGAACCGTTTGGGGCGTATCATTAGAAAAAATTAAAAACGATTTTGGACAAGATTATTTAGATTATCTGCTGAAAAATGCTGAGGTATTTCTTACAAACGAAAAACTGATTATTGAAAATACTATTTTAAAAACGACTTTAAAAGGTAAATTCTTTTGCGACGGAATTGCATCAGAATTATTTTGGGTGGATTGATTAAAAACGTAAAAGATGGAAAAAATTACTTATAAGAAATTACTAAAATCAATTTTTCCTTTGTTGATTACAAATTCAATGA
>JAVXSC010000155.1:0-6014 GCA_036643355.1 Myroides sp.
AAGGCAGGTAAAACGTTTACGTTGTTAAAATCAAAAGAAACCATTCCTAGATTAGAAATTTTAATTTACGAACCCGATAAAATGGGTTTTCAGGTGATCGATTTTCGCGATTCTATTCATGCTTACACCGTAGATTATCCGGTATCGTACAAAGTGAAAACAATAGCCGGCGAAATTGACGGGTCTTTATCGGCATCGATCCAAAAAGAAGGATTAGATCCTGGTTTGGCGGCAGGTTTGGCAAAACGTTTCGCTTGGACTGTCGATTTTTTTAAGTTTAAAAGTGGCGATAAATTTGCACTTTCAGTAAAAGAAAAGTTTATTAACGATTCTATTTATGTAGGAACCGAAGAAATTTTAGGAGCTTATTTCAGTTACAATGGTAAAGATGTTTATGGTTTCCCTTACAAACAAGAAGGTGAAAAAGAAGCACAGTTTTTTGATGAAATCGGTAAGCAAATGCGTACCATGTTTTTAAAATCGCCTTTAAAATATTTTACCATTACATCAAAGTTTTCTAAAAATAGATTTCATCCTGTTCAAAAACGCTTTAAAGCACATAACGGAACCGATTACGCTGCACCGCACGGAACGCCTATTATGACAACCGCATCGGGTGTTGTTGTAGAAACCGGCAGAACATCGGGTAACGGTAATTACGTAAAAGTTAAGCACAACAGCATGTACACAACCCAGTATTTGCACATGTCTAAAATATTGGTTCGCCGCGGGCAAAGTGTAACCCAAGGTCAGGTAATTGGTAAAGTGGGCAGTACCGGTTTGGCTACAGGTCCGCATGTTTGCTACCGATTTTGGAAAAACGGCGTTCAGGTAGATCCTTTAAAACAAAAATTACCCACATCGCTGGCTATGGATAATAAAGATATTGCTACTTATCTAACCCAGATAAAACCAGTAAAAAAAGCTATAGAAGACAAACTTCAAGAAAAATTTGAAAATTAATGTCATTACCAAAGAATAATCCTACCGAAACACAGGCGTGGCAAAAGTTACGTGAACATTTTTACGAAGTTCAGTTTGTAAAGATGCAGGAACTTTTTAACGAAAACCCAACGCGTGTTAATGATTTTAATATTATTTGGAACGATTTTTTAGTCGATTTTTCCAAAAACAGAATAACTAAAGAAACGATTGATCTGCTGGTTCAACTGGCAGAAGAGGTTGATTTGAAAGCAGGAATCAATGCGCTTTTAAACGGAGAAACCATCAATGAAACCGAAGACAGAAAAGTACTTCATACCGATTTAAGAAAAGAATCACAAAGTCAGACCGAAGAAGTTGCTGCGGCTTTAAAACAAATTCAGCAGTTTACAGAGAGCGTGATTTCGGGCGATTTTAAAGGATCAACAGGAAAAGCGTTTACAGATGTAATTAATATCGGAATCGGCGGTTCAGATTTAGGTCCAAAACTGGTTACCGAAGCTTTGGCTGATTATAAAAATCATTTAAATGTTCACTATATATCAAACATCGACAATGATACTATTGAATGTTTAAAAGGCAAATTGCAGGCAGAAACCACGTTGGTTGTAATGGTTTCAAAATCGTTTACAACGCTGGAAACTATTAGCAATGCTGATATTTTTAAAAATTGGTTGTTGCAAAGTGGCTTAAAAACACAAGATCATATTGTGGCGGTTTCTTCAAACATTACCGAAGCAGTAAATTATGGTATTGAAGCACAAAATATTTTCCCTATGTGGGATTATGTTGGCGGACGTTATTCGTTGTGGAGTGCCGTTGGTTTAAGTACAGCTTTGTCCATAGGTTTTAATAATTTCAAAGAATTGTTAAACGGTGCCAACCAAATGGATCAGCATTTTGCCAATACGCCTTTTAATGAGAATATTCCGGTTATTTTGGCGTTGCTTTCTATCTGGTACAACAACTTTTTCTGTTTTGAAACCGAAGCGGTTGTGCCTTATGTTGATAAATTAAAAATGTTGCCGGCTTATTTGCAACAGGTTATTATGGAAAGTAACGGAAAAAGTGTCGATAGAAACGGAAGTCCGGTGAATTACGAAACCGGAACCATTGTTTGGGGCGAAGTTGGAACGAACTCGCAACATGCCTTTTTTCAGTTGTTTCATCAGGGAACAAAGATTATTCCGACCGATTTTATAGGATTCATAAAACCTTTTTACGAAAGTGATCTGCACGATTTGCTAATGGCTAACTTTTTTGCACAGACCGAAGCATTGATGAATGGTAAGGAAGGAAATTATCATACAGAAGACAGCAATGATAAAAACGCGGTTTATAAGGAATTTAAAGGTAATCGACCATCAAACACTATTTTGATTGATAAATTAACGCCTGAATCTTTAGGAAGTTTGCTGGCATTATACGAACATAAAACTTTTGTACAAGGCTATATTTGGAACATTTACAGTTTTGATCAATTTGGAGTGGAATACGGAAAGGTTTTGGCAAACAACATTAAAACCGAACTGCAGGCAAACGAGATAAAAAAACATGATTGTTCAACGACCTTTTTGTTGAATCATTACTTAAGAAACAAACAATGATAAAAAACTCTGACAAAGTTTTAAACTTTGTCAGAGTTGATAATTACAAAAACGCAGACTAATTGGTTTGCGTTTTTCTTTTTAAAACAAACTTCCTTGTATTTCTTTGGGTTTTCCAAGTAACGAAAATTCCTTATAAACAGTGAACTGTTTCAGATTTTGATCGAATTTTCTTAAAGTTAAGCTGTTAACATCAAACCTTAAATCGACTGTTTTAAACAAATTTTGGGCAATTTCAAGTTTGTCGGGCGATAACTTCCTTGCAATTGATAAATGCGGATTTGTATTAGTAATGGTCTTTTTAATTTGGGTTGATTCTTTTAAAATCTGTTTCATTAATTCGCTCATTTTGGTAGAAGAAACTTCATTGGGTTTTATGTAAAAAGCACCGTTATCAAACCAATTAAATGAATCACACTGAATATTAAAAAGGTTAATTTCAGAAGCAATTCTATCTAACTGTAAACAAAATGTATCCTCTTTTATATCATCTTCAAAAAACTCAAAAATAGTAAAATGTGCCAGCGAATTTTTACTGTTAAACCAACCTATTTTATCTGCTAACAGTAATTTTAGCTGCTTTACCGCTTCAATAGTTTGCAAATCGGGCATAAAAACTACAGAATATTTATTCATTTCATTATTTTTTTCAAATATCGTAAGAAGCATTTAATTAATGCATTAAACAGCTGTTTTAATAAAATAATTGCGATTTTTTAAATAACTTTACCCCTAGAAACAATTAAATAAAATGAACAACACACTTAAAGTTTCTGTAAATAAAGAATACAACTTTGATGTTACAGAAGAGCAAATGCTTGCAGCCGATGCAGTGAGTTTAGATCAGGAAAACTTTCATGTGTTACACAACAATACTTCGTACCATGCCAAGGTTGTGAACACCGATTTTATCAACAAAACATATACCGTAGTTGTAAATAACAACGAATACGTGGTGAGCATTGCCAACCATTTGGACCAGTTGATTAAAGAAATGGGCTTTGAAGTTGGTAAAGCCAAAGTGGTAAACGCTATTAAAGCACCAATGCCGGGACTGATTTTGGAAATTAACGTTACTGTAGGTCAAGAAGTAAACGAAGGCGATAACCTGTTGATTTTAGAAGCCATGAAAATGGAAAACAGTTTCGATTCGCCTCGTGCCGGAATCATTAAATCTATTGCGGTTACAAAAGGTCAGGCAGTTGAAAAAGGTCAGTTATTAATTGAGTTTGAATAAAAAATAGAAAAAAGATCCAAGAATAAAGAGATCGTTTTAAACGTAAAGGTTGTCATTCCGAACTTGTTTCGGAATCCCAAAAGATTATTTGAATATATTGATGAGAAGCTGACTCGAGCTTGCGAACAGAACGTTAATCAAGTTCAGCTTGACAACAGATTGGATTTAGCCTTAATATCTTAAATAGAAAAGTCGAACGAATAGATAATTTTTTAATCATTCAATCTTTGAATCATTTAATTTGTAGAAAATCATAATGAAAAAAATATTAGTTGCAAACCGTGGTGAAATTGCACTGCGCGTAATGAAAACGGCAAAGAAAATGGGAATTAAAACCGTTGCTGTTTATTCTGTTGCCGATCGCCAGTCGCCTCACGTAAAATTTGCAGACGAGGCTGTTTGTATAGGCGAAGCGCCATCGAACCAATCGTATCTTTTAGGCGATAAAATCATCGAAGTATGTAAAGAATTAGGAGTTGACGGTATTCATCCAGGTTATGGATTTTTATCAGAAAACTCAAAATTTGCCGAAATGGCAGAGAAAAACGGAATTACGTTTATCGGTCCAAAATCGCATGCCATTGAAGTAATGGGCGATAAATTGGCAGCAAAAGATACCGTAAAAGCCTACGATATTCCTATGGTTCCTGGGTTGGATCACGCAATTACCGATATCGATGAAGCGAAGCAAGTAGCTAAAGAAGTCGGTTTTCCGATCTTGATTAAAGCATCTGCCGGTGGTGGTGGAAAAGGAATGCGTGTTGTGGAGAAAGAAGAAGATTTTGAATCACAAATGCAGCGCGCTATTTCCGAGGCAACATCCGCTTTTGGCGATGGATCTGTTTTTATTGAAAAATATGTAGGTTCTCCGCGTCATATCGAAATTCAGGTAATGGCAGATACACACGGAAACGTGGTTTATTTGTTCGAACGTGAATGTTCGGTTCAGCGTCGTCACCAAAAAGTGGTTGAGGAAGCTCCTTCTGCTGTTTTAACTCCCGAAATTCGTCAGGCAATGGGCGAAGCTGCTGTAAAAGTCGCAAAATCGTGTGATTATGTTGGTGCCGGAACGGTTGAGTTTTTATTGGATGAAAAAAAGAATTTCTACTTTTTAGAAATGAATACGCGTTTGCAGGTAGAACATCCGGTAACGGAATTGATCACAGGAATCGATTTAGTAGAAATGCAGATCCGAGTGGCTCGTGGCGAGGTTCTTCCAATTAAACAAGAAGATTTAAAAATAAAAGGTCATGCGTTGGAATTACGTGTGTATGCCGAAGATCCTTTGAATGATTTCTTGCCATCGGTTGGGAATTTATCGACTTACATTTTGCCGGAAGGCGAGGGTGTACGTGTTGATAACGGTTTTGAACAAGGTATGGATGTGCCTATTTATTACGATCCAATGCTTTCTAAATTGATCACGTATGGTAAAGATCGTAACGAAGCAATTGAGTTGATGCTAAAAGCAATTCAAGATTATAAGATTGAAGGCGTAAGCACAACATTGCCTTTTGGTACGTTTGTGTTTAAGCACGATGCGTTTGTTTCTGGAGATTTCGATACCAATTTCGTTAAGAAATTTTACAGTGCCGATATCATTAAAGAAAATCAGGCAAAAGAAGCTGAAGTTGCTGTATTGGTAGCTTTAAAACAATATTTTGCTGATCAAAAAGTTTTACGCGTACCAACGAAACTATAGTCGAAAGTATAAAGTTCAAAGTCTTGAAGCTGATAACTAAAGACTAAGGGCTAAATAAAAGAAAGAAAATGGAATCAAATACAAAATTCGATATTTTAAATAAAAAATTAGCCGAAGCCAAATTAGGCGGTGGCGAAAAGCGTATTGCAGCGCAACACGCAAAAAAGAAATTAACGGCTCGTGAGCGTATCGAATATTTTTTCGATGAAGGATCGTTCGAAGAAATCGGCGCTTTTGTAACACACCGTACCAAAGATTTTGGTTTAGATAAAGAACATTATTTAGGTGATGGTGTTATTACAGGTTACGGAACAGTAAACGGACGTTTAGTGTACGCTTTTGCACAGGATTTTACGGTTTTTGGTGGAGCTTTGTCTGAAACGCATGCCGAAAAAATATGTAAAGTAATGGACATGGCATTGAAAGTGGGTGCACCAATGATCGGCTTAAACGATTCAGGTGGAGCGCGTATTCAAGAAGGTGTTCGTTCGTTAGGTGGTTATGCTGATATTTTCTTTAGAAATGT
>JAVXSC010000156.1:0-5945 GCA_036643355.1 Myroides sp.
ATGTCCTGACTTGTTACAAACGATGTATCGCCCATAAAACGTTGCTGACGGTAACCACGCAACCCGTTATTTGATCCTAACGTTGCTGCCTGATAAAAATGATAATCATAGCCAAAAATCTTTTCTAACAAATAAGTTGACGACCATGTTAGTTTTTTATCGTTAGAAATCGGCACCACAAAATTTAATTTAGAATTCAAATATTGGTGTGTTTTATTAAAATCATCAACAAAAAAGCGATTTCCAAACAAAAGCATAAATCCTAAACCAACCGTTGGTTCTTGCGTATTATCGTAATTCTCGAACTGATATTTCAATCGGGCTCCTACAAAATCGGTTTTATCATAAGAATCATTTAACTGCGTAAACAACTGCTCGTCAATTAAACGATTATTTGTTTTTTCAATTTTTGTCGATTCATACGTAGCACCAATCAAAAACGAACTTCCATTACGACCTTTCCATTCGTATGCCGGCTTAACTTCCATTTGCGACGTTCTAACGCGGTAATAATTATCTTTGAAAGCACTTTTGTCGTACGTTGCCAAATTATCAACTCCAAAAAAGTTTCTTGTGAAGTTTGATGAAGTTGCCAAAGCTTCCACATTCCAATATCCGGTGTTTGAATAATCTTTAAAACTACCTTTATATGCTGCAAAAATACCCGAGGTTGCAAAATTAAACTTCACTCGTAACTGATGTTTTTGCGAATACGGATTTTGGTTGAACTTTTTCATGGTGTATGTTCCGTTCAAGCCCAACATCACACCATTGTCGCGATTATAACCGGCATCGGGTAAAATAGCTAGCACATTTAAAGGCGCTTTGCGGTAATCGTACTGGTTTAAATTGTACTGATCGCGCAAAACAACGCTTGCATTTCCTTTTTCTTCGATAGTTACCGGTTTTGATGCGTAATCGAAAATTTTAGTGCTTGTTTTTGATGCTACACTGTAAACATCATTATTCTTCCCTCCTATTAATTTTAAACGTATTTTAGATTTTTCACCGTTAACCTTTATATTATCATCATCATCTAAGCCATAAACCCAGATTTCTTTGGTTGTTTTTGGCAGATATTTGTAGGTTGCCATTAACGTATCGCCCGAATTTTTATTGCGGTAATGATTAATAATCACTTCATTTTTCGATGTATTTACAACGAACGTATCTTTTTTATTGGTTCCGACAACAATGCCGTATTTGAATAATTCTTTGTAATATTTGCCTGAAAAAGCGACTAGTTTAGATCTGCGTTCTTTTAGAATTTCGATAATATCATCGCTGTATTGGTTACGGATTTCTTTTGGAAGACTGTTAAAAGCATCTTCAATAACCTGATCGTTTAGACCATTTACAACATCATCTGCCGCATTCTTCCAATCTTGCAAAGTTGTGTTTTGAAGAAAAACTTTATCTAACGGAAATGCCGACTTTGTTATCCAACGTGGTTTGCCGTAATTCCCTTTAAAATTCTGCATGTGTCGCAACGGATTCAGCTTATTTGCAAGCATCAGTAATTTTCCGTCGATTTTTGCAAAAGCCTGATCGCGATCTCTTGGTATCGGCTGATAAATTACTTCCTTCCCTACTTTCTTTTCAACCCAACGCCACTGATCTGAATGTCTGTCCCAATCGCCAATTAAAAAATCGAAAATTCGGGCACGCAGATACATTTTCTCATCGACTTTATATTTTTCGTCTTTTTCTAAATTCACCAATAAATCTTGTGTGCTGATGATGTCATCTCCTTTTCCTAACGAAGAAATATTCGACTGTGATTTATGCGGACGCTCTTCGATCATATACAATTCGTTTCCATACGTTGCATTGTACTTGCCCAACGCATTTTGTTTGGGAACGTAAAACAGTTTCGGGTTGGTATGGTACAGATCAACAGCATCAGACAACTGCCCTAAAATAAAGGCAGTGTACGGATGTGAAGTGGTGTAATAATCATCGATAAATGTCAGCACAAAGGTATCTTCCAACTTATCTTGAATATAAGTGTCTTTAAAAATTGCCGATTGCAAAAACTGTTTAGAGCTTTTACGCAAGCCACGCATTACGTATTGTTTTCCGTCTTTATCTTCTAACCACAACGATAACGACTGATTACCACCACCCGAAATAATTGGTTTTAAACCACCATATAAGCTTTCCAAATTTGCTACAGGCGTGTTCACTTTTGTGCCGTAAATACTGCGGTAATGGTTGCCGAATAAATAGCGGTACGTTTTTGATTTTTTTGTTTCTTCTGGCGGATAAACCGATGCCATGGTGGTTGTTTTGGTAACTTCTGGATAGTTTCCGCTGTAATCATCAGGACACATAATGGTTTTCTTGAAAACAATTTCTTCGCCAGAGTCGGTCATTTTATGAATAAAAACATCCACATGATTGTCTTCGTACACCTTTAAAGTTGCAAATCCCAAGCTGCCAATTGTATAACTTGTAGGTTGAACGCTTCTGGTTTCTTCTGTTTTTGATCCTGCTCCACTGATTAACTGCTTAATACCGTCGTTTTCAAAAAAATTCAAAATAATTTAGTGACCCCAAAAAAAAAACACATTCTCTTTATATTTGGTAAGCGTTTTTAATCGATCAACCATCATTCGGTAATAAGTATGCTGCATATCAGCCGGACTTGCACCCGATGTTTTTCGTAAATAATTTGCTACGCTCCCCAAAACAGGTAACGGTAGTTTTTTATACGGAAAAAGATGATTTCTTGCAGAAAAATAGCCACCGTGAGAACCATTGGTAATCATGGGATGATGAATGGCTACCACAGTAACTTTATTTTGATTTTTATTGATTAAACTGCGAAATTCCTCAAAAAAATCTTCGCGGGTTTTGATCGCACTTTCTTCGTTTATATTCGGATATTTATCCCAATTTTGAATAAACCACTCGCTATCAATCGTAATAATCGATAATTTATCATTTACCTCAACTACATCAATTGCATCGTGTTTTTTAGGCAGAAACGACTTCTTCCCTAACTTACTTTCAACATATTCTTTCTGATCCAACAAACCATCCAAACCATGATACCAATCGTGATTTCCTGCCAAAAAAATGGTTTTTCCGTTTACAGATTGTGCTAAATTTATCTGTGCATTCAGTTTTTCTTCGGCTAACAAACGATCTTTATCACCAACTTTAGGCATTCCCAACGGATAAATATTATCGCCTATAAAAAGTAACGTTTTATTGTTATCGTTCTGTCTTAAATAACCTTCAACCGTTTGCAATAATTGTTGTCCTTGCGGTTCGTTCGCATTACCGGCATCGCCCACAACAACAATTTCATGCAATAATTTACCTTTACCTTCGTTAGTAATCATATCGCGAGAAAAATCCTTACCAACTTGTTCATGAAAAGATGCGCAGGCATTTAACAAAGAAATGGCAAAAGCAAAAACAGAAATCTTTGCAATATGTGAGTTAAATTTCATAATTTTAATTTGTAAAAAATTCATCAATGGAACTTTTATTAAAAGCCGAAGCATATATTTTCAACCTTTTCAAAGATAAACTATCTTCTGAATATATTTATCATGATTATTTACATACTTTACGTGTGGTAACTGCGATAAATGAACTGATAAATGGCGAACATATTTTAGAGCCCGATGCCACACATTTAAGGCTTGCAGCGTGGTTTCACGATGCCGGTTACATAAATGGTCCTGAAAATCATGAAGAGAGAAGTTGTGAAATTTTTAAAGATTTTATTAAAGAAAATGCTTCTGAAAATGTAAATATTGATCAGGTTTGTAGTTTGATTTTAGCAACAAAATGTTCGCATTTCCCAACAAATTTATTGGAGATGTGCATGAAGGATGCCGACTTTTATCATTTCACATTAGATAATTACAGTGAACTTGGCGATTTATTGAAGAATGAAATTGAAACTACGTGTACAAAACAGCTAACTGATATTGACTGGTGCACAGAAAATTTGACTGTTTTAACTAAAAATCAATACTACTTTACCGATTATGCCAAAACATACTGGCAGCCAAAAAAGGAGAAAAACATTTTTAAGCTTCGCGAAAATTTAGAGAAATTAAAGCTGAACAAAAAAGGTAAAAATAAAGAACTAAAAGAGAAAAAGCTGGAGAAGTTGGATCGCCCTGAAAGAGGAATCGATACGCTTTTTCGTACAACTTTAAACAATCATACCCAATTAAGTGCAATTGCAGACAGTAAAGCTAATATTTTACTATCGGTAAACTCCATTCTTATATCAATTTCGTTAACGGCGATTATCCCAAAACTAGACAGTCCGAGTAATGCGCATTTGATTATCCCGACTTTTATATTACTTATTTTCAGTGTTATAACCATTGTTTATACCATTTTGGCTACCAAACCCAAAGTGAGTTCAAACACTGTTACTAAAAAAGAAATTGAACAGCGCAAAGTAAATATTTTGTTTTTCGGAAACTTTCATCAACTCCCTTTAAGTGATTTTAACGATGCCATGAACGATTTAATGAAAGACCGTGATTATTTATACGACACCTTGATTAAAGATTTGTATTATTTAGGTTTGGTTTTGAACAAAAAATACAGAATGTTGAGCATTTCGTACACGGTTTTTATGTACGGAATTATTATTTCGGTAGCTGCTTTTTGTATAGCTTTTATACGAATTTAGTCAGATAATTGATAAAATCTGTGTAAGAAAATATTTTAAAATTATCGATAGTAAAATCGGTATTAATCGTCACGCGCAAAGCTTTTAGATCAGTAATATCCTGTAAATCTTCAACAGTGAGATATTCTATTTCGTCTGTAAAATAATTTTGATCCTTTAAAAAATCAATATAATTCAAATAATCATTTTTATCGGTTTCATTTAAATAAACAATGGTCACTTTATTGGCTTGTACCAAACGTTCGCTGGTATTTTTAACCATTGCTTTCGCCAAACGTTTTTTCATTAATTCAAAGCGGATATCATCGTTACTTTCAACATCAAAACGCTTTTCATCCATTCTAAATTTAATCGAAATAGGTTCGTTATAAACTAAAATCAAGCTCGTTAAATTCATATCAAAACTTAACTTCGACTTTAAATTTTGATGCATTACCACCACTTTACACATAACCTGAAGCTGCCATAAACGCAGGTTATACAGATACATAGAATCGTAAATCTGGGTCGGCGTTATGCTGTTGCCAATGAACAAATTGTGTTCTACCCCATCGCTTCTAAATCGTTCAAAATAATGTGGATAAACGGTTTGCACCGCAATTTGTTCGGTATCTAAAACATCGGTCAACTGCTTATTAACGGTTTGTATCGCTAAATCGTATTTTTTGCGTTGATGCCAAAAACGCTGGTGTTTTTCATCTAACTGCTCGTTATATTTTTGAATAATTGATTGATATTCTTCTTTTTCGCTTAACTGTTTGAACAACGGATGAATGGTATCGATTATGTAACGATGTATCTGCGCTTCGGCTACAAACTGATGCGTTTTTAACTGATTTTGAAAGAAAATAATTTCATTTATTCGTTGTTGAAACAATAATGTTTCTTCTTTTGGTTTGATAAATTCCAGCACATTCAGAATTTCTTTTAACTGCCTGCGTAAATCAGTAAGCATAGCATTATTTCTGAATTTTGTTGACGACTGAATATCGGTTTCGCCATAAAGCGGAAAAATATTTTCGAATTCAATTTCCTTTAAAACCGTTTCGGTATTATGTGTTTTGGCAAAATAATAGTTTTTCGCCTGCTCTTCGAATTTCCAGTTTACGCTTGGGTGGAATGTAGTATATTCTCGCTGAATAATCGCATCCAGTTCATTTTTTACATCGATCTGATATTTTATAAATGTATCGTTAATCAGTGGCATTACATCATTCAACTTGTTTGCATTAACCGTGTGCAAAGCAAAAGGAATACTGCTGGTGATTTCAACGTA
>JAVXSC010000157.1:0-5942 GCA_036643355.1 Myroides sp.
GAATCAGATGCCAAAGCCAAAAAGGATGCAGAGGAAAAGTCTCGATTAGAAACGGAAGCTAAAACCAAAAAAGACGCAGAAGCCAAAGCTCGATTGGAAGCGGAGTCTACAGCTAAAAAGGATGCTGAAGAGAAAACTCGATTAGAATCAGAAGCCAAAGCTAAACGCGATGCCGAAGAAAAAGCTCGCCTAGATGCCGATGCTAAAGCCAAAAAATATGCTGAAGAGAAAGCACGATTAGAATCGGAAGCTAAAGCCAAGAAAGATGCGGAAGAAAAGGCTCGATTGGAAGCAGAAGCAAAAGCGAAAAAAGATGCGGAGGAAAAAGCTCGATTAGAAGCAGAGGCTAAAGCTAAAAAAGTAGCTGAAGAAAAGGCACGATTAGAAGCTGAAGCAAAAGCAAAAGCGAAAAAAGATGCTGAAGAAAAGGCACGATTAGAAGCAGAAGCCAAAGCGAAAAAAGATGCTGAAGAGAAAGCTCGATTAGAAGCAGAAGCCAAAGCCAAGAAAGATGCAGAGGACAAAGCACGATTAGAAGCGGAAGCCAAAGCCAAAAAGGATGCCGAAGAAAAAGCTCGATTGGAAGCAGAAGCCAAAGCCAAAAAGGATGCAGAAGAGAAAGCTCGACTGGAAGCAGAAGCCAAAGCCAAAAAGGATGCTGAAGAAAAAGCTCGACTGGAAGCAGAGGCTAAAGCCAAGAAATTAGCAGAGGAAAAGGCACGATTAGAAGCAGAAGCTAAAGCGAAAAAGGATGCTGAAGAGAAAGCTCGATTGGAAGCTGAAGAGAAGAAAAAGCAGGCTTTAAAAGAAGCTGAAGATCAAAAGAACAGTAATCAAGCAAGTACCGATTTTATAAATAAACTGGAACAAGATTTTAAAAACAGCATCAACAATCCTAAAATTAAAAGAGTATTAATAGAAGGTAAAGAAGTAACTAAAAAAGAAGCCGTTAAATTAAGTGTGTTCGATGTAGAAACATCTATCATAACTTATGACAGAGTCAATGGCGACGGAACTATAGAAATAAAGCTTACAAAGAAGTAGGCTTTTAAAAATCTGATTTTTCTGCAATACCAAAATCGGCTATAAAGCTTTGCAGAATGAATACATCTTTATTGGTGTAAAATTTAGAATATCCCGGCAGGTTATCTGTTTTAAGTAAATTGGCTTCGTTTAAAATTTTATAAGTGTGTTTGGCTACAGCATCGCCAGAATCAATTACATTTATATGTTCGGGCAAAAATTTATTTAAAATAGGTAACAGGTAAGGGTAGTGCGTACAACCCAGTACCAAATAGTCAATATCTTTTTCAATCATAGGATCAATATACGAACGCAACAACGATTCCAATTCTTCCGAATACAGTTGTCCATCTTCAATTAATTGAACAATTCTAAAACCAATCTGGTTTACAAATTCAATATTTGGATACAGATTTTGCGCCTCGGCGTATTTCTTGCTATTTAAGGTTCCCTGCGTAGCCAAAACGCCTACTTTACCTGTTTTGGTATTGGCAGCAGCTGGTTTTATTGCAGGTTCAATTCCAATAATGGGAATATCGTATAAACTGCGCAATTCAGAAATAGCATTGGTAGTTGCGGTATTGCATGCAACAATAATAGCTTTAGCGTTTTTACTTAAAAGCCACTCCACATTTTTTTTTGATAACTGAATAATTTCCTCTTTTGTTTTTTGTCCGTAAGGTGCATTTTTACTGTCTCCAAGAAACAAAGTGTTTTCATTTGGAAGCAAATTATGTAGAGAACGCCAAATGGTAGTTCCGCCTATACCCGAATCAAATAAACCAATAGGTTGCGTGTTGTTCATAAAAACAAATATAAAAAAAACTACCTAAAATTTTAGGTAGTTTTTATTATATTTAGATGGTAAAAATCTTAGTTGATTTTTAATTCTTTCTTAACGTCAGCCATTAAATCTGGTCCGTCTGCCATAATAACACCTCCACCAATAGTAGAATCCATTACATATTTGTAACCTTTTGCACGAGCTACTTTGTGAATTGCTTGTTGTGCTTTAGTTAAAATAGGTTCTGATAAAGCTAATTCTTTTTTACCCATTTCTTGTTGAGCATTTTGCACGAATAATTGAATACGTTGCTCCATGTCCTGCATTTCTTTACCACGAGTTTCGTTAACTGCATCACCTGCTGTAGGAGCTTCTGCCTGATATTTTTTTAATTTTGTTTGGAAATCATTCTGCATGGTTTCCATTTCTTTCTTGTATTTTTCTTGCAATTTCTCTAATTCAGTCTTAGCAGTTTTAGATTCTGGCATCGCAGGAATTAATTCTGATACATTAATGTGTGCAACTTCTTGTGCTTGTGCTGTTACATTAAAACCAACAACTGCAATGGCTGCTAAAACTAGATTTCTTAATTTTCTCATTTTCGATTTTTAATTTAATTCAACTTATAAAACCTCCGCGAAGGTACTTATTTTTTTTAATTATTATTTATTTTTCTTGCGATCTTCAATCTCCTGTAAACGCTTCTGTCTGTCTTCTTCCATCTTCTTCTTCCGGTCTTCGATCATCTTTTTGCGCTCTTCCAAAGCTTTTGCTTTTTTGTCGGCTGCTTCTTTTCTTCTTTGTTCTTGTTGATCTTTTATTTGCTGTGCACGTTCAGACAAAGCTTTTGAATTGTTCGATGTTGTTTGTTGCGTTTTACCGTTAGCTGCATTTTCTCTGTTTTTTAGTGCTTCTTCACGCGCTTTTTCTTTTGCTAAACGCGCTTCTTCCTGTTTTTTAAGGATATCAGCTTTACGTTTTTCAATATCTTTCAGCTTTTCTTCTCTAATACGTTCGCGTTCGGCTTTTACTGCAGCTATTTTCTCTAACTGTTCGCGTCTGCGTTTTTCTTCTGCGGACTCTTCCGGATTTGTATTTGAGTTTTGTTGAGAAGTTTGCGTTTTTGCAAGTTCCTCTTTCTCTTCTTCAATTAAACGCTGGCGTTCTTCTAATTCATCACGTTTGCTGCGCTGGCGTTCTTTGACTTCAATTTGTCTTTCGGCAATTTCAAGTTGTTCAACTTCTTTTTTAGATAATTTGCTTTTGTTTCTGGTTTGATCCAGCTTGCGAATTACCTGATCAGAAATTTCATCGGCTGAATTCACATAAAGGAGTGCAGTTTCACTGCTTGTTGATTTATCAATTACAGATGAATACCTTTTTTTTCGGGCGATTTCTTCAACAATTGTAGAAATCTGATCTTGTAAAGGTTTAGCTAGATCTAATTTTTGTTTGAAATAAGATCCGTCTTTACCGAATTTTTCATGCTGAAAATCCAATAATTCTTTTTCTATAATCTGAATATCTTCTTCCTTCTCATCAATCAGCTGTTGGGTAAGTAAAGGACGTTCAACATTTAACTGATCTTTTAAATCTTTAATTTCCTTTTTCTTTCGCTCAATGACAGCTTCCCATTCTGCCGTTCTTTTCTTCAATTCTTTGTTAGCTTCTTCATACTCGGGCATTTTGCTCATGATAAAGTCGGAATCGATATAAGCTATACGACCCTTTTGAGCATATCCAACACTGCACAAGCAGATAAGTAAAAAAGAAACTAATTTTTTCATATAAAACAATTATTCAAAATGTGTGCCATTAAAATTGCTGACCTAACACAAAGTGTGGTTGCCATCCGCCTTTTTGGTTTGTTCCAGGTACATTATCAAAGCCATAACCAAAATCAACACCAAGTAAACCAAACATTGGCATATGTACACGTACACCTACACCCGCGGAACGTTGTAGTTTAAACGGATTGTAGTTGCTAAATCCTTCATATGCAGCACCTGCGTCATAAAAGGATAATACGTAAGCACTCATTTGGCCTTTTAATGCTACAGGATAACGTAATTCTACAGAGAATTTATTGTACACAGTACCACCAATATCTCTAGTACCTTCTTTTGGTGTTAATTCGTTATCACCATATCCGCGTAAAGCTACATTCTCTCTACCATCCATTGTGTTCATCATCATTCCACTTCCTCCTAAATAATAACGTTCAAACGGAATAATACCGCGGTCATTATTGTAAGCACCCAAGAAACCGAATTGTCCTTGTGTACGCAAAACCAGTTTGTCAACTATGGTAGTATACCAATCAGCTTTAAAATTAATCTTGTAAAATTCTAACCAATTGAATTTTTTCTGATTTAATTTATCCTCATCAACTCTTGCATTGCGATAGTCTGATACTGGCAAGTTGTTGGCGTCTAAATACGTACCAATTGGAATGTCTGCACCTGTAGCCTCGTTTCTCATTGCCGTGGTAGTTCTGTATTTATACTCTTCCATATTCTCTAAATTCTTGTAGTCAACATTGTTGAATAAAGAATATGGAGCTGTAAATTTACCCGAAACACTTAAAAACGCTCCTGATTGAGGATAAATCGCCGGCATGATACCTCCACGGTTGTCACGGGAAAGTTCTATGGTATATGCTAAATTCTTTGAAGATCCATTACTGAAAGCAAAGAAGTTAGAGAAATAGTTGTTTAATTCGTAATACTGAAAACTTAACGAGTGTGATAAGGTAAAGTTATCATCTGGTACCAATAAACGTTTTGCTATACCAATTGTTGCAGTAGAAATGTTTAATCCCTGGCTGCGGTCAATATCTCTTGTTCTAAAGTTGTATGATTTCTGACTTGTGTATGATAACGATCCAAATAATGAAATAGGACGGCGACCACCAAACCAAGGTTCAGAGAAACTTAAACTGTATGTTTGAAAATAGGTTGCTGCCTGTAAACGTAACGACATTTTTTGTGCATCTCCCATTGGGAAAGGCGTATAAGCTTCTTTGTTGAAAAGGTTACGTGCTGAAAAGTTGTTGAACGATAAAGCCAATGTACCAATAAAAGTACCACCGCCGTATCCACCTTGAACTTCAACCTGCGACTGACCATTTTCTACAACTTGGTAATCCAAATCAACAGTACCGTCTACAGGATCAGGGTTTTTAACATCTGGATTCAATGCGGTAGCATCAAAAATTCCCATACTTCCTAAACGTCGAACCGATTCTACTACATCTGCCTTTCTCCATTTTTGACCTGGAAGTGTACGTAATTCACGCAAAATAATGTAATCATGCGTTTTATCGTTACCAGAAACGGTTACGTTGTTAAAACGTGCAATTGGTCCTTCCATAATACGGATATCGAAATCGATGGTATCATTGCGGGTAGCGGTTTCAACCAAATTGATCTGCGACCATAAAAAGCCGGCATTCTGGTATTCGTTTTCAATGTTTAATGCATCAGGATTGGTCACGTCTCGTACGCGTTTTTCCAGTAAAACACCGTTGTAAACATCTCCGGTTTTTACACCTAATACACGGTTACGAAGGTATTGATCCGGATATTCTGTATTCCCTATAAAACGAATATCCCCTATGTAATATTTTTTACCTTCTTCTAAATTAATGTTTATGGCTACGTTGTTCTTTTTAGGATCGTAGGTTGCCTTTTGTTCTGTAATGCGGGCATCGCGATATCCTTTTTCTTTGTAGGCATCAATTACATTTGCAAGATCGGTTTTGTATTCTTTTTCTATGAATTTAGAAGGAGTAAAAATACGCATAGGGTTTAAAGGACTCTTTTGTTTGGTCTTTTTCATTGCCTTGCGCAACTTTGCATCGGTAAGCTGTGTATTGCCTTCAAAATTAATTTTAGAGATACGTACTTTGCTGCCTTTATCAATATCGATAATTAAATCGGCTGTTTTTTTATCGTCGTGTAATTTGCGGTTAACCGTAACTTTTGTGTTATAGAAACCGTCTTTTTTATACTTGTTGGTAAGATAGTTTTTTGTGGTAGAGATAAGGTTATCGTTGATGATTTTACCTTCGATAATTTTTATCTTCTTGTCTTGTTTTCCAGAAGTGGTAGATGTAGCAGGCATTGCCAGCTGT
>JAVXSC010000158.1:0-5845 GCA_036643355.1 Myroides sp.
GACCAAGCAACCGACAAAACCGCGTTAGGCTTATTCTCGGATTATTGTCTTTCATCTCTTGGATTACTTGGTATCTGACTTTTTTATAATAGAAATCTTAAACTCCTTTTCAGCCAAAGATATCATTCGCTTGTACATCTCTAACTGGAGTTTTAAATCTTCAATCTCTTTTTCGACACTCTTTACAGTAGATTCTTTTTGTGGTTTTGCCATCACATAATGGTTTTCATAGTCAATATTCCTATTTGAAATATAGTCTAATTTACGCAACCAATTTAGTAAAGTTGATTTTCCTCTGATATCAAATTCTTTTCGTATCTCTTCCTTGCTTTTATCACCTTTTAAAAAAAGTTCGCAAACCATACGTTTGAATTCCAATGGATAATGAGGTTGAACTAAAAGCTTTTCTTTGTTTTTTAAATGCATTATTTACGTGTCTTTACGTAAACCTATACTAGGACAAGACACTCTTTTGTTGTTCCCTGAGCCTGCTGAAGGGCAACACAAAGCGACTCGCGAGAGCCCGACCTGTAGCGATAGCGGAGGGGATTGCTATGTAAATGGTTATAAGTATTTTTTTTAAGGCTACTTTACTTTGGTTTTTTTGTAATAATGGTTGTAAATTGTGGTTTTATATTTAAAGGATATGGATAAAATCAAGATTTTAGAAATGTGCAATAAGTTTACCAAAAATACCTTGATGGAAACTTTGCAAATTGAATATATTGATGTGGGTGAAGATTTTTTAATAGCAAAAATGCCTGTGAATAGTAAGGTGCATCAGCCAATGGGGTTGTTGCATGGTGGCGCATCGGTTGCTTTGGCAGAAAGTGTTGGAAGTGCAGCGTCGATGATTTTTGTTGATATTGAAAAATATGAAGTTCGTGGTATTGAGATTTCTGCAAATCACGTTAAAAGTAAGCGCGACGGTGATGTTTTTGCAACGGCTAAAATTATTCATAAGGGTGGGAAACTACACTTGTGGGAAATTCGAATTACCGATGAAAATAATCAGTTGATATCGCTTTGTAAATTAACGAATATGATTTTACCTAAATAATATGCAGGATTTATTAGTAAAGGCACTGTCTGAAAATCTTCCATTTGTAATTTATCGAAAGCCTAGTGAAACAATTCGTTTTGGTTGGTTTCAAAAAGAGAATCATATAAATAAGGTTACTGAATTAACGAAAAGTTGCTTTGTTTTTGCTCCGTTTTCTGGCGAAGAAAAAGTTGTTTTTTATCCCGATGAATGTCAATTGGTTCAGGATGATCAAGATTTTACTGTTGATTTTTCTAAAAATGAGCAGTCGCTTGAAAACTCAAATGTAGATAAATCTTTCCATATTCAATTGGTGTCAAAAGGAATCAAGGCTATCAAAAATAACTCAATCAAAAAAGTAGTTCTTTCTAGAAAAGAAGAAGTTTCTATCAATGAAAATTATTACGAAATTTACTTTAAACGCTTCATAAAAAAATATCCTACCGCTTTTGTTTATTGGTTTTATCACCCAAAAGTTGGTATGTGGATGGGTGCAACACCCGAACAATTGGTAAAGATCGAAAATAATAAAGTACAAACTGTTGCTTTGGCAGGAACGATGGTTGCTTCTGATTCTAATTTCAACGATGTTGTTTGGGGTGGAAAGGAAATTAAAGAACAGCAAATTGTAACCCGTTTTATTGTTGATGCTTTGCAGCCTTTTACAGAAAATTTGCAAAAAACCGAACCTTATACTTTTAAGGCAGGATCTCTTATTCATATAAAAACAGATATTCAGGCAGAATTATCAAACAAAGAAAATAGTTTTAAGGTTGTAAAAGCTTTACATCCAACTCCGGCATTGTGTGGTTTTCCTAAAAAAATGGCTCATGATTTTATTGTGGACAATGAAGGTTATGACAGAGAATATTACGGAGGATATTTGGGCGAATGGAAATTTAATAACCTAGATTATTCCGATAACAGCAATCTGTTCGTAAATTTGCGCTGCATGAAGATTGAAAAATCTAAAGCCTATTTGTTTTTGGGTGGCGGTGTGAATAAAGACAGCGATCCGGAAAGCGAATATTACGAAACAGTGAATAAAAGCAAAACCGTTAAAAGTATTTTATGAAATTAGATATATTGGCTTTTGGAGCACATCCAGACGATGTTGAATTAGGATGTGGGGCAACAATAGCAAAAGAAATTTCGTTAGGAAAAAAGGTAGGAATCGTAGATTTAACACGAGGCGAATTAGGAACTCGAGGATCAGCTGAAATTCGAGATGAAGAAGCGGCTAAAGCGGCTGAAATTTTAGGAGTATCGGTTAGAGAGAATCTTAATTTTCGCGATGGTTTCTTTTTGAATGATGAAAAACATCAGTTAGAAATCATTAAAATGATCAGAAAATATCAACCGGAGATCGTTTTATGTAACGCAATTGATGATCGACATATTGATCATGCAAAAGGAAGTAAATTGGTTTCTGATGCTTGTTTTTTATCAGGATTACGAAGAATTGAAACATCTCTAGAAGGAATTAATCAAGTTGAATGGCGACCAAAATTGGTGTATCATTACATACAGTGGAAAAATATTGAACCCGATTTTGTTGTTGATGTTTCTAAATTTATGCAGACAAAATTAGATGCTGTTATGGCATACAGTTCACAATTTTACGATCCAAATTCAAAAGAACCTGTTTCGCCAATTGCAACTAAAAACTTTACCGAAAGTGTAGAATATCGTGCAAAAGATTTAGGAAGATTGGTTTTTGCCGATTATGCAGAAGGTTTCACTGTAGAAAGATATTTGGCAGTCAACAGCTTAGCAGATTTGAAATAAAAAACTAAAAAAATGTTTGCGAAGCATTGAAATATCTGTATATTTGCACTCGTTAAACAAACACGGTGATTGTAGCTCAGTTGGTTAGAGCGTCGGATTGTGGTTCCGAAGGTCGCGGGTTCGAGACCCGTCTTTCACCCAAAAGCTCAGAGTTGGCTTTTAAAATAAAACTCCTATACGGTGATTGTAGCTCAGTTGGTTAGAGCGTCGGATTGTGGTTCCGAAGGTCGCGGGTTCGAGACCCGTCTTTCACCCAAATAATTAAAGCGATTCAAATTTTGAATCGCTTTTTTTTATACTTTTGTACTTTATATACATATTATGAGTGTTTTATTTGAAGAGGATTTAAAAGTAGAAATTTGTAGCGAATTGAAAAATGAGCTTTTACTTTTAAGAAATGAAGAGCAGCAGGTAATTATTCATTGTTCTATTTACGCAATGGATGCTAGCGATGCCGCACGTATATGGAAAAGCACTTATTTAATTGATAAGGAAACTGGTAAAACTTATAAGCTTCTTTTTGCAGACGGTATTAGTTTTGCACCCCAATGGACATTAATTCCGTTCAATAAACCTTTAGAATTTACTTTAATTTTTAAAGGTTTACCAAAAAGTTGTAAACTGTTTGATTTGGTGGAAATTATTCCTGAAGAAGGCGGTTTTGAGGTTTTAAACGTAAACCGCAATTCAACAGATGTTTATTATGTAACAATATAAAAGCTTGGAATTACTTCCAAAGCAATCGTGCTTTATCTAAATCTTCTTTTGTATCAATACCTACGCCTGTGTGGTTTGTTAGCACCATTTGTATGGTTCTGCCATATTCCAAATAACGTAATTGCTCCAATTTTTCGGTAGCTTCCAAACCTTTCATTTCCCATTTTGTGAAGTCTAAAAGTGCATTTTTTCGGTAAGCATATACACCTATGTGTTGATAATACGGAACGTAACTTTTACCATCTCGCGGAAAAGGAATCGCTGCACGAGAAAAATACAGTGCTTTTAAGTTTTGATCTACCACTACTTTTACATTGTTTGGGTTGTTGATTGTTTCTAAATCATTAATTTCAAACATCAATGAAGCAAGATCGATTTTTTGTTCGATATCTTTCTTAAAAATATCAATTAAACTTTCCAGATTTTCTTTGTTTACAAAAGGTTCATCGCCCTGAACATTTACTACAATATCGCAATTTATATTTTTAATCACTTCTGCAATACGGTCGCTTCCGCTTTCATGAGAATCGCTGCTCATTACCACATTTACGTTGTGTTCTTTTAGTAAATCAAAAATAATCTTATGATCGGTTGCTACCAAAACCTCATCAAACAACTGTGTTGCAACTGTTGCCAAATATGTTTGAACCACAACTGGTTTTCCGCCTAAATCTTGAACCAATTTCGCAGGAAAACGTGTAGATGCATATCGTGCAGGAATTACTGCTATTATTTTTAAATTATTCATTGAAAAAATCGTCGTTAAATCCTATTAAATAAACTTTTTCTTTTGCGCGTGTTAGTGCCGTGTACAACCAACGCATATAATCTTTACTAATACCGTCAGGCAAATAAGGCTGTTCTATAAAAACGGTATCCCATTGTCCACCTTGCGATTTATGGCAGGTTACCGCATAAGCAAATTTAATCTGCAATGCATTAAAATATTCGTTATTCTTAACTTTTTGCATTCTACGAAACGCTGTTATTTCGTCCTGATAATCCAACAAAACTTCCTGATACAGTTTGTTGGACTGTTCGTATGTTAAACTTGCCGATTCAGAATGCAGCGTATCCAACAAAACAATGGTATCAAACGCAGGCATATCGGGATAATCAATCATACGGACTTTTACCGATGCAAACCTGAAACCGTACAATTCATGATGTTTGTAAATCTGCATAACTTCCATTACATCGCCATTGGCAATAAAATCGGTTACTTTTGAATCTTTCAGCCAAAAATAATTATTTTTTACAACCATTATGTAATCGCCCGCACTAATTTCGCTTTCGTTGTCTAAAACTCGGTTCCTAATTTGCTGATTATACTGATTGGCACGTTTGTTAGATCGAACAATAAAAATGGTTTCTTCGGATCCTTTTTTTGAAAACGCATCTGTAATGGCATCAAGTGTTTCGTATCCGTCTTGTAATCGAATAATATCTTTAAAAGGTTTTATATCGAATTCAAAAAAATCGTAAAATTCCTGCTGAAGCTGCTCGCGCAATTCGGTTGCATTGTACAAAATTCCCGAATCTTCTTCCTGACGCATCACTTCGGTCAATTCAATAAAATCGACTTTCATATGATAATTCAAAGCCAGTTTACTTTCGTTCAAAGCCGGGCTTTCGTCCATTCCCACAGGCGGCAACTGCGCAGTATCGCCTACAATAATCAGTTTACAATTTTGACCAGAATACACGTAATACAGCAAATCATCTAACAACGAGCCGTGCGTGTACATGGTGGCATCGGTCACATTATCGGAAATCATAGACGATTCATCAACAATAAAAACCGTATTTTTATGTTTGTTTGCCTGCATGGTAAACGCCATTCCCAAATTTTTATCTTTTTTAGGATAATAGATTTTTTTGTGAATGGTAAACGCCGGCTGTTTTGCGTAATTTGATATTACTTTTGCCGCCCTACCCGTTGGTGCAAGCATTACGTACTTTTTATTTACATGCGGCAACTGATTGACCAAAACCGACAATAACGTAGTTTTACCAGTACCGGCATAGCCTTTTAAAACAAAAATTTCGTCTTGATTATCGTTTAAAACAAACTGCGAAATCTTTTTTAAAAAGGCATCTTGTTTTAAGGTAACATCAAACGGAAAGCTGTTTTTTAGTTGTAGGTAAAATTCGGTAATGGTCATTTTTGTAAAACGGGGTTTTCACAAAGATACTATTAATCAACAAAAAAATTGTACTTTTGAACCTTATACATTTGATGATTATGTTGAACGAATCGTTTCAAAAATTATACATACAGGTATCGTTACAAAATTT
>JAVXSC010000159.1:0-2377 GCA_036643355.1 Myroides sp.
GTTTTGTAAATTAAATTACGGCGTTACATTTCCTATGATGAGTAAAATTGAAGTAAAAGGTGATGCTATGGAACCTTTGTATCAATACTTAACACAAAAAAGTAAAAATGGTTTGGGCGATTTTGTAGTAGAATGGAACTTTCAGAAATTCCTGATAAACGAAGAAGGAAAACTAGCAAAAGTAATCGGCCCAAAAGTTTCGCCAACCGACAGCGAAATTACCAATTGGATTGAAGGAAAATAAGATTCTGTAAAAAGTTATAGATTCAGACCTCACGAGTTTTAAAAACCTGTGAGGTCTTTGTGTAAATACAAGAGTTTTCAACGATAAAATTCTTCCTTTTCAGGATAGTTCGTATCTTTGAATAATTAATTTTTAGAAATGAATTATCCTGAAATACCTTTGGCGCAAAGTATTTTACAACTTTTTAAAGCAAAGGGAATACAACATATCATTATTTCGCCCGGTTCTCGCAACGCACCTTTAACCATTGGTTTTACAAACGATTCTTTTTTTACCTGCTACAGCATTGTAGACGAACGTTGCGCGGCATTTTTCGCCATGGGTATCGCCCAACAAACCAATCAACCTAGTGCTGTTTTATGTACGTCGGGTTCGGCGTTGTTGAATTATTATCCTGCGGTTGCCGAAGCTTTTTACAGCCAAATTCCGTTAATTGTTGTTTCTGCGGATCGTCCTACTTCCAAAATTGATATTGGAGACGGACAAACCATTCGTCAGCGAAATGTTTTTGAAAACCATTCGTTATTTAATGCGAATTTATTGGATGAAGCTTCTGCTGAAAACGATGAATTGATACAAAAAGCCATTGCTACTGCAAAAAATAAAAAAGGTCCGGTTCATATAAATGTTCCTTTCGAAGAACCTTTGTACAATATTGTGAGCGAATACAGCTACAATCCTGTTTTATTAAATGATGAAACTGAAGTTAAAGTTGAAGAAGAATTTGATACAGCGATCATTCAAAATGCAGAAAAGATTGTTGTATTGATCGGATCTCAAAATCCGGATATTATTTCAAAAGAAAACATCGATTATTTAGCGTCGTTACCAAATGTGGTTATTCTTACGGAAATCAATTCAAACATCCATCATAAAAATATTGTTGCGAATATTGATACATTGATTACCACTTTTTCTGAAGATGACTTGAAAGATTTTCAACCCTATTTATTGTTGACTTTTGGCGGAATGATCGTATCAAAACGTGTTAAGGCATTATTTAGAAATTATCCGTCTAAAAATCATTGGCATGTCGATGAATTACGAGCTTATGATACCTTTTCATCGTTAACCAAGCATATTGCTGTTTCGCCAAATCATTTTATTAATCAGATAAAAGAAGAGATTTCAGTTGCTCATTCAGATTTTTCAGAGAAAATTCAATTAATAATGATCAATCGAAAAAAAGGACATCAAACGTATATGGATGCCATTCCTTTTTCAGATTTAAAATCGTTTCATATCATTTGGAACAATCTTCCACAAAACATTCAATTACAAATAAGTAATAGCGCCGTAATTCGATACGCACAATTGTTTGAAACCGATAAAAGTATTGATGTTTACTGCAATCGTGGTACAAGCGGTATCGATGGATCAACATCAACTGCTATTGGTGCAGCAGTAATTTCAAACAAACCTACCGTTTTAATTTCGGGTGATATTAGTTTCTTTTATGACAGTAATTCGTTGTGGAACAATTATATACCTAAAAATTTTAAAATTGTAATTATAAACAACAGTGGTGGTGGAATTTTCAGAATTTTACCCGGTCATGTTGAAAACAAAACCTTTAATACGTTTTTTGAAACAGAACATAATTTAACCGCCGAACATTTGGCAAAAATGTATCAGTTTAATTATTTAACCGCTCACAACGAAGAAGAATTAAACTTGGCATTAAAATTGTTATTCTCCCAAAACGATCAACCGCAGATTTTAGAAGTTTTTACTCCGAGTAAAATTAACCGAGATTTGTTGCGAAATTATTTCAAAAGTATATCATAAATAAAAATTTAGTATGAAAAAAATGATCATTCCAATTGCAGTTGTTTCATTAATGTTAAGTAGCTGCACAAGTGCACAGTTACAACAAGCTGCCAGCCAATTACCACAAATTTTAGAAACATCTGGGTTAGGGCAAACTCAGATTGCTGCAGGGTTAAAAGAAGCCTTACAGCAAGGTATTGACAAACAAGTTGTAAACCTTACAAAAACCGATGGTTTTTACAATAATTCTTTAGTGAGAATTGGCTTACCGAGCGAATTACAAAAAGTAGAAAAAACCTTACGAGATGTTGGTTTAGGAAGTTTGGCAGACGAAGGTATTAAATCGCTTAACAAAGCCGCAAG
>JAVXSC010000159.1:2387-5758 GCA_036643355.1 Myroides sp.
CTGTAAAAGAGGCTACGCCTATTTTTGTGGATGCTATTACAAAAATGACTATTTCGGACGCTACAAATATTTTAATGGGTAATAAAAACGCTGCTACCCAGTATTTACAAAAATCGACAAAAACATCGTTGTACACTAAATTTAATCCGGTGATAAAATCGTCGTTTACAAAAGTAGGTGCCGATAAAGTTTGGAGTAACATTATTACAAAATATAATGCCATACCAACGGTTAAAAAGATCAATCCAGATTTAACAGATTATGTTACGCAACAAGCTTTAACCGGCGTTTACACAATGATTGAAAAAGAAGAAGCTAATATTAGAACAAATGTTTCTGCACGTTCAACCAATGTTTTAAAAACGGTTTTTGCAATGCAGGATAAGAAATAATTATACGAAAAACGCTTTCATTACGAAAGCGTTTTGTTTTTTATAAAACTTCCAACAATTCCACTTCAAAAATCAACGTGCTGTGTGGTCCTATTTCTTTTGAAATTTGTTGATCACCATAAGCAGCATCTGGTGGAATTACAATTTTAGCTTTAGATCCTACTTTAAGAAGCGGCATAACTTCCTGCCAACCTTTTATTAATTTGTTAATCTGAAAATCGGCTGGTTTTCCTCTATCAACAGAACTGTCAAACACTTCTCCGTAAATATTTGTACCGTGATAATGACATCGAACTTTACTGTCAACAGTTGGTAAAATTCCCAAACCATCTTCTGTAATTTTATACAATACACCGCTTTCTAAATTCACAACATTCACTTCAGAAGCAAAATTTGTACGGAAAATTGCTCCTTCGTTTATATTTTTGGCAGCTAATTCCTGCTTGCGTTTCAATAATAATTCTGCTACTCCCATTTGGTATTTTAAATCGTTTAAAGATCAAATATACTAAATCTTTATGTTGTTGATTTTGGACTTCAATATGTTTTTTGTAACTTTAAAAGAAAAAATCATGCAAAGAAAGAAAATTTTATTAACCGCAGGTGCCGTAGGCGTTGGTTCTCTCGCATATCTAGCATTAAAAAACAGAAAAAAAAGCGATGATGTTACTGTTGTAACTCCGTTTGATACCATGAGGTATTTAGGCAGATGGTACGAAATTGCCCGTTTAGATTTTCGTCACGAAAAAAATTTAGACAATACCACAGCGCATTACAGTTTAAACAAAGACAATTCTATTAAAGTTGTAAACCAAGGTTGGAATTACGTTAAAGAGGAATGGGAAGTTGCTGAAGGAAAAGCAAAACCTCGAAAAAAAAATACAGGTGCTTTAAAAGTATCGTTTTGGGGACCTTTTTATGATGAGTATAATGTAGTTGAAATTACAAACGACTATCAATATGCACTTGTTTTTGGAAAGAATACCGATTATATGTGGATTTTATCAAGAGAGAAAACCATGCCCGAAATTGTTAGGCAATATTTTGTTTTAAAGGCACAAAGTTTTGGATACAATACCGATAAATTGGTTTGGCCGGAACACGATTAAAAAAACTGAATCCAATGGATTCAGTTTTTTATTCTTCTATTCTGTTTTGTAATGCTTTAAAATACTGGAAAGCTTTAAATAATCTGGTACCGTACCACGAAAACATTTCGCCATCTACAAAAACGGTTTTGGCGTGATGCGTAACTCGACCGATTTCAAAAGCGTGTTCTTCTTTAAAAGGATAAGGTTCAGACGATAGTAAAACCAAATCGGGATCGCCCTGAATTCGCATTTTTCTGATTTCGACTTCCGGATATCGACCTTCAAACAACTCGTACATGTTTTCAAACTTATTAAGCTTCAACATTTCATTGATAAAAGTTTCACTTCCCGCAGCCATATAAGGTTCGCGCCAAATTAAATACGCCGCTTTCTGCCATTTTTTGTCGTGCATAAAACTGGCAAAATCATCATTGGCAAACTTAATTTTCTCTGTCCATTTTTTGGCATCGGTAGTTCGTTTAAAAAGCGATCCGAAATCGTTAATGGTTTTCAAGGTATCTTCAACGGTAACAATATCGGTCACAAAAACCGGACAAATACCTCTTAAACTTTCAACGATTTCCAATGTGTTTTCTTCTTTATTGGCAATGATGATGTCGGGATTAAGCGCCTTAATTTTTTCGATATGAACATTTTTAGTCCCGCCAACAACAATTTTAACCGATTTTAAATGATACGGATGCACACAAAACTTTGTAATTCCTATAATATCACTTTCCAAGCCCAATTCGTATAAGGTTTCAGTTAACGAAGGAACCAAACTTACGATGCGTTTTGGAGTTTGATCAAAAATATGTTGCGATCCTAAATCGTCTGTAATTGTAAGCATTTTAGTTTTGTTCTAAAATTATTGCCATTGCTCGTTGAAGTTTCAATGCTTCATTTCTGGCAGCTTCGGCAAAATCTTTTTGGTTTGATGCATAGATGATTCCACGCGATGAATTAATCAACAATCCAACCTGTTTGTTCATTCCGAATTTGCACACATCTTCCAAGCTTCCACCTTGTGCTCCTACTCCAGGAACCAATAAAAATGAATCGGGAACAATGTTACGAATCTCCTTGAAATATTCTGCTTTGGTGGCACCAACAACATACATTAAATTCTCGCTATTTTTCCAGGTTTTCGATGTTTCTAATACGGTTTGATACATTGGTTTATCGTTCACTTCTTGGGTTTGAAAATCAAAAGCACCTTCGTTTGATGTTAATGCCAGCAAAATGGTGTGCTTGTTTTCAAAAGCCAAAAAAGGTTCAACCGAATCTTTACCCATGTAAGGCGCAACGGTAACAGAATCGAAATTTAGATCTTCTAAAAAAGCTTTGGCGTACATTGTTGAAGTATTGCCAATATCGCCACGTTTTGCATCGGCAATGGTGAAAATATCAGGATAATTTTCGTTGATGTAATTGATTGTTTTTTCTAAAGACTGCCAACCTTTTAAGCCGTAAGCTTCGTAAAAAGCGGTGTTTGGTTTGTAGGATACACATAAATCGTGTGTAGCATCTATAATTGCTTTGTTGAATTCGAAAATTGGATCTTCGGTTGATAACAAATGCTGAGGAATTTTATTTAAATCAACATCTAAACCTACACATAGGAATGATTTTTTTTGCTGAATTTGGTTGTAAAGTTGTTTTGTAGTCATTTTTTTGAAACTTTAAAAACAGGCATTATGTTTATGTTTAGCCCCGCTTGAGTGGATTAGCTTTTGTGAAACAAAACTATGAACGAAAGCGGGACTATGTAAAAAAAATGCCAAATGTTTGTGCTTTAAAATAGAAAAAAAAGCCTCTAAAAAAGAGGCTTTACAAATATAATAAATTAAAATACTTCTGATTCTTTTAACTTTTCGGTATTTGCTAC
>JAVXSC010000160.1:0-5746 GCA_036643355.1 Myroides sp.
CTCTAAAATATCGAACAGTTTAGGAGAAATTCCTTGATGGACTTCGTTTTTAATTTGCTGTTTAACAATTTGTTTGTCAATGTCTTTATCTAACAACAACTTAAAAAGTTTAAGTGTAGCCATAGCATCACCGCTTGCTCTGTGACGATCGGCAATCGGAATTCCTAACGACCGAACCAATTTACCCAAACTGTACGCTTGTGCATCGGGCAACAAAACTTTAGACATTTCGACTGTACACAACGTTGGTTTTTGAAATTTGTAGCCTAAACGGTCAAATTCCAATTTTAAAATTCGGTAATCAAACGGAGCGTTGTGTGCAACAATAATGCAACCTTCGGTAATTTCAATGATGCGTTTGGCAACCTCAAAAAACTTTGGCGCCTGACGTAACATAGCATTATTTATACCGGTAAGTTTAACAACAAACGGCTGAATGGGAATTTCGGGGTTAACCAGACTTATAAACTGATCTACAATTTCAACACCGTCAAACTTATAAATAGCAATTTCGGTAATTCCTTCTTTATTAAATTGCCCGCCGGTGGTTTCTATATCTATTACTGCGTACATTCTTCAATGTCAATTTCAATTTCAAAAATCAATGACAATATTAAATACAATTTTTTAAAATTGAAATTTGCAATTGATATTGTAGTTGCTATTGAAAAATTATTTTTTATTAATTATCATTTTCGAAGAAATTGCTATTAACTCTTCAACTTCGTTTAAAAGCAAATCTCGAACATTTTTATCGCCTTCTTTTATATAATTTAGAATTTTTAAAGAATTTCTAGACTCTTTTAATTCTTTTACAGATAAACCAACTTTAAAAATAAAATCTTTGTCAGTATTAGTTCCTTGGGCTTCCCCAAAATTTAAAGAAGCACTTCCAGATGAACGGATTAATTGATTTTTATAATATTCGTTCTCATAACTTTTATCTAAATTTCGAGTAAAAAAAATACACTCACCGGCAAAGCGAACCAAACGATCTTCAAAATTGAAAATTTTATTTTCAAATATGCTTTTTATTTCCATCTTTTTAGATCATAATATTTGAATTTGCCATTGCTTTTTTCTTCTACGAAAATAACGGCTGGTTTATTAAAGGCTAAAATACGAAAAATGTTAATGAAGCAAGTAATTATGTTTAATCTGTTTTTAGAGAAGTATTTATTTTTTTTGATCTTGTTTTTGATGTTGAATTGTAAGGATATAAAGAGTGTTTTCTACAATTTCATAATATAGAAGATAATTATGAATGACCTTTACAGAAACATTTTTAATATCTGTTTTTCTACCAATTAGCGGAAATTCCTTTAAAAGATTTAGCTGTTCAAATATCAAAGAAGTTAGTTTAATACTGAAAGATTTTGATTTATTTCGATTGTTCCAATATTCTAAAATAGCTGCTAAATCATCTTTTGCTTTAACTGTCCAAACTATTTGCTCAACCATTCGTTAATTTCTTTTTCAACATCGGTTTGTGATAGAATTTCGCCATTTTTCATCTGATTTCTACCTTCTAAAACAGCTTTTTTTTCCGTTTCGGTTGTATGATAAACAGTATCATCACTCTGAAATTTAAGTAACTGTAGTAATTCTTTTAATTGAACTACATCAGTAATTTGAGTGATTTTATTAATAAGATTGAGTTTTAATTCTGCTGAATTCATAACACTAGGTATTTAATTTCAATAGTAAATTTACAAAAAAAATAATTTCAAATTATATTACCTCCCGCCAAAAATCGAACTTCCAATACGTACAATAGTACTTCCGCATTCAATCGCAATTTTATAATCGCCGCTCATTCCCATAGAAAGTTGTTGAAAATGACAGTTTGGCAATTGATAAGGTTGTAAATAATCGAAAATATCTTTTAATGATTGAAATTCCTTACGAATTACGTCTGCATCTTCTGTAAATGAAGCCATTCCCATTAATCCGATTATTTTTATGTTTTCTAACGATTTAAATTCTTCAGAATGAATTAACTGCAATAATTCATCGTGTGCTAAACCAAATTTCGATTCTTCGGTTGCAATGTAGACCTGCAACAAACAAGGAATTACACGTCGCCATTTTTTAGCCTGTCTGTTAATTTCAACCAATAATTTTAAACTGTCAACGCCATGAATTAAACTTACATAAGGTGCCATGTATTTTACCTTGTTGGTTTGTACGTGACCAATCATGTGCCATTGAATATCTTTTGGCATTTGTTCCCATTTTTCAGTCATTTCCTGAATTTTGTTTTCGCCAAAAATTCGTTGCCCGGTATTATAGGCTTCCAACAAATCGGCAACAGGTTTTGTTTTAGAAACCGCAACCAGATGAACATTTTCAGGTAAAGTGTTTTTTATATTTTGTAAGTTTTCAGCTATACTCATTTTTAACCACAAAGTTTTTAAGTTTTTACACAAAGTTTACAGAGAACCGTTTATGACTCTTTTTAAACCATATTTTAATAAAATAACATTAAAGTTTATTAATAATCCAAGTTTGAAATTTCCTAGTTTCATATAGGTTAGTGTTTGTGCTAAATGTACATCGTTTAATGCATCAACACTTTTTATTTCAATAACTAATTTATTTTCAACCAATAAATCCATTCTGTAACCACATTCAAGACGCACATCTTCAAAAACCAAAGGCATTGCTTTTTCTTTCTCAACAATTAATCCTTCTTGCTGAATTTTATAGAATAAGCATTCTTTATAGGCGCTTTCCAACAGTCCCGGTCCTAAAGCTTTATGAACTTCAATAGCTAAACCAATTACTTTATTAGATAATTCATTTTCAATCATACTTTTTGTTTCCTTTGTGTGAAATCTTTGTGCCTTTTGTGGTTAACTTAAAATTCGTAAATAATTAAACCGTTGCGCAGTTTTGGTTCTATGTACGTACTTTTTGGCGGCATAGTTAAATCGTTATCGGCAAGGGTTTTAATTTCGTTTACCGATGATGGATACAATATAAACCCGATTTTAAATTCACCGTTATCAACTTTATTAACCAATTCCATAATATTTTTATTTCCCGGTATGTAACTAATTCTGTTATCGGTTCTTAAGTCTTTAATATTCAATAAAGGATTTAATATTAAATCGTACAGAATTTGCGCATCTAAATTGTCAATTATCTGATCTTCGTTCGGAATATTCTTTAAAGTTAACGAATAAAACGATCCTTCTAAATACATACCAAACGTATATTTTTTTGTCGGTTTCCAATATTCGTGTACTTTTTCAACCGAGAATTTTTCATTTAAAATATTCAGAAATTCATCAGTTTCCATACCGTTTAAATCGTGAATCAGACGATTGTATTCGTTAATCTGTATCAACTTTTCGCAAATCAGATAACTCATAAAATAATTCATGTTATTGCTGGCATTCTGGCTGTTTTCTTTTAAAAGTAAATCTGAAGTCGCAGAACGATGATGTCCATCGGCAATATATAAATTAGGTATTTCCTTAAAAGTCTGTTGAATAAAGTGTAGTTCTTCATCAGAATCAATTTTCCAAAGAATATGTCTTTCGCGATTAGTGGTCGAAAAATCATACAGAGGCGTTTGATTCATTTTTTGTGCAATCCATTGTTCCAATTCATCGCAATTCGGATATATCATTAAAACCGGTTCGGTATTAAAGCGGGTTTCGTTAAAATAATCCTTTAAATTTTCAACACGGTATTGCAAGGTGTTTTCGTGCTTTTTAATCACATTGGTTTCGTAATCTTTCAACGAAGTTCCTGCTAAAATTCCAACGAAATTATTTTTTTTCGATTTGATCTGATACAGATACATTGCCGGATTTTCTTCCTTAATTAAAATTCCGTCGCGTTTAAAATCCTGATACTTTGTTGCCACCATTTTGTAACGGCGCAACGGATCGATCTTTTCCTGATTGATAAACGCTAAATTAACAATATGAAGAAACGAAAACGGATTAAAATCGAGCCAAGAAGCCAGTTCGGCTGCGGAATAATCATCATACGGACGCGTAGTTACCAACGAAACTTTATCTGCCGCCGGGCGAACTGCTTTAAAAGGAATTATATCTGCCATTTATTTAAAATCAAATTAATAAATAGTCTCTGTTATAGTACAGTAACTGTAAAGCTGGACTTGTTTAACTGCGTTCAATTCGCAAGCTCGGGTCAGCTTCTCATTATTTAAATTTCAAGATGCGATTCCGAAACAAGTTCGGAATGACAAATCGTTTGAAATTAGTATTTATAAAGATACTAAATGTATGTATTAAAAAAACAGAAAAGACAATTGAACAGCGTTCAATCGTCTTTAAAACTTTATTTTCTATATGTTTACGAAAACATTTTTGCAACTTTTTCTGCCTTTTTGCTTTCAGAATAATCGTAAAAACCTTCACCAGATTTCACTCCTAATTTTCCAGCCATTACCATGTTTACCAATAACGGACACGGAGCGTATTTAGGGTTTTTAAACCCGTCGTACATTACGTTTAAGATCGATAAACAAACATCTAAACCAATAAAATCGGCTAATTGTAATGGTCCCATTGGGTGCGCCATTCCTAATTTCATAACCGTATCAATTTCGCTAACTCCGGCAACACCGTTGTATAATGTTTCGATTGATTCGTTAATCATTGGCATTAAAATACGGTTTGCAACGAAACCTGGATAATCGTTTACTTCGGTTGGTGTTTTTCCTAATGCTAAAGATAAATCCATGATTTTTTTGGTAACTTCATCGGTAGTGTTGTAACCACGTATGATTTCTACCAATTTCATGATAGGCACAGGGTTCATAAAGTGCATACCAATTACGCGTTCAGGGTTTTTAACAACTGCCGCAATCTGCGTGATAGAAATAGAAGAAGTGTTCGATGCCAAAATAACATCTTCACTACAAACTTCGCTTAATTCTTTAAAGATGTTCAATTTTAGGTTTATGTTTTCTGTAGCAGCTTCAACAACCAAATCTACATTTACAACGCCGTCTTTAACATCGGTATAAGTAATAATATTTTCAATAGTAGCTTTTTTCTCTGCTTCGGTAATTGATCCTTTCGCAATCATACGGTCTAAATTAGATACGATTGTGTTCATTCCGCGTTCTATTGCTTTGTCCGAAATATCAATTAAACAAACTTTAAATCCTTTTTGTGCAAACGTATGAGCAATTCCGTTACCCATTGTTCCTGCACCAATTACAGCTATATTTTTCATTTTTATGTTTTAATACGAATTTATGCGAATATACTTTTTTTAATTTATTTACCGAAACAATTAATGATGCGATAAGCAATTCTTAATGCTTCTGTTCCGTCTTCTAACGTTACAATTGGTGTTGTATTGTTGTTGATGGCATCGGCAAAAGTTTCCAACTCATCTAAAATGGCATTGTTGGTTTCTACCGAAGGATTATCGAAATAAATCTGCTTTTTAATTCCCTCTGCATTTTGAAGAATCAAATCGAAATCGCCCGGAACTTCAGGTGCATCTTTCATTTTTACCACTTCGCAGATTTTATCTAAATAATCGACAGAAATATAGGCGTCTTTTTGAAAAAATCGAGCTTTACGCATGTTTTTCATTGAAATTCTGCTCGATGTTACATTGGCAACACAACCGTTTTCAAACTCAATACGTGCATTGGCAATATCGGGAGAATCACTAATTACGGCAGTTCCCGTTGCATGAATGTTTTTAACCGGCGATTTTACAACGCTTAAAATAGCATCGATATCGTGAA
>JAVXSC010000161.1:0-5645 GCA_036643355.1 Myroides sp.
GGTGATGAAGCTGGAAACTTGGTTTTCAAAGGAACTACGCGCAGTTTTAATGCAGTTATGGCTGGTGCAGGTAAAATTACCATTGCCGAAGTTGAAGAGTTGGTACCGCTTGGTGAATTAGATCCTAACCAAATTCATATTCCGGGAATTTATGTGAAGCGTATTTTTCAAGGAGAAAAGTATGAAAAAAGAATTGAACAACGAACGGTACGTAAAAGAGATTAATTATGGCATTAGATAAAATAGGTATTGCAAAACGCATTGCCAAAGAATTACAAGAAGGTTTTTATATAAATTTAGGAATTGGAATTCCAACATTGGTGGCAAACTATATTCCCGACGGAATGAACGTAGAATTTCAGTCAGAAAACGGCGTGTTAGGTATGGGACCTTTTCCTTTTGAAGGTGACGAAGATGCTGATCTAATCAACGCGGGTAAACAAACCATAACAACATTACCTGGAGCATCATTTTTTGATTCGGCTATGAGTTTTGGAATGATTCGTTCACAACATGTAGATTTAACTATTTTAGGCGCAATGGAAGTTTCTGAAAACGGCGACATCGCCAACTGGAAAATCCCTGGAAAAATGGTAAAAGGTATGGGTGGTGCTATGGATTTGGTAGCATCGGCAGAAAATATCATTGTTGCCATGATGCACGTAAACAAAGCAGGCGAATCTAAAATATTAAAAAAATGTACGTTGCCTTTAACAGGTGTTGGATGTGTTAAAAAAGTGGTTACCGAACTAGCTTTAATGGAAATTACGCCGAATGGTTTTAAATTACTTGAACGCGCTCCGGGTGTATCGGTAGAAGAAATCATAAAAGCAACTGAAGCTGAATTGATCATTGAAGGAACGATTCCTGAAATGAGTATCTAAAAAAATAAATTGGCTATGAAAAACGAACATTTAGAAAGATATAAAGATTTAGATTTCAGCGATCCAAACGATCAAAAAACGAAAGTTCCGTTTGTTATTCGTTTAGCGTGCGTTTTAATCAGCCTAATAGCAATAGTTTTTATCAGCATCATTGGTAAATCTGTATTGGTGCCTTTGGTAATTGGCTTTTTGGTATCCATGTTGTTGTTGCCGCTGTCTAACTTTCAGGAAAAAAAATTAATGTTTCCAAGAATTGTAACTTCATTGGTATCACCAATATTGTTCTTTTTGGCAGTGTTGGCTGTTATGTACTTCATTGGTACGCAAATGGCGCAGTTTACAGAAGATCTGCCGGAATTTCAACAACAGATAGAAAAATTATTTCACGAAGCACAGGTTTTTGTTTACGATAAGTTTGGTGTATCAGAACAAGAACAGATCAATTACATCGAAAAAAATGCCGAGGAAGTCCTTAAGCGCGGATCGGGTGTATTAGGCACAGCAGTTACATCGTTAACTTCTATGCTGGCATCGGCAATGTTCATTTTTTTGGGCATATTCTTCTTTTTACTGTACCGCAGTCATTTGGTAAAATTCTTAATATGGTGTTTCCCGCCTAAAGATCAAACCAAGGTTAAAGAAGTAATTGTTGAAATTCAAAGCATCATTAAACAATACATTTTTGGGTTGTTGATACAGGTTGTGGCGGTTTCGGGCTTAATGTTCATCGCATATTCAATTATTGGTATTAAGTACGCTTTATTGTTTGCGGTGCTTTGCGGAGTGTTAAATTTAATACCTTATGTGGGTGTTTTTGTAGCTACCATTTTGGCAGCCATTGTAACATTAGCAACCGGCGAACCTATACAGGCATTGTGGGTAATTGTTGCGGTTTTGGTTGTAAATTCAATCGATGGAAACATTATTACACCAAAAATCATTGGATCTAAAGTAGCCTTAAACTCGTTTGTAGTCTTGTTTGGTATCGTGATTGCCGAATCCATCTGGGGAATTGCGGGTATGTTTTTAGCCATTCCCGTTTTAGCGATTTTCAAAATTATTTTCGATAATGTGGAAGGCTTACGTCCGTACGGATTTGTTTTGGGAGAAGACAATGCGCCAACGCCGTTGTTTGAAAAATATTACGACAGATACATTTATCGTAAAAAACCAAAAGACGAAGACTTACCAAAAGTTCTGCAAACCGAAGAGCAAAATCATGAAGAAGGTAAAACACCTGATCCTGATAACGATGAAAAAGATCATTCATAAATATAAAATCCATCATTACGATGGATTTTTTTGTGTTTAAAAACACGAGATTGTTTTACTTTTGTAAAAAAAAATTAAATGGAATTTGCAAAGGTTATATTAAAGCAAGGTAAAGAAAAATCTATATTACGTAAACACCCTTGGGTTTTTAGTGGTGCGGTTTATGGGGTTAGCGATGAGTTGGAAGACGGACAAATGGTTGATATTACTACGTATGATGGCGATCATTTAGCAACGGGTTTTTACAGCAACAAAGGAAGCATCGTTGTTCGTATATTAACTTTTAAAGACGAAGTTTTTACTGATGATTTCTGGGAAAACCGCCTAAATGCTGCTTGGAATTTACGTTTAAAGCTTTTTAATATCGAAGAAACCAATGCCTTTAGATTGATTCATGGAGAAGGTGACGAAATTCCAGGTTTGATTATCGATTATTATAACAAAAACTTTGTGATTCAGGCGCATTCCACAGGGATTTATGTGAACATAAAGAAAATCGCCGAAGCCATACAAAATTGTTTTCCTGATTATTGCGAAACCATTTACTGTAAAAGTGCGAACACACTTCCAAATACAGGAACCGATTTTCATTTATATGGAACAGCAGCCGAAACAGTTGCGAAAGAAAACAACATTCAGTTTCATGTAAATTGGGTTGAAGGACAAAAAACCGGGTTCTTTTTAGATCAAAGAGAAAATAGAAAGTTATTAGAGAGATATTCAAACGGAAAAAAAGTATTGAATACATTTTGCTACACCGGTGGTTTTTCTATTTACGCTATGAATGCTGGTGCAAATTTGGTTACATCTGTTGATATATCTGATAAAGCTGTGAAATTGGCTGCGCAAAATATGGAGTTAAACTTTCCGGGAGGCAAACATCAGGCAGTAGCGTCAGATGTTTTTGAATTTCTAAAAGAAAATAAAAATCAATACGAAGTTATTGTTTTAGATCCGCCCGCATTTGCCAAAAATATAAAAAGTAAACACACCGCAACACAAGCATACAAACGCTTAAACGTAGCCGGTTTAAAAACCATTACAAAAGGTGGTTTCTTGTTCACTTTTTCGTGCTCGCAGGTTATAGATGAGGTGCTTTTTTACAACACCGTAGCAGCAGCAGCAATAGAATCGGGCAGAAAAGTACGGGTTTTGCACAAGCTTTCGCAAGGTCCTGATCATCCTGTAAACATGTTCCATCCAGAAGGATCTTACCTTAAAGGTTTGGTTTTATATGTAGAAGAATAATTAATCATAAAATAAGATAATTAAACTCGCACGAAAATAAGAAAAGGTGTGCAGGCAATACAAAGAATAAAAAATCATCTGTTAATAATTCACTATATTATTTAATTAAAAATTTGTTGGTTTCAAAAAAAAAATTATATTTGATATAAATAATAAAATATTGTATATGAAAAAATTAGTGTTATCAGCATTATTCGCATCAGCTATGTTAGTAGTATCTTGTGATAAAAAACAAGGTGTTGAAGAAAAAACAACTACAGAAACAGAAACAACTGTAGACCCAGCAACAGAAACGCAAACTACAACAACTACAACAGAAACTACATTAGAAGTACCTAAATTTAGTTCTCCGGAAGTTCAAAAATTTGCAGAAGAATATACTGCTTATGTAAAACAATCAATGGAAGCAGCAAAATCTGGAGATGCTGCAAAGATTTCAGAATTACAAGCGAAAGCGACTGAGTGGACTAAGAAACAAACTGAATTGGCTGGTAAATTAACACCAGAAGACGCTAAATTGTGGCAAGATTACTACATGAAGTTGTCTGAGCAAATGACAGCTCCAATTAAATAGTAAAACAAATTTTTCAAAATTTTAAGACATAGCAATCGCTATGTCTTTTTTTTATGTTTGTGTTTCAATTTTTTTACTACATTTATCATTCAATCAGTATTAAAAAAATAGTATGAAAAAGATAATTTATCCAATGGTATTGTCGGCAGTTTTGTTGACAGCATGTAGCAAAAAAGAAGAAAACAAAATTCAGGAACCAATGACCGATCCGCCAGTAGAAAATGTAAATAACGCTACTGAGCAGAATACAGCAGAAGATGTTGCTGTGCCAGCGTTTAAATATGCAGAGGCAGATCAATTTGCTAAAGAATACAATACGTTTGTACAGGAATATTTAACAGCTCAAAGAAACAATGATTCAAACGCTATTAAAGAATTAGGTTTGAAATTAAATGAATTTCAAAAAAGAGGTGTTGAATTAGCTAAACGAGTTCCACAAGACGAAGCGGTTGCTTTTCAAGATTTCTTAAACAAATTAGAATCATACATTAAATAAAAATAGAGCCATAAGGCTCTATTTTAGTTTTCGTAACTTATATAAATCCAAACGTCGATCTTTCTTAATACGCACACTTCCCAATTCGTGCAGTTCTTTTAAAGCGTTTAATTCCACATCAACAATCAAAGTCATTTCGGTATTTGGTGTTGCTTCTGCCTTAACACCATTGTTTGGAAAAGCAAAATCAGACGGAGTAAAAACAGCTGCCTGCCCGTACTGAATGTCCATATTGTTTACTTTAGGTAAATTTCCTACACAACCGGTAATCGCCACATAACATTCGTTTTCAATAGCGCGCGCCTGTGCACAGCTACGAACACGCGTATATCCGTTTTGCGTATCGGTTAAATAAGGTACAAACAAAATTTCCATACCGTCTTCGCTCATAATCCGCGACAATTCGGGAAACTCCACATCGTAACAAATAATGATTCCAATTTTACCACAGTCGGTATCAAAAGTTTGTATGATATCGCCGCCCTGCATTCCCCAATACAAACGTTCGTTGGGCGTGATGTGTATTTTGCGATACATTTCAGACGATCCATCGCGTTTACACAGAAAACCAACGTTATACAGCACGTTTTCTTCCAAATAAGGCATGCTACCCGTGATAATGTTGATATTATACTCAATAGCTAATTCCTGAAAGCGTTTATGAATAATATCTGTATGTTTTGATAGTTCACGGATTGCTTCAGATTCCGACATATGATTGTAATCTGCCATTAACGGCGCAACAAACAATTCGGGGAAGGTTGCAAAATCGCTTTCGTAACCCGAAACGGCATCGATAAAAAACTCTGCCTGATCAAAAAATTCCTCTAAATTATTCAGCGGACGCATTTGCCATTGGATCAACCCTAAACGAACCACGCTTTTCTTGGCATTGATTAAAACCGGCGATTTATCGTACGAAATGTTGTTCCATTCCAACAAAACCGCATAATCACGAGAATCACGATCGCCTTCTAAATAATTGCGCAGTAATCTTTTAATATGAAAATCGTTATTAACCTGAAACGAAATCACCGGATCGTGGATTTCTTTGGTTTTAACCTTGTCTAAATACTGTTTTGGTGTGAGTTCTTTTGCGAAATTGTGGTAGTTTGGAATTCGTCCTGCAAAAATAATCGACTTTAAATTTAACTGTTCGCATAATTCTTTT
>JAVXSC010000162.1:0-5571 GCA_036643355.1 Myroides sp.
AACGGACAAGAAGTTGAAACCAAATTGATTTTTTTGCAAGATTTTCTAAGAACGAACGGATATTTATACCATCAAATAACATCGGCAGAAAAAAAAGACAGTCTGTATCTTGTAGATTTTGATTTAGGCAAAAAAACCGATAGTTTAAAAATTAACTTTAACAAGCACGAAGCCCAGTTAAAATCAATCTTACAAATAAACGAACCTACCAAAACCATCGCCATACAAAACACCGAAAGCTTTCTTAAAAACATTGTTGAAAAATTAGCCAAAAAAGGTTATTCTATAAGCACGGTTAAGTTAATAAATCATCAATTTTTGAACGATATTATTACTGCCGATTTAGACTTGCATTTAGATCTACAGCGTAGAATTGACCAACTGGTTTTTACGCCTTACAACAACTTCCCCACCGGAATTAAACAGCGATTGATTAAGAAATACGAAAAACAACCGTTTACAGATGCTGTTACAAGCGAACTGCAAAAAGAAATGAGTCAGTTTCCGTTTATAAAAACAACCAAACAGCCCGAAGTTCTTTTTACCGAAAGCAATACCGCGTTGTATTTATATGTAGAACGACAAAATATTAGTCAGTTTGATGGATTGATTGGTTTTACGAACGATGATAACGGCAAAGTGCAGTTTAACGGTTATGCAGATTTGCAGTTAATGAATATTTTAAACAAAGGCGAACAACTGAAATTGTATTGGAAAAACGACGGAAATCAGCAAACACAATTTAATCTTTCGGGCGAAGTTCCTTATCTGTTCAACACGCCTTTTGGGTTGAAAGCTTCGTTGGAATTGTTCAAACAAGACAGCACCATGATGAATACCAAGTTTAATGCGGCGGTTTTGTATTACCTGAATTTTAACCACAGAGTTGGTGTTGGATATCAATCAACATCATCAGTTGCCGGAACAGAGAATTTTTATCAGGCAGCCGATTACAACAATCAGTTTATTACGCTGAATTATCTATTGAACAAATATCAGGATCACCCCCTATTTCGACAAAAATACTATGTTACAGGTTTAGCTGGTTTTGGATCTAAAACCGAAGAAAAAGACAACCGCAAAGGTTCGCAGCAATTTATAAATTTAACCGCAAGTTATCTGTGGCAGATAAATAACCGGTGGTACATTAACCAGCAATTAGAAGGATCGCTCTTGCGAAGTGCCATACCTTTATTATATAATGAATATTATCGTTTTGGTGGGATACATTCTATCCGCGGATTTAGAGAGAATTCTTTGCTTGCAAAAAGTCTATTAGGCTTATATAACGAAGCCCGATATTTACTCGCACCAAATATGTACATACATTCTATTACAGATGTTGCTTATTACGAAGGCGAAGATACCAACGATTTATTATATTCTTTTGGTTTAGGATTCGGGATACAGACCGGCGGCGGCTTATTCAATATTATTTATGCAAACGGCGTGCAACCAAATACCGATTTTAAACTATCGAATTCTATTTTTCATTTAAGCTACAAAACGCAGTTTTAAATTATTTCGTTTGATAAATCGGTTAATCAGAAAAAAAATCAGTATATTTAAATTACATAAAACATAATAAACACTCATTTATTTATAATTTTAAAAATTACAGTTATGAGGATTTTATGTTTTTTACTTTTATTATTTACACTGCAGTCATGTGCTACCAAAAAGTACACCGAATCACATTTGTTGCCTGACGGAATAAAATCTGCAACCGAAGAAACTTTCACCGTTAAAAACAATCAGAAAAAACTTCTACAAAAAAAAGAAATTGTTTTTAAAAACGGTCGGATTAAACATTCAAAAACGTTTGATTCGTCTGGTAATCTGCTGCAGGAAACCAACAAGAAAATGTGGTTTACCGAAGAACTGTATCCCAACAAAGAGACACTTTATCGTAAAACCCGCTGGAAACCGAACCGCCGCGAACGCATTAGCACGTATTTAAAAAAACAAGACAAAAAAAGCGAAAGTATTTATCATTATAATAAAGATGGATCGATCAATAAAATAGTTGATAATTTTTCAACTTTTCAAACGCAGCATTTTTATTACACCAATAACGAATTGTCTAAAATTGAAATAACCTCAAAAGAAGGGAAAGTTGTTGACGAAGTTTCTATTGACTGTAAAGAAAAAGACAGCCAAGGAACGTGTTTAAAACAAATTAGAACATCAAAAAAAGGCGCAAAAGAAGAAATTACTATTACCCCTATTTACGATTAACAATCATAAGCATTGTAATGTTCTTTTTCTAAAGTATCTTCTAACTTTTCAATTTGCTGTTTACTTGTTTTCACTTTTGTTAGATGCACCGGAAGTTGCTTTTTACCATCGGGCGAAATCCAGATTCCTTTTAACTGATTATCATTTCTGTTCAATAACATCAAACCGGTATTAAAATGTTCTACAAAAGTATATTGCTGCTTTTGTTCGGAAAAAGTCGTTTCTAAAAGAATCCAATTGTCGGTTTTATTGTTGTTGTACTTATAAATTCCCGAAACAACCGTTCGCGGACAACCGTCTTCTTCGATCTTTAAATAAAACGAAACTTTTATATCTTTAGAAATAGTCCCTTCGTAAAGTTCTTGTGCAATTAAAACTTGTGCAAACGATACATTTGCAAGTAAGAATGCAAATATTAAGAGTATTTTTTTCATAGGTTGAATTTTAATTAAATATAGTAATATCTTTGCGCTATGCAAAATGAACATCAAATATTTGGAATTCGTGCAGTTATCGAGGCGATAAACGCGGGAAAGGAAATAGATAAAGTATTTATACAAAAAGAAGCTCAAGGAGATTTAATGCAGGAGCTTATGAAAACGTTGAAGAAAAACAACGTTAATTTCTCATATGTTCCGGTTGAAAAACTGAACAAATTAAGCAAATTCAACAACCATCAAGGTGCAGTTGCATCTATCGCGCCGATTAAATTTGTTACGATGGAACAATTGGTTGAAGGTGTGTTGGAGAACAAACAAAATCCGTTGTTTTTAATTTTGGATCAATTGAGCGATGCTCGAAATTTTGGTGCGATTATTCGTACGGCAGAATGTACGGGTGTTGACGGAATTATTATTCAAAAACAAGGTTCGGCTCCGGTAAACGGCGATACGGTAAAAACATCGGCAGGTGCGGTTTTTAATATTCCGATCTGTAAGGTAGATCATATTAAAGATGCGGTTTTCTATTTACAAGGTTCGGGAATTGCAACAGTTGCTGCAACCGAAAAAACCGAAAACAACATTTACGACATCGACTTTAAAAAAGGAATTGCCATTATTATGGGATCTGAGGATAAAGGAGTAAATCCTTCGGTTTTAAAAATTGTCGATGAAAAAGCTAAACTACCAATGTACGGAACTATTTCATCATTAAACGTATCTGTTGCTTGCGGTGCTTTTTTATACGAAGCTGTTAGACAACGTTTGTAATTAAATGAAGGTTAAACATTACAGAATTCTAATCATTGTTCTTTTTATAATTGCCTTTTTATTTGGACTTGCAATGGTTAATACAATGGTTAGTTTAAAGTATGAAACAAATTTTGATAATGAATGTGTTTCAACAATATCTGGAGATAATTTGTGTAATTCTTTAAAGATTACGAAATATATATTTTACATTGATTTAGCTATAATTTATCTCTTATTGTTATTCCAAGAAAAAATTATAAAAAAAACGGATTCTGATTAGAATCCGTTTTTTTATTTATCTATTTTAAATCAAAGCGATCTGCGTTCATTACTTTCGTCCAAGCCGAAACAAAATCATTAATGAATTTTTCCTGCGCATCGGCACTTGCGTAAACCTCAGCAATGGATCTTAATTCAGAATTCGATCCAAAAACCAAATCAGCACGCGTGCCTGTCCATTTTGGAGTTCCGGTTTTACGATCTGTTCCCAAATAAACTTCTTTATCGGTTCCCATTGCTTTCCATTGCGTATTCATATCCAACAAATTCACAAAGAAATCATTTGTCAATTGTCCCGGACGATCTGTCAGTACTCCGTTTTTAGATCCGTCGAAATTAATATTGATCGAACGTAATCCGCCCAATAAAACAGTAAGTTCCGGAGCAGTTAAGGTTAACAATTGCGCTTTATCTATCAACAACTCTTCGGTTGATACTGATTTTAGAATATTTTTACGGTAATTTCTAAATCCGTCTGCAATTGGTTCCAAAAAAGCAACCGATTCAACATCTGTCTGTTCTTGTGAAGCATCTGTTCTACCAGGAGCAAAAGAAACTTCGATATTAAAACCAGCGTCGTTCGCAGCTTTTTCAATTCCGACATTTCCAGCCAAAACAATCAAATCTGCCAACGAAACTTTTTTACCTGTTGAATTAAAATCTGACTGAACGTTTTCCAAAGCTGTCAACACTTTATTTAACTGAATAGGATTGTTTACTTCCCAATTTTTCATAGGTTCCAATCGAATACGTGCTCCGTTTGCTCCGCCACGTTTATCCGAACCACGGAAAGTTGACGCAGAAGCCCAAGCTGTACCTACTAATTCTGAAACCGATAAATCTAACGCACTTAATTGCGATTTCAACTGTGCGACATCTTCCTCATTAATCAACTCGTGATCAACCGCAGGAACCGGATCTTGCCATGTAAAAATTTCCTGCGGAACATCGGCACCTAAATAGCGGTCACGTGGTCCCATGTCACGATGTGTTAATTTAAACCAGGCTTTTGCAAAGGCATCGGCAAATTCATCAGGATTATCTAAAAATCGTCGTCCTATTTTTTCATAAACAGGATCCATACGTAACGCAATATCCGACGTTAGCATTGTTGGTCGGTGTTTTTTAGAAGGATCATGTGCATCGGGAATAATATTTCCAGTTCCTTTTGCAACCCATTGGTGCGCGCCAGCAGGAGATTTCGTTAATTCCCATTCAAACCCAAAAAGATAGGTAAGAAACAAATTAGACCATTCGGTTGGTTTGCTTGTCCACGTAACTTCCAAGCCAGATGTAATGGTATCACCACCTTTACCGGTACCGTAGCTGTTTTGCCAGCCCAAGCCCTGTAATTCCAAACCGGCAGCTTCGGGTTCGTCGCCAACATGATCTGCAGATGCCGCACCATGCGTTTTACCAAATGTATGTCCGCCGGCAATTAAAGCCAACGTTTCTTCATCGTTCATTGCCATACGCGAAAACGTATCGCGGATATCTTTTGCAGAAGCAATTGGATCAGGATTTCCGTCTGGACCTTCAGGATTCACGTAAATTAATCCCATTTGAACAGCAGCCAGCGGATTTTCTAAATCGCGCGTATGTATTTTTCCATCGGCATCATCGTCTGATGAAACTACGCCGTGATTTTCTGCAACACCTTCGGATCCTTGCGAATATCGAACATCGCCTCCCAGCCACATTTTTTCGCTACCCCAATATACATCCATATCCGGTTCCCAAACATCGGCACGCCCACCGGCAAATCCCAATGTTTTAAAACCCATAGATTCTAACGCCATGTTTCCGGCAAGAATCATTAAATCTGCCCATGAAATTTGTCGACCATATTTTTGTTTGATCG
>JAVXSC010000163.1:0-5439 GCA_036643355.1 Myroides sp.
TCGATGTTACTTTTGTAGGCTTAAGTTATGGCTTTGCATCGGGCGAATTAAGCGGTAGACGCTCTTTAGATACCGAAGAACAAGCTGAAGTACGCAAAGCAATAGAAGAAGTAGAACTTCCTGTTGTAAAATATACTTACGATGTAAAAGACGATGGCGTTGATGTCAAAATAAAAGGTCCGTGGGCAAATGCCAAATTAGCCGTAGCTGTTGGGTATCGGTTTTAATTATTTGAACTAAAAAATTGAATACTAAAGTATCATATTACCATAAAGCACAAGCTGTCTTTTTTAAGGCAGCTTTTTGTTTTACAAATAGTTTAACAAGGTATGTTACAATTTACTAAATTTGCACCTTTATTATAATTCGGTATGATTTATTCAATGACAGGTTTCGGTAAAGCGTTGGTGCAGTTACCATTAAAAAAAATAACGGTAGAAATTAAATCGTTAAATTCAAAAAATTTAGATTTAAGCGTACGTTTACCACAACCTTATAAAGAAAAAGAGTTGGAAATTCGCAATGTAATTGCCCAGCAGTTAGAACGCGGTAAGGTTGAATGCTCTGTATTTATCGAAGTTACCGGCGAAGAAACATCGGCAACCTTAAATGCTCCGATCGTTAAAGCGTATATCGCGCAGATGAAAAACATTATTCCCGATGCCGATGCAACCGAATTAATGAAAATGGCGGTTCGTATGCCCGATGCTTTAAAAGTAGAGCGTTGCGAATTAGATGAGCAGGAATGGAACGAAATTGTAAAAGTTTTAAACCAGGCGCTTGTAAACATCAATGAATTCCGCAGACAGGAAGGCGAGAAATTGGGGAACGATTTTGTTAACCGAGTTTCAAGCATTCGCAGCTCTATGAAAGAAATTGAAGGTTATGAAGAAGATCGAATTAAAGCGGTAAAAGATCGTTTACTGCAAAATTTAAAGGAATTAGAAGTTAATATCGATGAAAGCCGATACGCGCAAGAAGTTGTTTATTACATTGAAAAATTAGATATCAACGAAGAAAAAGTGCGCTTAACCAATCATTTAGATTATTTCTTGGAAACAATGAATGCCAACGAACACGCAGGGCGTAAGTTAGGTTTTATTGCACAAGAAATGGGTCGCGAGATCAATACCATGGGATCAAAATCTAATCATGCCGAAATGCAGAAGTTGGTTGTGAAAATGAAAGACGAATTAGAAAAGATCAAAGAACAAGTTTTAAATATATTATAATTGAATAATTTTTGTTTTTAATGTCATTCCGACGAAGGAGGAATCTCAACATGTACAATAGAGATTCTTCATTCCACTTTGTTTCATTCAGAATGACAAAAAGATAATAAATATTCAATCTTTAATAAATCAATTACAACATAAATGACAGCACAACAAGGAAAATTGATTGTTTTTTCGGCACCATCAGGTTCTGGTAAAACAACAATTGTAAAGCATTTACTAACACAGCAGCAATTGTGTTTAGATTTTTCTATATCTGCAACCTCACGTTATATGCGTGGTGACGAAGTAAATGGTAAAGATTACTATTTTATTTCTCCGGCAGATTTTCAGAAAAAAATCGCAGAAAATGCTTTTGTTGAGTTTGAAGAAGTTTATAAAGACAATTATTACGGCACGCTGAAAACAGAAATCGAACGTATTTGGGCAGAAGGCAAGCATGTAATTTTTGATATCGATGTTGTGGGTGGTTTAAACATCAAACAACAATATCCCGATCAAACACTGGCAATATTTGTTAGTCCGCCGTCTGTTGAAGAATTAGAACGCCGTTTGCGTTTTCGTCAGACAGAAAGTGATGAAAAAATTGCCATGCGATTAGAAAAAGCAGAACGTGAAATATCGCGCGCGCCAGAATTCGATGTTATTTTAGAAAATCACGATTTAGAAACAGCTAAAAAAGAAGCCTGCAACTTGGTTTCAAACTTTTTAAATAAGTAAACTATGAAGGTAGGTTTGTATTTCGGCACATTCAATCCTATACACGTTGGGCATTTAATTATTGCCAACCATATTGTTGAAAACAGCGATTTAGATCAGCTTTGGATGGTTGTTACGCCGCATAATCCGCTGAAAAAGAAATCGGGTTTGCTGGCAGATTATCATCGTTTGCAAATGGTACATCTGGCAACAGAGGATTACGATAAAATTATTCCGAGCGATATCGAATTTAAACTTCCGCAACCAAATTATACCGTGAATACGCTGGCGCATCTGCAGGAAAAATTTCCGCAACATCAGTTTGCTTTGATAATGGGTGAGGATAATTTAAAATCGCTCAAAAAATGGAAAAATTACGAATTTATTTTGAACGATTATCAGCTGTATGTGTATCCGCGAATTTCAACAGATGAGATTCCCGAAGAATTCCTAAATCATCCGAACATTCATAAAGTAGATGCTCCGATTATAGAATTGTCATCCACCTTTATTCGTAACGGCATAAAAGAACAAAAAAATATCAAACCAATGTTAGATGCCAAAGTTTGGGAATACATCAATCATAATTTGTTCTATAAGAAATAATTAAAAAGATTATCTTTAATAAAAATAAGAAATGGTCTTTTTTTAAACAAAAAAGCGACAACAATAAAGAAGTCGCTTTTTAAATTTATTAAAAAATCAAATTAAAAATCATAAGTACAACGCAAAGCAAAAAGTGTTTATTGTTCAAAAACATAAATAATTTAAGCTTAACAAAATAATAAATTGAAAAAAGTTTAAAAAGTCTATTTTTGCAAATCAAAAAAATAAGAATGATTAACAATCCAAAGTTTGCAGTAATTGGCGGTGGTAGTTGGGCAACGGCTATTGCTAAAATGCTGTGCCACAATTTGTCTGAAATTGCCTGGTACATGCGCAACGATACTGCAATTGAAGAATTAAAAGTTAATAAGCACAATCCCAATTATTTAAGTTCGGTAGAATTTGATACCGATCAGCTTTTGCTGACAACCGATATTAACGAAGCAATAAGTTATGCAGATTATGTTGTTTTCGCAATACCATCGGCTTTTTTGGGTAGTGAACTAGAAAAATTAACCGTTTCTTTAGAAGGTAAAATCATTGTATCTGCCATTAAAGGAATCATTCCCGAAACAGGCTTGATTGTTGGGCAGCATTTTATGGAAACCTACAACATACCTATCGAAAATATCGCGGTTCTTGCCGGACCATGCCACGCTGAAGAAGTGGCTTTAGAACGACTTTCTTACCTGACAATTGCGGGTGGCGATATTGAAAAAGCAGAAGTTATCGTAAAAAGTTTGCGCAGCCATTACATTAAAGCAAAAACGTCAGACGATGTTATGGGAACCGAATACGCTGCCATGCTAAAAAATATCTATGCAATAGCAGCAGGTATGGCGCACGGTTTGGGTTATGGCGATAACTTTCAGGCGTTGTTAATGAGTAATGCCATTCGTGAAATGAAGAAATTCATTAAAAAAGTTCATAAATTAAAACGTAACATAAACGATTCTGCTTATTTGGGCGATTTGCTGGTTACCGGATATTCGCTTTTTTCACGCAACCGTATGTTTGGTAATATGATTGGAAAAGGATACACCGTAATTTCTACAAAAATGGAAATGAACATGGTTGCCGAAGGATATTATGCAGCAAAAAGCGCCTATCTGATGAATTTGGAACTAAAAGCAAAAACGCCGATTATTGATGCCGTTTACGACATTTTGTACAATAATAAAGAACCTAAAAAAGTATTTAAAAAACTAACAGATAAATTAGATTAATACGCTATGAAAAATGATCATTTAATAAATCACCCGTGGCTAATTGGCGGTTTTGCAATTGCAGTTGTAATAATGCTTTTGCTAGATTTAGGTGTTTTCAACAAGAAAAGTCATACCATATCAAACAAAGAGGCACTTTCTTGGTCAATAGTTTGGATAGCCCTTTCTATGGTTTTCAGTGGCGTTGTTTATTGGGTTTTAGATAAACCTTACGGAATTACCGATAATTTTGCAAAGTACCAAGCTGCTTATTGGATAGAAAAAGCGCTATCGGTCGATAACTTGTTCGTGTTTATTCTGGTATTTAAGTTTTTTAAGATACCAAAAGAATATCAGCACAAAGTACTTTTCTGGGGAATTTTAGGAGCCTTGTTTTTTAGAGCGATCTTTATTTTTGCGGGTGTCGAATTAATAAAACTAACCTATATAACCTTACCGTTTTTAGGAATTGATCCCGATACAGGCGAACCACGCCAGTTAAACGTTATCTTGTTTATTTTTGGTATCTTCTTGATTATTGCCGGAATTAAATCTTGGGCTTCAGATAGCGAAGAGGAAGAAGGTGCTGATATGTCTAAAAACATTGGAGTTCGTTTGGTTCACAAGTTTTTTAAAGTAACCAAAGATTTTCATGGCGATAAATTTTTCACTGTAGAAAACGGCGTAAAAATGGTAACACCTTTGTTTGTTGCGTTAGCTGTTATTGAAATTACCGATTTGGTTTTCGCAGTGGACAGTATTCCTGCAATCTTTGCTATTGCTCCAGACGATCCGTTTATTCTTTATACATCAAACATATTTGCCATTTTAGGATTGCGTTCGCTTTACTTTTTACTAGCAAATTCAATGGATATGTTCTCTAAACTACATTACGGTTTGGCAATTATCTTGGCATTCATCGGTATAAAAATGATCATTATGCCTTATTATCATTTCGATTCTTCTATATCATTAGCCATCATAGGTTCCGTATTGGCAATCTCGGTTATTTGGTCGTTACTATCAAACAGAAAACATAAAGAAGCATAAAAAATAAAAAAGCCAGATTTTTAAATCTGGCTTTTTTATTTCAATAAAACTCCTCGTAAATCAGTTGTGGGAATATCGCTTAAAGCTTTGTCGTTTATGGTGTTGGTTTTAAAAACAAACGTTTTGTCGAACATTTTGTTGTTTAAAAAGTACGAAACAGCAAATTCATTATTCAGTTGTAAAACATTGTTTTCTAACATTTCAAGTTTAGTGATGCTTTTTGGAGCCACTTCATTAAAAGCATGACGAAACGTTCCGGTTGCACGCTGCTCGTTGTTTATGGTGCCGTAAGCGCGAGATACAGCCATAACCATTTCTAAAGTTTCATCGGTATTATTTACAAGATAAACAAACCAGCTGTTTTCCTGAAAATCATCGTTCCATTGCTGTATAGCTGCCAAAAAAACATTTTCCGATTTAGGAAAATCGATATCCTTTTTCATTCTAAAAATTTAAAGAACAAAGGTACTCTAAAACTTTTTAATTGCTTTTTAAGATAAATTATTAAAAAATTATATTAAAGTTTGTGAAATGTTATTTTAATTCGTACATTCGGTGATATAATTTTAGTATTTAAAGAAATAAATTGGTTTTTGGTTAGATTAAAATGATTAGCAAAAATTTGCTATGAAGAAGAAATCGCT
>JAVXSC010000164.1:0-5334 GCA_036643355.1 Myroides sp.
TACCTTGCTCGGCAATTTCGCCATGATGCATCACCACAATTAAATCGGCTTTTTGAATGGTAGATAATCTGTGGGCAATAACAACCGAAGTGCGATTTGCCATCATTTTCTCTAAAGCATCTTGTACCAAACGTTCGCTTTCTGTATCTAATGCCGATGTAGCTTCATCTAAAACCATAATTGGAGGATTCTTCAACACGGCACGCGCAATAGAAATACGTTGTTTTTGTCCGCCTGAAAGTTTTCCACCGCCATCGCCAATATTGGTATTGATTCCTTCTGGTAAATGTTGTACAAACTCGTACGCATTGGCAATTTTTAAGGCATCAATTATTTCTTCATCGGTAGCGTTTTGTTTACCAATTTTTAAGTTATCGGCAATGCTTCCATTAAACATAATACTGTCTTGCGTAACCAAACCAAGCTGATCGCGCAATGAAACCAAACGGATATCCTTAATATTTGCGCCGTCAATTAACAATTCGCCTTGTTCCACATCGTAAAAACGTAACAGTAAATTAGCAATGGTACTTTTACCAGAACCTGACTGACCAACCAATGCAACGGTTTTTCCTTTAGGAATTTCCAAATTAAAATTTTTCAATACATTGTATTCGCCGTTATAAGAAAATGTAACATTTTTTATAGCGATTTTATCGTTGAAACTTTCAATATTTTTAGATTGAACAGAATCTTCAATAGCATTTGGAGTTTCTAAAATTTCAAAAACACGTTCCGCAGCAGCAGATCCGTTTTTCACCTGATATGATGCTTTTGAAATAGCTTTTGCAGGCGTTAAAATGTTGTACGCCATACCAATATAACCAATAAATGCTCCGCCAGATAACGTTCCGTCTTGTAAAACCAACGTACCACCATAAATTAATAAAGCAGCGATCGTTGCAATACCTAAGAATTCAGACATTGGTGATGCCAGGTTGTTTTTCTTACCAATTTTATTAGTTAGAATATACAAACGGTTTACCGATTCATTAAAAATACGCTTAAAGTATCCTTCTGCATTGTATCCTTTTACCACTTTTAAACCCGACAGCGTTTCTTCCACAACAGAAATCATATAACCGTTTTCTTGCTGCGCACGGGTTGATTGCGATTTTAAAGATTTACCAATTTTTGAAATAATCAAACCTGAAATTGGAATGAAAACAAACACAAACAACGTAAGTTTCCAACTTATTGAAAACATGATGCTTAATGTAATAATGATTGTAAGTGGTTCTTTTACAATTAATTCCAAAATAGCAAAGAACGAATTTTGTACTTCATTTACATCGCCCAACATACGTGCCATAACGTCGCCTTTTCGTTTTTCAGAATAATATGATACAGGTAAATCAACAATTTTAGCATACATTTTATCTCTAAAATCGCGTAAAACACCTGTTTTTAACTTCATTAAGTGCTGTAAACCTAAAAAACCAAAAAGATTTTTTAATAAAAAGATGAAAATAATGATGCTAATAATAAGATACAACGCATATTCTGCACCTTTTACCTCGGTAAGATGATTGATATAGTAATAAAGCGTATCGCTTAAATAATCTTTTAACTTCCAAACGCCTTCGTATTTAGGAAGTTTAGTAACTTTTTCTCCTTCGCCAAACAATACATTCATCACAGGTATAATCATAACAAAACCTAATGATGAAAAAATGGCATACAGTACGTTAAAAACTACATTCCAAACAATGTTTTTTCTGTAGAATAAAGCGTACGGAAGAATCTTTTTTAAATTATCGTCCATTAATTTAAATTCATATCGTTAATAATGCGCTGAATTTTATCTGTTAGATATTCATCGGCATCTTTTATTTCTTCAACGTTTTCAATGGGTGTGTTGGTGCTGAAATAAAATTTGATTTTAGGCTCGGTTCCACTTGGTCGTGCACAAATTTTAGATCCGTCTTCTAAATAATAAATCAACACGTTTGATTTTGGTAAGAACAAAGGCTCAGTTTCATTCGAAAACAAATTAGTAGCGATCGAACTTTGATAATCTTCTACAAAAACAACACGTTCACCTGCAATTTCCTTTAGCGGACTGTTGCGTAATTCAGTCATCATGGTAGCGATTTCTTCAGCACCATCTTTTCCTTTTTTGGTTAACGAAATTAAATGTTCCTTATAATAACCAAAATCGGCATACAGGTTTTGCAGTTCTGTATAAACCGATGAAGCGGATGCTTTTGCAATAGCAGCAATTTCGCAGATTAATAGGGTTGATGCAACGGCATCTTTATCGCGAACGGCATCGCCCACCATATAACCAAAACTTTCTTCGCCACCGCCGATAAATTTCTGTTCAGGGAAATCTTTAATAAATTTGGCAATCCATTTAAAACCGGTTAATCCGACTTTACAATCAACTTCGTAAGCTTCGGCAAGTGCCAAAATCATTGGAGTTGATACAATGGTTGATCCTATAAAATGTTTTTTACCTTCTAATTTTCCATCGCGTTTCCATTGTTCCAACAAAAAGGCAGTCATAACAACCATTGCCTGATTTCCGTTCAATAAAATCATTTTTCCTTCGTTATCGCGAACCGCAATTCCCAATCGGTCCGAGTCCGGGTCAGTTCCAATCACAATATCGGCATTTGTTTCATTTGCCAGATCAATTGCCATTTTTAACGCTTCAGGTTCTTCGGGATTTGGCGATTTAACCGTAGGGAAATCTCCGTTTGGTTCCGCTTGTTCCGCCACAATATTCACATTGGTGTAACCAGCTTTTTCCAAAACATTAGGAATGGCTTTGATTGATGTTCCGTGTAACGACGTGTAAACTATTTTTAAGTTTTCGCGCGCACCTTCAGGAAGATTAAACGTTGCATTTTCTATTGATGATTTTGCAAAAGCTTCATCGATTTCTGTGCCAATATATTCGATCAATTCAGGATTTGAATCGAACAAAATATCTGAATAATCTAAACTGTCAATTACCTGAATAATTTCTTTGTCTTGCGGTGGAACCAACTGTCCGCCATCTTGCCAATAAACCTTGTAACCGTTGTATTCCGGTGGATTGTGCGATGCCGTTAAAACAATTCCTGCATGACAATTTAAATATCGAACCGCAAAAGATAATTCTGGAGTTGGACGTAAATCTTCAAACAAAAAAACTTTGATTCCGTTTGCAGAAAAAACATCGGCAACCACTTTTGCTAATGATTTACTGTTGTGGCGGCAATCGTAAGCAATTGCTACTTTTATTTGTTCGTTTGGAAAACTCTGTTTTAAATATTGAGATAATCCTTGTGTGTTTTTACCTAAAGTGTATTTGTTGATTCGGTTGGTACCAACGCCCATAATTCCGCGCATTCCGCCGGTTCCAAATTCTAAATTACGGTAAAAAGCATCTTCTAATTCTTTTGGAGAAGAAGTCAATAATTCTTTTACCAGATTTTGCGTTTCAACATCAAAAGGATCCTGAATCCATTTATTGCTGTGCTCTAATATATTTTTAGGAATGTCCATTTTCTTGATTAATTAAATTATAAGTTGCTTTTAGTGGATATTTTATAACGCGGTTCGTTGTTTTTTGTTCTAAGGATAATTTCGCCCAAGAAACCTGCCAAAAACAGCTGCGTACCTAATATCATTGCGGTAAGCGATATGTAAAACCACGGATTGTTTGCTACCAAAATAGCGGGTTCGTGCATAGAAAGTTTGTACAGTTTGTAAACGCCGATAAACGCCGCACTGCAAAAACCTACAATGAACATGATAACGCCCAATGCACCGAATAAATGCATTGGTCGTTTGCCGAATTTAGATAAAAACCAAATGGTAATTAAATCTAAAAAGCCGTTTACAAACCGACTCATTCCAAACTTTGAAACGCCGTATTTGCGAGCCTGATGCTGTACTACTTTTTCACCAATTTTATTAAAACCTGCATTTTTTGCCAACACGGGAATGTAACGGTGCATTTCGCCATAAACATCAATGTTTTTTACCACTTTATTGCTGTAAGCCTTTAAACCGCAGTTGAAATCGTTTAGTTGAACGCCCGATGTTTTGCGTGCTGCCCAATTGTATAATTTGGTAGGAATCGTTTTGCTTATAGGATCGTAACGTTTCTTTTTCCAACCCGAAACCAAATCGAATTTTTGATTGACGATCATGTGGTACAAATCGGGAATTTCATCGGGACTGTCCTGTAAATCGGCATCCATTGTAATAACAACATCGCCATTTGCAATTGCAAAACCAGCGTGTAATGCTTGCGATTTTCCAAAATTTTTCTGAAAACGGATTCCTTTTACATTGCTATCGTTTTTAGAAAGATCATCAATAATATTCCAAGATTCGTCGGTGCTTCCGTCATCAATAAAAACAACTTCGTACGAATAGTTGTGCTGCTGCATTACTTTTGTAATCCAACGGTACAATTCGGGCAGCGATTCGGCTTCGTTCAATAAAGGAATTAAAATCGTAAGGTTCATTACTGGTTGCTTGGTGTTGAAATTTCTGATCTGTTTTTAAATGTCAATGCAATTAACAAACCTGCAATTGATGAACCTAAAATGGTTTGTGCGTAACTGAAAAATAATGTTTTTGGCGAAAAATTATCGTCGGCATTATTGTTTACAACGCTGATTTTTTCGTTAATTTCAGCTTCGGACAAGTTTAAATCTTTACCAATTTTCTGTGTCATTTCAATCATCAGATCATTAGTAACTATCTTTGCTTCGGGATTTACAAAGTTGAACAATATATATTGTATAATGTAGTTTGCCAGAAATCCTAAAACAATCATTATAAAAAAGGCAGTAAAACCTTCTTTAAAAGTTATAAGGTTGTTTAAGCGTCTTTTGGTGATCCAAACGCAGCAAATTCCTAAAATTAAAACTACAACCATATTAACAATGGTAAGGTACGATTTTACGAACAACGTATAATCTGCAAAGAAAACAATTAGGTTTACAAGTGCGTAGTAAGCCATTAAAATATAGCCGAATGTTAAACCCGTTGTTTTACTGATAGTATTCATGGTTTTATGAATTTTTATAAAATCTTACAAATATACAAAAATAGGTGGTAGAAAATTTTGCTGTTTCATGATAAAAAAAGTATAAAGTTATGTTTGCAGATTAAAAATATGTTCTTAAATTTGCATTCTGAAAAATAAACAATTACATAAAAAGCTGTTGTTTTGTTTATACCTTTTTGAGAGATAAAAGCATCAGAATAAAAAACAGCAATTAATTTAAAAACAAGATTTACAATGAAACAAGGTCTTCACCCAGAAAATTACAGATTAGTAGCGTTTAAAGATATGTCTAACGAGGACGTATTCATAACAAAATCAAC
>JAVXSC010000165.1:0-5309 GCA_036643355.1 Myroides sp.
GTTATAAGTCGACGTTTCGTCTTCGGCAGTTGCAATAAAATAAAGTGTGTTGTTAATTACAGTTGCATCAGAAAATCCGCTTTGAACGTTATTTATTTTTGGCAGATCAAATTCAAAATAATAAATATTGAAATCATCGGTCAGGTTTTTACCCTGAACAACATAAATATAATTCGCATTTTTTGGTCCGTTTCCGCGGTTAATAAACAGCCAGTCTTCATTATAAGTAGTAACCGCTTCAATATTAAAATCATCGGTAGTTAATTCCGAAAAGCTTTTCATTTCATCATAAAGTCCCGTTAAATCTATCTTTGTAGAAAATTTTGAGAATTTATTAACCATAAAACCTACGTTTCTGTTTTCTTTAGATCCCGATCCAAACGCATACCACGTATTGTCAACTGTCGTAAAAGATTCCAAATCATGTTTAGTCGATTTCGGCATATTGTCATCAACCGATTCTCCGTCTAACGAATATTTCGCCAGTGAATCATTCGATATAAAATAATGATATAGTGCATTTCCGTTATCAGAAACCAGCTGAATTTCGTTATTTTGATATCCGATGCCCGATGCCGCTACAATTCCCGCGATCTTTAACCACGAGGTAAGCAAATATTTTTTCATTGCTAAAATTTTATTGACTAATTTAGAGAAAAAGAATAATATGAAGCGCAATTATTTTAAAGTTCCCGAAAATTTAAACTTAAAGGAAATTCCAACAAAATACAATACAGGTTTAGATCCAATCGCAATTAAAAAGGAAATTAAAAAGTACAGTAAAAAGATAGCAGAACTGCAGGATATGATGTATGCCGATGATCGATACTCGGTTTTAATTTGTTTTCAAGGGATGGATACTGCCGGAAAAGACAGTATGGTTCGTGAGGTTTTTAAAGGATTTAATCCGCGCGGAGTGGTGGTTGAAAGTTTTAAGACCCCATCGTACAAAGAACTGCAACACGATTTTATGTGGAGGCATTACACCAAATTACCCGAAAAAGGAAAGTTTACCATTTTTAACAGAACACAATACGAGAATGTTTTGATTACGCGCGTGCATCCTGAATATTTGGAAAACGAACGCAATCCAGATATCGATATAAATAATTTGACGGATGATTTTTGGAATAACCGAATGCAGCGAATGGTTCAGTTTGAAAAATTCTGGGCAGAAAACGGTGTAATTATTTTAAAATTCTACTTGCATTTAAGTAAAGACGAGCAGAAAAATCGTTTGTTGAAACGTATCGACAAACCTAAACATCAATGGAAATTTTCTCCGGGCGATTTAACTGAACGTGGTTTTTGGGAGAAATACCAGTTTTGTTACGAAGAAGTTTTAAAAAACAGTAGCCATAAAAAAGGCGAATGGTTTATTATTCCAAGCGATGATAAAGATGTAAGCCGATTAATTGTGGCTAAAATTATTTATGATACCTTAAAAAAGTATAAAGATATTTCGTATCCAAACCCCGAACCCGAAGTTTTAGAACATATTTCGAAGTACAAATCGCAGTTATTAAACGACTAAAAAAAGGGATTGTTTAAAACAATCCCTTTTTTTTATTTCTTCTTACGTTTTTCGTCTCTTTTACGTTCAATTCCACGGTTTCTCGGCGCCGATTTTCTCGGTGTTCGTTTACCGGGTCCGCCTAAATTTACCTTTTTGTTTTTATCTTTTTTCTCATGGAAAGCTTCACCACGTTCGGTATCAATCTTACGTTTGTTGGTTTTCATTTTTACATGATCTTTTTCGAACTCTAAACGTTGCTCGGCAATAACCACATGACTAGGAATATCCAACAAAGGAATTTCGTAATTCATTAAAGATTCTATATCAAAATGCGTTTCTTCTTCTTTCGGACTAATAAAACTAATCGCAGAACCGTCTTTATCAGCACGACCTGTTCTACCAATACGGTGAATGTATTGTTCAGGAATTTCGGGCATTTGCAGGTTAAAAACGTGCGTAATATCGGTAATATCCAAACCACGCGCCATAACATCGGTTGTTACTAAACCGCGTAATTCGCCGTTTTGAAACATTTCCATGGTATTTAAACGGTAATTCTGTGTTTTGTTGGAATGTACAGCACCAAACTGATCAGGAAAATCTTCGTTAAGATGTTCTAAAACATAATCTGCCAAACGTTTGTTGTTCACGAACAATAAAACACGTGTGCTGGTTTCATCGTTTGTTAAAATATCCTTTAAAACATTTAATTTGGTAAGAAAATTTGGAACGATGTAAGCACTTTGCTTGATTTTTTCTAACGGAGTTCCCGATGGTGCCAACGAAACTTCTTCAGGAAAATTAAAATAATCATCTAAAATTTCATCAACTTCTTCGGTCATTGTTGCAGAAAACAAAATGTTTTGTTTTTTATCCTTCATCATTGAAAGAATCGCGGTTAACTGCGTACGGAAACCCAAATTCAGTATTTCATCAAACTCATCAATAACCAGTTTCTGCAAATTATCAAAACGTAAAATGTTGTCTAACGCCAAATCCATTACTCTACCGGGAGTTCCCACCAAAATATCGATACCCTCGTAAATAGATGTTTTTTGAGTGTTGATATTCACGCCACCGTAAATTCCTATAGTGCGGATAGACATGTATTTTGTCAGCTTTTCAACTTCTTCTACCACCTGCACAACCAATTCACGAGTAGGAACCAAAATAGCAACACGAGGCGCATCAGTTTCTTGAAATTTCCATTGTTTTAAAATAGGTAATAGGTAGGCAAACGTTTTTCCGGTTCCGGTTTGAGCGATTCCCATAACATCTTTACCCGACAATATCATGTTGAAAGATTTCTCCTGAATTGGAGTAGGAGTGATGAATCCTAAATCATCGATTGCCTTTTGTAAAGATTTTGGTAGGTTGAATTGCTCAAATGTTGCCATAAAAAAATATTTTGGGCAAAGATAAGCATTCTAAAAAGGAAATGTTGAATTTAAAATTAAATGATTTTTTTAATTACACGAAGTTTGTGTGTATGGCGCCCGCTATCTATGTTCAGAATTCCTAAATGATCTAAACGGTCAATGCGAACTTTTCCGTGTGCATGGATAATGTAGTTGTTTTCCATGATGATGCCGACGTGAATAATGTTTCCTTCTTCATTATCAAAAAATGCCAAATCGCCCACTTCACTTTCTTCGATAAAACTTAAAGGTTCGCCAATTTTAGCTTGTTGCGATGCATCGCGTGGAATGTAATAGCCATTTAAACGGTAAACCATTTGGGTAAAACCAGAACAATCTATACCAAAAGGTGTTTTGCCACCCCATAAATACGGCGCGTTTAAATAAAGAAAAGCAGTTTGTAAAAGGTTTGTTTTTGGCTGAATGCCGGTAATCATTGTGCCATCGAACATTAATTCTTGTGAATTGATATCGGCAAAAGTCAAATGAGATAAATCGCTTCCTAAAGAAACGGGCATTAAAGTATTTTTTCCTGTTAAATAATCAATTAAATCGGCACAGTAGAATTTTGCACTTTCCTGTATCTTTTTATATTGATCTTCGGTAATTTCTGTAAATTGTTTGTTGTCTATCCAGCCTTCGTACGAATCTGCAGTCAAGGAAATTCTAGACCATTTTTCTTTTTTTTCTAAAATTGTAAACGTTTCTCCGAAAAGAACCTGTGTAACTAATTCGCTTCGGTCTGAAGGTTCAAACCGTAAGGGAACAATAGCCAAATTACAAAGTGCATACATATTTGAAATCTAAAAAAAGAGATGAGAAGGTTTTAAATTCCTTCTCATCTTTATAAAAATTTTTACAGAATTAAATTTTTTCGATAACGATTGCCGATGCACCACCACCACCATTACAGATAGCAGCCGCACCAATTTTACCGTTATTTTGTTCTAAAACGTTTAACAACGTTACAACAACGCGTGCACCAGAACAACCAAGTGGGTGACCTAAAGATACCGCACCACCGTTAACGTTAATTTTAGAAGGATCTAATTTTAAAAGGTTTGTGTTGGCAATACCCACAACAGAAAAAGCTTCGTTGAATTCAAAGAAATCAACATCGTTAATAGAAACGCCTGCTTTATCTAATGCTTTTGGTAACGCTTTTGCCGGTGCGGTTGTAAACCATTTTGGTTCTTGTGCAGCATCTGCAAATCCTTTAATATATGCTAAAGGTTTTAAACCTAATTCGTTTGCTTTTTCTTCGCTCATTAAAATTACGGCAGCAGCTCCATCATTAATTGTTGATGCATTTGCAGCAGTAACGGTTCCTTCTTTAGTAAAAGCAGGATTTAATGCCGGAATTTTATCTAATTTTACGTTTGTGTACTCTTCATCTTTAGTAACCATGATTGGATCACCTTTACGTTGAGGAACAGCAACAGGAACAACTTCAGTATCAAATTTACCTGCATCCCAAGCAGCAGCAGATTTTTTGTATGAATTTATAGCAAATTCATCTTGTTGTTCTCTTGAAATATTATGTTCAGTTGCAGTAGCATCGGCATAAACACCCATTGCTGCATTTTCATAAGCATCGCTTAATCCGTCTTTCTGCATACCGTCTGTAAACGCGGTTCCACCAAACTTAACACCAGTTCTTAAATTAGCGTAATGTGGAATCATACTCATGTTCTCCATACCTCCGGCTACAACAATTTCTGCATCACCGTTAGCAATAGCTTGTGCACCTTGCATAATTGCTTTCATACCAGAAGCACACACTTTATTTACCGTAGTACAAGCAACATCGTTAGATAAACCCGCAAATAATGCAGCTTGACGAGCAGGAGCCTGACCTACACCAGCCTGAACTACATTCCCCATTAAAACTTCGTCAACTTTATTTGGATCTAAATTGATTTTTTCTAAAGCACCTTTAATTGCTGCTGCACCTAATTTTGGAGCAGAAACTGTAGATAATGCGCCCATAAAACTTCCTATTGGAGTTCTTGCAGCAGATACAATTACTACTTTCTTATTCATAAAATAATATATGTTTAGTTTAGTGCGAATTTACTAAAAATATTATTATTTTTTGCAACAATATTTGTAAATGAATGATATAAGGATTACAATGTTAGATAAACGTAAAAAAAATGTTTCTTTATATTGTTGATTACTAATAATATGATGAATTAATCGTAAAGGGATTACAAAAAAAAACTGATAAATGCTTGCAAAGAACTAAATCTCGTTATACATTTGCAACCGCTTAACTGATTAACAAGTTGGTTTAGTAGGAGAGGTGCCGGAGTGGTAACGGAGCAGATTGCTAATCTGTCGACGGGTAACTGTCGCCAGGGTTCGAGTCCCTG
>JAVXSC010000166.1:0-5219 GCA_036643355.1 Myroides sp.
AATGAAAAAAATGTAGTTTATGACTGTTTTTAGAACCGAAAATTTAAGCATTGGCTACAAAGATAAAATGCTGTTCAGCAATTTGAATTTCGAGATTAAAACCGGAATTCTTACATCGTTATTGGGAAGCAACGGAATTGGAAAATCGACCTTATTAAAAACAATTTCGGGTTTATTGGATAAAAAATCGGGTGCTGTTTTTATTGATGATAAGAATATTGATACTTTTTCTATTGCCGAATTTGCCAAAATGGTAAGTGTGGTGCTAACGCATGAAAATGTTAATAAAGATCTTACGGTCTACGAACTGGTAAAATTGGGCAGACAACCTTACACCAATTGGTTAGATAAATTAACCGAAGCCGATGAAATTTTGATAAACAATACGTTAGAAGATTGTGAAATAAGCAGTTTAACAGACAGAAAATTATCGCAGTTAAGCGACGGACAATTACAGCGAACCTTTATTGCGCGTGCCGTTGTACAAGATACTCCTTTCATATTTTTAGACGAACCCTCTACTCATTTAGATTTGTATCATAAAGTAAAACTTTTTAAACTGCTTAAAAAACTGTGCACGGTTAACAACAAATGTATTTTATTTTCTACACACGATTTAGATTTGGCATTGCAGTTAAGTGATGATATTATGTTATTGAAAGATGATAAATTTTATCACGACACCACAACCAACTTAATTAACGAAGGAATCTTTGATCGTTTTTTTGACACCGATGATATTGTGTTTGATAAAGAACGAAAACAGTTTTTGATACTGTAACTTTTGTCGCAGATGAACTGATATTTACAAGTATATGCGTTTTGATAACGTTAGTTTGTCATTCTGAAAGAAACGAAGTGGAATGAAGAATCTTTACAGTAAAAAGAGATTCCTCCTTTAGCCTGTGCAGAGCTTGTCGAAGTATCGGAATGACAAAATGGAATTAAATTACAAATTACTATTATGCTTTTTATTTAAAGAAACATTCTGCATTGTCCATTTAATTTTTTCTTGAAACGGATGTTTTCTCACAGGGCAATCGGTTTTACTACAGATGTGGCACGAGTATTCTTTACAGGCATCTAAATGCACAAATAGTTCAATTCGGTCGCCAAAATGATTCTTTACGGCATCTTCCAAAGCATCAACTTCTTTATGACCTTCTTCGATATTAAAATACCAAGGCACCGTCATGTGACAGTCAAAATGCAAGGTACTTCCGTATTTAATGATTCTTAAATTATGCAGATCGATCCAATTTTCACGACGTTCTTCACTCAAATAATCAACCACTTCTTTTAGCAGCAATTCATCGGTTTCATCCATAATTCCCGAAATCGATTCGCGAACAATCTTGTATCCTGTATAAATAATAAATCCTGCAAAAATTAAAGCAGTAACACTATCAATCCAAGAAATTTCGGTAAAATACAGAATAATCAATCCAATGATGATTCCAATTGTAGAATAGGTATCGGTTCGTAAATGTTTGCCACTTGCAATTAACGCCAATGAATTGTTCTTTTTACCTTTTTTAATGGCATAAAAACCTAACACATAATTTATTACAGCAGTTAACGATACCAAAATCAATCCTAAATCGAGTTTTTCAATTGTTTTGGGATTTTGAAGTTCGCCAATAGCTTCGTGAATAATAACAACTCCAGCAATCGTTATCAACGCACCTTCAATAGAAGCCGAAATAAACTCGACCTTTCCATGACCATACGGATGATTATGATCTTTTGGTAGCGACGATAAATACAAGCTGTACAAACCAATCAAACCTGCAATTACGTTAATGGTACTCTCTAAAGCATCGGTTAAAATGGCTACCGAATTGGTTTGATACCACGCATACAACTTCACTAAAAACAGAATGATACCGACTATTGCAATAATCCGTTGGAATTTAAAGTTTTCGTTTGCTTGTGTGTTCATTATTTCAGTTAGTCTGCATCAAATTTAATAAATATGACTGTTATATAAATATTATTACAATTCAATTTTTACAACTTCGCCAACGTTCATTCCTTCTAACTTCCAATCGCCAATACGAATGCGGATTAATCGTAAAGTTGGGAAACCAACGGCAGCTGTCATTTTACGAACTTGTCGGAATTTTCCCTGAGTTAATGTAATCGTCAGCCAACTTGTTGGTCCGTGTCTTTCACTGCGAATACGGTAACCTTCGCCAATGTAATCTGGCTTACTGGTAATAGCTGCAAAGCATTTTTTAGTTAGAAAACGTTCGCCATTTACTCCTATTTCAACTCCGTTTTTCAATTTTTCTATTGCTTCGTCGGTAACAATTCCATCAACCTGAACCACGTACTGCTTTTCGTAATGGGCACTGCGTATTTCTTCGCTGATTTTACCATCGGTTGTTAACATCAGTAAACCTTCCGAATTTTCATCCAATCTACCAATCGCCATTGTTCCCTCAGGAAAATTATAAAATTCGCCTAATTTCTTTTTGTTTCGTTTTTGTTCGTAAATAAACTGCGAAATATAACCCGCGGGTTTGTACAACAGAAAATGTTGGTGCATGATTAATGGTTATAGATTGAAGGAAATATTTTTCCGGGATTCATAATGTTTTTGGGATCGAATATTTTTTTGATCTGATACATTAGATTCAGTTCGATATCAGTGAAAACAATCGGCATAAATTCTTTTTGAACCAAACCAATTCCGTGTTCGCCCGAAATGGTTCCGTTTAACGATTTTGTCAATTCAAAAATTTCTTTCACCCCTTTTGGAACTTCGTTTTTCCAAGCATCTTCGGTCATATCTAATTTAACGATATTTACATGCAAATTCCCATCGCCTGCATGTCCGTAACAAATACTTTTAAAGCCATATTTTTCGCCAATTGATTTAATTCCAATCAATAATTTAGGCAGTTCAAAACGAGGTACAACGGTATCTTCTTCTTTATAAACCGTATTTTGTTTTACAGCTTCGGCAACATTTCTACGTAATTTCCACAAAGCATTTTTCTGTTCAACGGTATCAGCAAAAAGCACTTCATCAATCTGAAACTGTTCTACAACTGTAAGAATTTTCTCTGCTTCGTTCATTAAAATTTCCGGATAATTTCCATCGACTTCAATCAGCAAATGCGCTTCAATTTCGGGTTTTAAATTCAAATCGGGAACATCGGTAAACTTCATCGTCCAATCAATTGCATCGCGTTCCATAAATTCCAACGCACTCGGTACAATTCCAGCCTTAAAAATAGCCGAAACAGCCGTTGCAGCCTCTTCCATTTTAAAAAACGGAACCAACAACAATACATTATGCGGAACGGCAGCTACCAATTTTAAAACAATTTTGGTAACCACACCCAACGTACCTTCGCTGCCCACCATTAACTGCGTTAAGTTGTATCCGGTAGAATTTTTCAGGGTATTTGCAGCGGTGTTTATAATGTCGCCGTTTGGCAAAACCACTTCTAAATTAAGCACGTAATCTTTGGTAACGCCGTATTTAACTGCACGTGCACCACCACTGTTTTCGGCAATATTTCCGCCAATAAAACAACTGCCTTTACTGCTTGGATCAACCGGGTACAGCAATCCTTTTTCAGCAACGGCATTCTGCAAAACCTCGGTTATTACTCCTGGTTGAGTAATAACCTGCAAATTTTGTTCGTCGATTTTTATTATTTGATTCAATCGTTCCAACGAAAGTCCTATTCCTTTATGAACAGCCAAAATTCCACCACTTAAACCTGTGCGAGCTCCAATTGGAACAACCGGAATTGCGTGTTCAAAAGCCATTTTCATTATGGCACTAACTTCTTGGGTTGATGCCGGTTTTACAACAATTGAAGGTGGAAAAACCAAATCTTCGGTATGATCTTTTCCGTATTCGTTCAAAGTTTCATCATCGGTAAAAACATATGATGCACCAACAACTTCAACTAATTTATTTTGTATATCAACAGTAATCATCAAAAATATAATTTAAAATTGTTTATTCAATACTTCCAAAATAACGAATTTCATTGAACCTAATTTTGTTATTTTTAACGAAATATTCTGCTCCATAAATTTCTGTATTCTTTATTACAATCATTTCATTTCCATATTCGTCAATGTAAGGTTCAACAATTTCCTTCTCAGGAAATAATTCCAAAATATTATTACTTTTCTTTTTTAAAAATGAATTAATATCGCCATAAAAAACAATTAAATATTCCTCCTTATTTATGTATGCGTTATACTTGTTTTCCAAATGATTCAAGTAATACTTTTCTCTTAACTTAGGAAAGACTTTAATTGTGAAATCATTTTCTTCATTTTTCAATATTGAAATAACTAACATTTTCTTTTTACGAATTTTCCAATTTTTGAAATCTTCTTTACTTTCAAAATCGGTTAAAATCTCTTCGATAATGTCATTTTTAAATTTATGTGTAGATTTTAATTCAATAACTTCTTTAGTTATATCAACTTGTGAATAACAACTATTTGCACATATAACTATAAACAATAATCTTAATAATTTATTCAACATCTTTATATTTAACTTTCTGCATATTCGGAAGGAAATAAGCAATAACGCCGATCAGCGGCAAAAACGAACAAATGTGGTAAATGTACTGAATTGAAGTTGCATCTGCCCAAAGCCCTAAAACGGCTGATCCTACTCCGCCCATTCCAAAAGCAAAACCGTAAAACAAGCCCGAAACCATTCCTAATTTCTTTGGCAATAACTCTTGTGCATAAACCAAAATCGATGGAAATGCCGATGAAATGATCAAGCCAATAATTACGATTAAAATACCTGTTAACTGTAAATCTACATAAGGCAATGCCAATGTAAACGGAGCTGCACCTAATACCGAGAACCAGATGACGTATTTTCGTCCGAAACGATCGCCAAAAATTCCGCCTAACAATGTTCCCACAGCAACCGAAATTAAGAAATAAAACAAGTAAACCTGCGCCTGAACTTCATTCAACCCAAATTTATCCATTGTATAAAACTGAAAATAACTGGTAATGCTTGCTACATAGAAATATTTAGAGAAGATCAAAACCAACAAAATAGTAATTGCCGAATTTACTTTAAAAGCAGATAAATCGGGCACCTGAATTACTTTTTTAGTTGATCTTGAAGCAATTTTTAATTTATCGTTGTACCATTTTGCAATGTATCCTAAAACAATTTGCGCCAAAATTGCAAAACCTAAAAACCACAAAATATA
>JAVXSC010000167.1:0-5213 GCA_036643355.1 Myroides sp.
TACATTTGAAAAAGTTGGATCAGCACAATCAAGAATGTACAATTCACCACAAAATGCAGCTGTTTATGATGCCGATGGTAACTTAACATATACATTAGATGATGCTGCAAGAACAAGTTTAATTAACAACAATTCACGTGTTATTAAAGGTGGATCTTGGAAAGACAGAGCTTATTGGTTAGATCCTGCAACACGCAGATTTATTGATCAGTACTCTGCATCTGATTTCGTTGGATTTAGAAATGCAATGACTAAAGTAGGTAACACTAAATCTAACAGTAAGAAAAAAGCAAGAGGTTAATTAAATCTTCATTATAAAAGTAACCTTAATAAATAAAAAAGTCCTAATCTTTATTGATTAGGACTTTTTTATTGGGCAAAAACACAATCTAATTTCATGCTATTTTTGGATTCTTTTCTGCTTTAATTGTTGTTAAATCGTAATTTGCAAATGCTTTTAAATACGTTTTAATATCAGTTCCGTAGCCATCTACAAACGAAACATTACCATTAGATCTTAAAAAATCTTGAACCGAACCTGCTCCACCCAAATGTGCTGCTGCTAGAATTCCTGATTCTGTAATTAAAATTCCGTGTATTGTTTTACCTGCGTACTTTTGAATTTCTCTTCGTAAAATCCATTTATTTTTTTGTACATAAGCCACAAACGCTTTTTCTTGTAACGCCGGATTGTTCAAAAAATCTTGTGTATTCTTTAAACCGATATACTTTAAGGTACCTTTACCAAATTGGTATTTTCCCATATATCCGTACGAATTCACCGTTTTATAATCACCATCCGATTCTTTAACCGCTAATGCTTCTTTAAAATCTATAAAAGTGTTTTTAGTTTCAATTGAAAAATCTGCATTATTTAATTTTTCATTAATATCACTCAAAGTACTTTCTTGTGTTGAAACGTTATACGCTAAAGGTTCACTAATCTTATAATAATGGTTAGTTATTAAAGTTGTTTCAACGCCTTTAAAAGCCATAGTAATTAAAGCAATTGCACTGGCAGTTACAATAAAATAAGAACATTTTTTTATCATTCAATATCATTTCTCAAACCCTGTCACTATTTGAATTTCCTTTGCAAAGATACAAATAAAATTATAAACCACTGATTTACAATATTTTTATAAGATTTCGTTAACAATTAGCTCCAAAAAACAAAGGCTCGCACAATGTGCGAGCCTTTCAAAAATATATTGATTTATCTTATAGTAAAGAGTAAACAAAAGTTGGGTGACCTCTTTCTAAATTAGGTAAAGCACCACCTGTCATTTTAATTTTGTAGATATTTCCTGCCGGATCTTTCAATACATAAAAAATATTAGTTTTAAGAACGAATTGCGAAACTGGGAATCCATCTGGTCCCGGAGCACTTGTGGCTCTCCAAGTGTCGCCAATACCTCTTTGATCGTTAATAAATTTCGATTGATCAACGTTAGCCATAGTAAAACTATCATAAGAAAAATCAGCTGTAGAAACACTGTAAGCCAATGCTCCGCCTCTACTGTTATTTACAACAAAATCTGGATAGAAATAAGGTGTATTACCACCATATATGTTTGTAAATGTAGTAAAATTAAGATCCCATTTACCTTTCTGTGGTTCTACATTCACAGTAGCATTTGCAGTAAAGCTAAAGAAGCTAAAGTTGAAAGCCGAATTTTTATCAATGATAACTTCGTTAAATGTAGTAGCATCTAAATTAGCATATTGTAATTTATAACCGTTAGTACTTCTTAAAACTCTAATTTTTTTCCATCCTCTGTGTGCACCTGAATCTGCAGCAACCGAACCTAAAGTTGGCGGAGTTGTTGACGGATTACTTCCTAAATTAATTAAGTAAACCGAGTTTTCATCATCATTTGCCGATACTTCTGCAATTGCAGTTCCTGTAATAATACCCGTTGGGTTATCAATTTGGTTAATGCTTCCTGAACCTTGAGAAATTAACATTGTATTATCTTCTGTTACAACTGTTGCAAGATTTGTATTGTTTAAAGATTTTGCAGACATTTTTACAGAATTGTTCAAGATAACTCTAAATTCGTTACCAGAATAAAATCCTAAATCCCAAGAAACACGAGGAACTGTTGTCATTGCACCACTGCTTAAATCGATATAAACCTGATTAGCTTGTGATGGACCACCAACTTGTGGCGCTAATGATTTTCCTGTAAGAGCTGTTTCGTTAAAGTTTAAAACAGTTGTATTGTTACCTGTAATTTCATAATTAGTTGAAATTGCATTAATTGTGTACTTTACATTTTTAACCTGACCTTCAACTGCAGGAACCAATTTGTTAAATTTGAAAACCACTTTTGATACACCAGTTTCAAACGGAACTGTTAATGTTGATGCAGATCCTGTTAGATTGGTAGTATAATCAACACCATATTCAGCTTCGGTTTCTGTTACGCCTAATGTAATAGTTCCTGATGCTGTTGTAGCTTTTGAGAAAGAAATAACAACATCTGTTACTTCTTCGGTAAGATTAGCAGACGGAACAGCAAAACTTACTGCAAGGGCTCCTGAATCTACTCCATCATCATCTTTACAAGAATAGACTGCTAAAAGCAAAAACGAAAAAAATAATAAATACTTCTTCATGATATAATTATATATTTAAAAATTAAGATTGTACGTAAGTTTTACAAAGTAAGATCTACCATAACCTAACATAAGATTATTAGTTGTTGTGTGTGCACTACCGCCAATGCTTGAAGTTTGCGAATTTTGTACATTAACTACATTTAAAATGTTTCGTGCGCCAACCATTGCTTCAAATTTTCCACTAAAAAATGTTTTTCTTACAGAGGCATCTAACCAACTAAATGAATCAATTTTTGATAATACAAATTCCGATTGATCATCTGGGTTAGCCACAAACTGTTGCGAACTACCGTTATGTTTAAAATACACACTAAACTGTGTTTGGTATTTTGGAAGTTGATAACTTAAAGCGGCGTTTACATTAAAAACGTATAAAAATTTATCGTCTGAAATTGTTTCTAAAGCACCTGTGTTTATTTGCTGTGAAATTCCTATTAAGGCAAAACCTGCGGCTAAATTCCAATTTTTGTATGAAAGACGGTTATCAACAGTTACATTCCACATTTTATAATCGTCAACATTAATATATTGATAGGTTTGTATTGGATCTGTACTTGTTAATAACATACTTATTTTATCGTCAACAAACATAAGTCCCGAACTTAAGCTATTGTATAAACTTACGCCCGATTTAAATGTGGTATTTTTCTTAAGATTTGCTTCGAAATAATTACTGTGTTCCGGAATTAAATTTTGATTTCCTTGAATATTGTGATTTGAATCTACGAAATAAGTGTATAGTTCGGCAAAATTTGGTGTTCTGTAAGAGAACCCTGACGATAAGCGGGCTTCGATATCGTTTGGAAATAAATAACGTAAGCCTAATGAATATGATTGCTGATCTTCGAATCTTGATTGAAAAGAATATCTTGTTCCGGCGCGCAACGAAAATTTATCTGTAAAATTCACTTCACCTAAAACAAAGACATCGTAATTTTCCATTCTTTTTCTAACATCAGCATCTTGCTTATCTTCATTTTTAAACATTCCGGCAGATGCATCTGCAAAACTATTTTCGTTAACAAATTCGTATCCTACCTGAAAATCAAACTTTTTACTTTTGGTAAAATTGGTTATGGTTCCTGTTGAATACAAAATTTCGTTAGAGTGAAAAACTTCTTTTTTATTGCTACGTTCTTCTTTATCTAAAATATAGTAATTAAATGTTTCTTCTTCGCGTTTTTGTTTTTGATGAGATACAGAAATATTGAAAACTAAATCGTTAAACAATTTTCCGTAATAATTTAAATGATGATAAAAACGGTTGGTTGGTACGCGTTTATCATTTGAATAATAGGTTGTTGGAAATGGATAGTTATCTACAGGAACCACTACCGGATTATAATAGGTTACGGTTTCGTTTAGGTAATCGAACTTATAAAAAATTCTTGTATCGTTCTTTTCGTAACCAACAGTTGCATTTGTTGTAAGTTGATCTTTTAAAAGTTGATCTACTCCTCTTTTTCCATCATTTTCTGTATAATCTTTTCCTTCTTTTCCGTTAAAAAAACCTCTAAAATCATTACGGTTAGCTCCAACTGACACATACCAGTTATTTAAAAAATTATGTCCGATTTTAAAATTTTGGATATGACGACCTTTATCGAAAAAAGCATATTCTTTACCAACAGTTTCTTCTTGAATACTTGCAGATAATTCCCAATCGTGTTTAGAATTCTTTTTGGTGATAATATTTAAAATTCCGCTTACAGCATTCGCGCCATGAGTAACGCCCATTGCTCCTTCTATAATTTCAATACGTTCAACATTATCTAAATTAATCTGGGTTAAATCTATATTAGTTCCCAAACCGGTATCGCTAACTATTGGAATATTATCAACTAAAACTTTAAAATATTGTGAATCTAAACCAAATAATGAAGCCGATGATTTACCTGTTTGTGAATTTGAAGTAACGTTTATATTTAAATATTGATTTAAAATATCACTTAAATTATTAGCTGCTAAATTCTTAATGTCTTCTTTTGAAATAACTCTTACATTATGTACCGATTTCTTTATAGACTGCGGTTCAAATTGTCCTGTAATAACTAATTCTTCAAGTCTTGTATCGTCAATACTTTGTTCTAATGAATCAACCTGTGCATTCATTACAAATCCGTTCGCACAACACAAGGAAAAAATTAAAGATTTAATTCTCATTATTTTTATTTATTCTGTTTAAATCACGGTGCAAATATATTAAGTTATTTTTATTTGTTCTAAATAAAATATTATTTTTTAAAAAAAAACCGCTATTTTTGCACCGTAAATAATAAGTTAAACCTTTTATTAAACCCTATTTATGAAGAAATTTTTCACGGTACTTGCTTTAGCAATCGTTGTTGCAAGCTGTAATAAAAAAGAAGAAAACAAAACAACAACTACAGAAACTGACACTGTTGCAACAGAAATTAAAACAGACCGTATTGTTTCGTTAAACGGAGCAGTAACTGAAACTTTAGCTTCGTTAGATGTTGCCGGAAACATTGTTGGTAGAGATGTTACTTCTACTTTTCCTGCTGATTTAAAAGCTACAGATTTAGGTCACGTTCGTTCAATCACAGCAGAGAGTATTTTGGCATTAC
>JAVXSC010000168.1:0-5180 GCA_036643355.1 Myroides sp.
ATTCCCGGACCAATTTCCAACACTTTATCGTAACCGTTCAGTGTTAGTGTATCGGCAATATTCTTTGCTACACTTTCATCGTTTAAAAAGTGCTGACCAAGATGCTTTTTTGCTCTTACGTTGTCATTTTTACTCATGTTCGCTAATGATTTCAAGATCGGTGCGGAACGTAAGCATTTTATCTGCAAAAAGCTGTAATCCTTCGCTGCGTAATAATGGTGCGTGATTGTTTTTGTAATCATCTAACGCTGCCTGATTTTCTGCAAAATATTGCACCGAATAGGTAACGCCGCCCATGTCTTCATCAACCAAAACCTTTACCAAACGTGCCGATTTAAAACAACCGGTGTTCAGCATTTCTTTAATGTGTTTGGTTTGCATCCAATTAAGCCATTGTTCGTGAACAGACTCGTCTATATTTATGGTAACATTGTAAATAATCATAGTTTGTTGTGTTAGGATTTGTTTAAAAACTAATGTCATTTCAAGTGAAGCAAAGTGATTTTTCTGAAATCTTAAAGATTCTTTTTTCGCTCTGCTACATTCGAAATGACATTAAAGTTGTTATTCCTTTTTAAAATTAATTAATAATATCGAATCCGCAGTAAGGTTTTAACACATCGGGTATTACAATACCTTCGGGTGTTTGGTAATTTTCTAAAATACCTGCCAATACGCGCGGTAAAGCTAACGATGAACCGTTTAAGGTATGAGCCAGCTGTGTTTTTCCGTCTTTGCCTTTAAAGCGTAATTTTAAGCGGTTTGCCTGAAATGTTTCAAAATTTGATACCGATGAAATTTCTAACCAACGATCTTGCGCTGTTGAAAATACTTCGAAATCATACGTTAAGGCAGATGTAAAGCCCATATCGCCACCACATAAACGTAAAATACGGTATGGTAGTTTTAATTCGTTCAAAATTTCTTTTACATGTTCAACCATTCCTTCTAAAGCTTCGTACGATTTTTCAGGGTGTTCAATACGCACAATCTCCACCTTATCAAACTGGTGTAAACGGTTCAATCCGCGAACGTGAGCTCCCCAAGATCCAGCTTCTCTACGGAAACATGGTGTGTAAGCTGTTGCAAGAACAGGTAGTTCGTTTTCCTGTAAAATAACATCGCGAAAAATGTTTGTAACCGGAACTTCGGCTGTTGGAATCAAATATAAATCGTCTTTAGCATCGTGGTACATCTGTCCTTCTTTATCAGGTAACTGACCCGTGCCGTAGCCCGATGCTTCGTTAATTAAATGCGGAACCTGATATTCTTTATAGCCGGCATCGGTATTTTTATCTAAAAAATAACTGATTAAGGCGCGCTGTAACTTGGCACCTTTGCCCTTATAAACCGGGAAACCTGGGGCTGTAATTTTTGTTCCTAATTCAAAATCAACAATGTCGTATTTTTTAATAAGATCCCAATGCGGTACGGCACCTTCATGCAATGTTGGAATATCGCCCGATTGAAAAATATTTAAATTATCATCTGCACTTTTTCCCTGCGGAACAATATCTGCCGGTGTATTCGGTAATTTGTATAATTCTTGTGTAAGCTCTTCGGTAACGCTGTTTAAAACTTCTTTTAAATCGACAGTTTTTTCTTTAAGCTTTGCAGTTTTTTCTTTTAAGATTTCGGCTTTAGATTTTTCGCCGTTACGCATTAAATCACCAATTTCTTTGGATAGCTTGTTCGATTCTGCCAAGATGTTGTCTAATTCAACCTGTGTTGCTCTGCGTTGTTCATCCAAGTCTATAACTTTTTGAATCATTTCAGTAGCATCAAGATTTCTTTTTGCAAGGGATTTTACCACTTGTTCCTGATTTTCTCTAATGTAAGCTATCTGTAACATAAATAAATAATTGTTAAACGGCAAATTTACATAAATTCTTTGTGAATAGGTAACTATTGCGTTAATAATTCTTTGGTTTCAATGTGGTTGAACTTCAAAGAAATAATAGTATTTTTACGCAAATTAGTATCTTTATGAAAAGAGCATTTTTTGTTCTGGCTTGCGGTTTGTTTACCTTGTCTTCGGTGGCACAGATCTCGGCTAATACACAAGACGAATATCGTTTGTACGAAAAGCAGGCGGCAGAAAAACGTTTGGCATTTAAACAGAATCCCAATACGTTTAATTACGATGTAAAACATCAGAAACTGGAACTGAATGTAGATCCTTCTCAATATTATATAAGCGGAACGGTTACCACGAAGTTTGTGCCCAATCAGAATTTACAGACCATTGTTTTCGATTTAAGTCATGAGCTTGCGGTTAGTGCGGTAACACAAGGTTCGCAGTCTGCTACATTTACGCAGTCTAATAACGAACTGGTAATACAGCTTCCGCAAACAGTGGCGTCTGGCACACAGGGCGAAGTAAAGATAACATACGCAGGTACACCGCCAAACAATAACGAAGCCTTTACACAGAGTTATCATAACAATACTCCGATTATCTGGACACTTTCTGAACCTTTCGGTGCAAAAGACTGGTGGCCTTGCAAACAGTCGCTAAACGATAAAGTAGATGCAATTGATATTTACCTTACAGCGCCATCTGCGATGGTTTCGGTTGCGAACGGAGTAGAACAATCGCAGGTTACAAATAACAACGGCACAAAAACCACACATTTTAAGCACAATTTCCCAATTCCAGCATATTTGGTAGCCATTGCAGTTACCGATTATCAGATTTATAATCAAACGGCGGGCACAACACCAAATACGTTTCCGGTGGTTAACTATCTGTATCCCGAAAATTATAATTCAAGCGTAAGTCAGTTGGCGGTTACCTTGCCAATTATGGATGTTTTTGAAGAGTTGTTTGGAACTTATCCGTATCATACCGAAAAATACGGTCATGCCGAATTTGGATGGGGTGGAGGAATGGAACATACAACCGTTTCTTTTATGGGTGGATTTTCTCGCGGATTGATCGCTCATGAACTGGCACACCATTGGTTTGGAAACAAGGTTACTTGTGGAAGCTGGAAAGATATTTGGATTAATGAAGGTTTTGCAGAATACATGGCAGGTTTGGTTGTGGAACATTTAGACGGACAAAATCAATTTGATAGCTGGAAAGGCGGAAAAATCAACAGTATTACATCGGCATCGGCAGGTAATGTATATTTAACTGATGCACAGGCGTTGGATTCCGACCGAATTTTTAGCGGACGCTTAACGTATAACAAAGGGTCTATGGTGGTGCACATGTTGCGCTATGTTTTGGGTGATGAGGATTTTTATCAGGGAATGCGCAATTTCTTGAACGATCCGGCAATTGCTTATAATTATGCAGTTACCACACAAGTAAAACAGCATTTGGAAGCAGCGTCTGGCAAAAATCTTACCGAATTTTTTAACGATTGGATCTATGGCGAAGGATATCCTTCGTACCAAGTAAATGCAGAAATAATATCGGCAACACAAACAAAAATCACACTGTCTCAAACTTCATCGCATGCGGGCGTATCGTTTTTTGAAATGCCGGTTACGTTGCGTTTAACAGGTAGTAACGGACAGACAGAAAATGTGGTGTTGCAGCATACGCAGAACAATCAGCAGTTTGTGGTAGATACCAATGTGGGAACGGTAAGTGGTATCGAAATAAATCCTTTTAACGATATTGTAAGTAAAGACAATCAGGTAACTTTAAAAGAAGTTTCAACTCCTATTGTTGAAGAATTAAAGGTTTTTCCAAACCCAACAGAAACAACTTTTCAGGTAGAAATTCCTCAAAAAATGAAAGTCGATGCCATGAATCTTTACAACGTAAGCGGAAAACTGGTAGCGCAGAACATCAGCAATCCGTATCCTTCAGATCAGTTGGCAAGCGGTATGTATGTGCTGGAAATTAAAACCGCTGAGAAAACCTATCATAAAAAAATTATAAAAAATTAAAATGAACCTGTTGTTTGCCAAATAGTAACCTTAAAATAGTACATTTGTGCAACACAAAATGAAAGTATTGTAATTAATGGACGTATTAGTTAAATTATCGCAGTTTTTATTAAGTTTATCCTTATTAATTGTATTGCACGAGTTGGGGCACTTTATCCCGGCAAAATTATTTAAAACACGAGTAGAAAAGTTCTACCTTTTCTTCGATATAAAATTCTCATTATTCAAAAAGAAAGTCGGCGAAACCGTTTACGGAATCGGTTGGTTGCCATTGGGCGGTTATGTAAAAATTGCCGGAATGATCGATGAAAGCATGGATACCGACCAATTGAAACAGGATCCGCAACCGTGGGAATTCCGTTCAAAACCGGCATGGCAGCGTTTAATCATTATGTTGGGTGGTGTAACCGTAAACTTTATACTGGCATTTGTTATTTATATTGGTATGACCTGGTTTTACGGCGATAAATACATTGCTAATGAAGGTTTAAAAGACGGAGTTTGGGTGGTTTCTGACCCTTTGTTGAAAGCAGGAATGATTTCAGGAGATAAGATTATTTCAATTGATGGAGAGCATTTTGATCGTTTTAATGAAGTGAATGAAAAATTAACGACAGCAAAGAAAATTGTTGTTGAAAGAAATGGTGAAGAAAAAGAGATAGTTCTCCCTGTTGATTTTATTAAACAGATGTTGAAAAATAAAGCAGAACAAGAAAAAGGATTTGTACTGCCACGTGTTCCTTTTATTGTTTCAAAGGTTGAAGATGCTTCGATTAACTCAAGCGTATTAAAACCAAAAGATTTTATAACAAGTATAAACGGGCAAGAAATAAAATTTGCCGATCAGGTTAAGCCTATCTTAAACAATTATAAAAACCAAACAGTTTCTGCCACTATATTAAGAAACGAAAAACCGGAAACAGTACAGTTAAAAGTAAATGCTAATGGCGAACTAAACATTGCATTTGCACCAATTATTAGTTTAGAAAATGCAGAGAAGCTGGGTCTTTATAAATTAAATACAGATCATTACAGTTTATTGGAATCGATTCCGATAGGATTAGAAAAAGGAAAAGATAAATTGGTTAGCTATGGTAAGCAGTTAAAAATGATTGCGCAACCAGAAACCGGAGCTTATCAAGGCGTTGGTGGCTTTAAGGCGATATTTGATGTTTTTCCACAAAGTTGGAGCTGGGAAGTGTTCTGGAGCATCACCGCATTTTTATCAATTATGTTAGGTGTAATGAATTTATTGCCTATTCCTGCGTTAGACG
>JAVXSC010000169.1:0-5161 GCA_036643355.1 Myroides sp.
AAAATAATGCAGAAAAAAGTTGCAATTACAGGAATGGGCATTATATCTTCCATCGGTTTATCGGTCGAAGAAAATTTCCAGTCGTTAATTTCTAAAAAAAGCGGTATTTCAAATTTGGAGAATATCCAAACTCGTCATGCGTCAGAAATTAAAGTCGGCGAAATTAAAATTACCAACCAAGAATTGCAACAACTGTTGAATTTACCAGAAGAAAATACCTTTACTCGAACCGGTTTGTTGGGTGCGTATGCTGCCAAAAAAGCGGTTGAAAGTGCTGGTATTTCTGATATTAACAAACTTCGTACAGGATTGATTTCATCGACAAGTGTTGCCGGAATGGATTTTACCGAAAAGCATTACAAAAAGTACGAGGAACATCCCGAATATCAAAAGTATATTCAAAGTCATGATGCCGGCGATTCATCAAACAAAATCGCCAATTATTTAGGTTTAAAAGGATTTGTAACTACAATTTCAACTGCATGCTCCTCGGCTGCAAATGCCATTATGTTGGGTGCAAGCATGATTGAAAACGGCTATTTAGACCGAGTAATTGTTGGTGGAACCGATGCGCTGAGCAAATTTACCATTAACGGTTTTAAAACGCTGATGATTTTGTCTGACACTCATAACACCCCTTTTGACAATGACCGTAAAGGTTTGAACTTGGGCGAAGCAGCGGCTTATCTGGTGTTAGAATCAGATGAGGTTATCAAAAAAGGTAACAAAAAGGTTTTGGCTTACGTTGCGGGTTACGGCAATGCAAATGATGCATTCCATCAAACAGCCTCGTCAGAAAACGGTGAAGGTGCGTATTTGGCAATGAAGCAAGCTTTTGAAAAGGCTTCTATCCTACCCGATCAAATCGATTACATCAACGTTCACGGAACCGCAACACCAAACAACGATTTATCTGAAGGTCGCGCGATGAGCCGAATCTTCAATAACGTACCAAAATTTAGTTCAACCAAAGCATTTACAGGTCATACATTGGCGGCTGCGGCTGCAATTGAAGCGGTTTACAGCGTACTGGCGTTGCAAAACAACACCATCTTCCCTAACCTAAATTTTAAAACGCCTATGGAAGAATTGAATATTGTTCCTGAAACCGAAGTTGTTCAAACAGAAATTAATCATGTGCTTCCAAATTCTTTCGGATTTGGCGGAAATTGTTCCACTTTAATCTTTTCGAAATCATGAAAAACTGCTATATAAACGGTATCGGCAACGTAAGTATTCAATCGGTTGATTTCGATGTATTTGAATCAGATATTACTGAAATTCAGATATTAAACAAAGCGCAACAACCATCATACAAAGATTTGATTGCTCCTGCAATGAGCCGACGCATGGCTAAAGGTGTAAAAATGGGAATTTATGCTGCCAATAAAGCGTTGTTCAATGCCAAAATGGTTGATCCGCAGGCAGTAATTGTTGGAACTGGTTTGGGTTGTATCGAAGATTCAGAAAAGTTTTTAGATGCCATTATAGAAAACGATGAGCAGTTTTTAACTCCAACCGCATTTATACAGTCAACTCACAACACTGTTGCAGCACAAATTGCCTTGCATTTGCAGTGCAAAGCATACAATTTCACCTACGTGAACGGAGCAAATTCGTTTGAAAGTGCCTTGTTTGATGCTTTTATGCAATTGAAACATTTTAACAAAGAAAATATACTAATTGGTGGTGTTGATGAAATTGCGCCGTACACTTTTTCTATGTACGAAATGATCGGAAAAGTGAAGCAGAGTGGGGAAGAAGTGAATTTTAAAGATCCGCAGACAAAGGGAATTGCATTGGCAGAAGGAGCTACTTTTTTTGCTCTATCAAATAATAAAACCAACAACAGTTATGCAGAGGTTTTAGATGTGATGCTTTTTAATGCTTTTAAAGGCGATGAAGCTACTGAAATCAGTGCTTTTTTAACTAAAAATAATATTTCTGTTGCTGATTTGGATGTAGTGTTTTTTGGTGTGAATGCCGATGCTCATCAACAAGAATTTTACAACAAAATGAATATTGTTTTTAATGAAATTCCGCAGTGTTATTACCAACATATTTCTGGGAGTTACGATACAGCATCGGCTTTCGGATTAAAAGTAGCAGCAGAAATCATTCAAAAACAAGAGCTTCCAAAGGCTGTTCAATACAATAACATCGAACCAAATAAAATTGAAAAAGTGTTGATGATTAATCAATTCAACAATACCGATTTTAGTTTTGTTCTACTTTCAAAATGTTAAGCCACAAGTACATAAAATGGTTTTTTATTGCCCTTTTAATACCCTTGTGGTATGCTTATTTTTCGGGTAAAATGCCCTTGTTTTTAATTTTTATTGCGATAATTCTTTGGTTGGGAATCACTGCTTGGGGATCGTTCGATATTCGATTGAATTACTTTGTAAAAGCATATTCATCAAACAAAAAAATCAATCGAAATATAGTTGCGCTAACGTTTGATGACGGCCCCACAGAAATTACTCCTGAAATTCTGAATCTGCTGGAAAAGTACAATCAAAAAGCGACTTTTTTCTGTATTGGAAAACAAGTCGAGAAGCATCCTGAAACAGCAAAAATCATAGTCGGGCAGGGGCATGTAATCGCAAATCATACCTATTTGCACACCAATAAAATGGGATTTCTATCTAAAAAAGAAGTTCATAAAGAAATAGCATCAACCCAAAACATTATTCAGCAGATTACAAGCAAAATTCCTAATTTATTCAGACCGCCATTCGGAGTTACAAACCCAAATATAGCAAGGGCTTGCAAAGAAAATAGAGTAGAGGTAATTGGTTGGAATGTTCGATCGTTAGATACCGTAATAACATCAGAAGACAAAATTTTAAGTCGAATTTTAGATCGGTTTGAAAAAGGTTCTATAATTTTGCTGCACGATACATCAACTAAAACATTAAACGTATTGGAACGGTTGTTGATAATTATGGAAAAGAAACAAATACAATCGGTTACGGTTGACGAATTACTTAATATAAAAGCATACAAATAATGAAAAATATTTTTTTAGGAATTCTTTTTTTTACATGTTCATTGGGGTTTTCACAGACACAGATGACGGCAGGCGAGGTAACAACGTTTAAAAAAGAAATTGCAAATCAGGCGGATAAAACAACATCAATCACTGCCGATTTTGAAGAAACAAAACATGTTAGCGTTCTTAAAAACGCATCTAAATCATCAGGAATTTTACGTTTTAAAGGCGAAAAACTGCTTTGGCAATACAATGCACCAAAAAAGAACGCGATGCTGTTTAACAAAGACAATTTAAAGATTAAGAACGAAAAAGGAAAGATAACATCGATTGATCTTAACAAAAACAAGCGTTTTAAGCAGTTACAGCAATTAATGGTTGGAAGTTATACGGGAAATCTGTTTGATGAAAAATCGTTCAATATCACTTATTTTAAGAATGGAACTACGCGTTTTGCCGTGTTAAAACCAAAGAGTAAAGACATGAGCAAGCACATTAAAGAAGTTACTTTAACGTTTTTAAACAATGAAGATACGGTTTCTGAAATTAAAATTGTTGAGAGTTCTAGCGATTATTCGTTAATCAAACTAAAGAATAAAAAATTAAACACCGCATTGGGCGATAGTGTTTTTCAGTTGTAGAAATTTCAAAAATATAAAGTAAATTAATCCTCTTAAGAACTTTTTTTGAGAGGATTAATTTTATAATGCAGTTGTAAAAACTTCATTCCCCAATACCAAAAAGTATGATCTGTACGTAAAACACCTTCTTCATCGGTAAACACGTGAATTAATTCTTTTAAAGGAATAAATTTATACCTAATCGTTGAATCATTCATTACTTTAATTCGATAATATCCTGCACCACCTGGTTTTTTTCCATCAGAGATTAATTTTACTGAACCATCGTCTTGTACTTCAACTCTTAATAAAACAGTTGCGCTACCTTTTGGTAGTGGAAAAATAACTCGTACATAAGGTTTTTCGTCAATATTAACGGCAGAATAAAACCCTGCATAAGTAACTTTTTTAGTCAAGATAGCTTTTCTCAGCCAACAAGTCATCACTTGTTTGTCGTTTTCATCTTTCAAAGCAATTACTTCATTGCTCATACCTCTGCTGGTTTCTAAAGGTTTTAGCGGTATGTTTAGTTGGTCTATACCAGAACTTACAGTATTAATTAAAAGATGTGCAAAATATTTCACGGGATGATACCATTCAGACCAAACATCTAAAGTATATTGTGCTGTGTGCTCATAGAAATGCTTAACAGATTCTTGAAGACGGTTTTTATTCACATCATTTTTATCAATAGCTAAAAGAAAATCGCTTAGCAAACCGTGGCTTTTATCAATAGAAATTTTTAAGTTGGATTCTTTTGCAAATTCTTTATAAAAACCATCACCTATAAATGCACTTTTTCCGTATGGACCTTTTAGCCAAGGAATTTCATCTATGTTTTTTTTGTAACCCGTCCATTTGACCCAGCAGTTTATAGAAAGAGATAAAATTTTATTTATCATGATGTTATTTTTATCAAAAATAATAATTAAGCAATGATTGACTTTAAAAACTTAAATTTATTAAATCATTTTTAAAATATGAACTCAATAGGTTCAATTATAAAAAATCCGTTCATTTGAACGGATTTTTTTATGGATTTGTCGAAAAAATAGAACCATTAGCAATTAAAGCTCGGCTTTTCATCTTCAAAATATCGCGTACCCATTCAGCAAAATCTTCGGGTTGTAAAACGCTGTCCGGATTTCCGTCGGTTAAACCACCGTCAATGCTCATATCGGTAGCAATGGTACTTGGTGTAAGCGTAAATACACGAATATTGCTTTTGCGCCATTCTGCCATCATAGACTGCGATAAAGAAATTACCGCTGCCTTAGAAGCCGCATAAGCAGACATGTTTGCACCGCCTTTTAAACCAGCGGTAGAAGCTACGTTAATTACATCTCCGCTGCCATTTTCCTTCATAAATGGATAAACCGCCATTGCTGTGTAATAAACTCCGAAAAGATTTGTTTGCATTACTTGTTCCCAATCGGCGGCAGGCATATCTTCTAATTTGCCAAACCAGCCAATTCCGGCATTATTTACCAAAATATCTACACCGCCAAGAGTTGATACTAATTCTTTGATACCATTATCAACCTCC
>JAVXSC010000170.1:0-5125 GCA_036643355.1 Myroides sp.
GAATTGCCGCACAGTTTACTTCGATCAAAGGAAATTGCGCACGATTGCTTTTTTCATGAAGATTATGAGCAACCAACTCCTTACCTGTTCCATTTGGACCTGTAATCAACACACGTGCATCGGTTTCTGCTACTTTATCAACCATATCCTTAATTTGCTGAATAGGGTCGCTTTCACCAATCATTTGGTAATGTTTACTTACCTTCTTTTTTAAACGCTTGTTCTCTACAACCAGCAATTTGTTGTCTAAAGCATTGCGAACAGTTGTTAACAATCGGTTTAAATCTGGTGGTTTCGATATATAATCAAAAGCTCCCAAACGCATGGTATTAACGGCAGTTTCTAAATCGCCATGACCAGAAATCATGATAAAAGGCGTTTCGGGTTTGATCTTTTTAGCTTCGTGCAATACTTCTTCACCGTCTTTTTTAGGCATTTTAATATCGCAAATAACTAAATCGAAATCATCATTTTTTATTTTTTCTAAACCTTCTTCTCCGTCGGCAGCTTCAAAAACAACATACTGATCGTTTTCTTCTGCCAATATTTTTGATAATACCCTGCGGATTGAAGCTTCGTCTTCTATAATTAAAATTTTAGCCATACTTAATATTTAAGCCATTTTATAAGTTCTTTCCAAGTTGGTTTTTTGCCGTACATTAAAATACCTACACGGTAAATTTTTGCCGCTACCCAAACAATAGCTATAAAGGTAGCAAATAAAAGTGCAATTGAAAGTGCAATTTCGTAAAACGGTACGCCAAACGGAATGCGCATTAACATTACAATTGGCGATGTAAACGGAATCATGGAGAAAATGGTTGCTACGTTTCCGTGCGGTTCGTTCATTACTGTGAAAAAACCAATATAAACGCCCAACATTAATGGCATAATTACCGGAAACATAAACTGTTGTGTATCGGTTTCATTATCAACCGCAGCGCCAATTGCCGCGTATAATGAGCTGTATAAAAAGTATCCGCCAATGAAATAAATCAAGAAATAAACTGCCATACTAAATAAAGGAAGTTTTAAAAACTCTGCAAAATACACTTGAATATCAGCCAATTTAGAGGCTTCCATAGCCATTTCTGTGGTTGGTGTAGATGTATTTAAACCAAAAACCAAATTAGCAATTACCAATAAAATCATTCCAATAACTGCCCATATTATAAACTGTAAAATTCCGGCTAAAGTAGTTCCGATGATTTTTCCCATCATCAGCTGAATTGGTTTGATGGATGAAATGATAATTTCTATGATTCGACTGGTTTTTTCTTCGATCACGCTGCGCATTACCATGTTTCCGTAAATAATAATGAACATCATGATTAAATATCCGAAAACAGATCCAACAACAACTTTCATTTCGTTTAGACCTTTAACCGTTTCTTCGCCCGATGCTTTTGTAAGATGCATGGTAACATCTATTTTTGATTTATCAAGCAAAATGGTATCAACACCCTGATTTGTTAAGTTTTTACGCAGTAATTTTTCTGATAGGTTAGATTCTGTATTCGCGATAAATCCTAAACTTGGACTATCCTCTGACACATACTCTATCGCTTTTTCGTAATCTTTTAAATTATCTTTCTTTGGAATAAACAGAACGCCTTCATAATTTGCTTGCGAAACGCTATCCTTCAATAATTTTGGATCGATTTTAGAAACATCGTGGTATTTGTAACTTTCAGAATTTTTAAATTCGTTTACAAACATTCCACTTTCGTCGTGAATACCAATATGCTTCACTTCCGTTTTCATGGAACTTAAATAGCCGATCAACGCCGCAACTGCCACAAAAATAATCGGACTAACAAAGGTCATCACGATAAATGATTTATTTCGAACTTTAGAAATAAATTCTCTTTTTATAATTAAAGATAAAACGCCCATTAGTTATTGGTTACAGTTTGAATAAAAATGTCGTTGATGCTCGGGATTTTTTCAGAAAAGTGCGTTACTTGCCCAAACGGAAGTACATCATTCAACAATTCGTTGGCTGATCTGTCATTTAGTTTAACAGATAATTTCACCTCATTATCTAACGATTTGAAAAAAGTATCTTCAATTTGATATTTTGCATTTAAGAAATCTTTCAATTGATTTGGATTTAAAGCATTTATTCCCAAATCGAACGTATTTGAACGAAATTGTTTTTTAATATCTACCAAAGATCCATCTAACAGCTTATCAGATTTATGAATTAAAGCAATTTCATCGCACATTTCTTCAACGCTTTCCATACGGTGTGTTGAAAAAATAATGGTGCTGCCTTTTTGCTTCAACTCTAAAATTTCGTCTTTAATGATGTTTGCATTAACGGGATCGAAACCTGAAAAAGGTTCATCGAAAATTAATAATTTAGGCTGATGCAGAACGGTTACCACAAACTGAATTTTTTGAGCCATTCCTTTTGATAATTCCTGAATTTTTTTGTTCCACCAATCGCCGATTTCCAGCTTATCAAACCAATATTTCAACTGTTTTTTAGCTTCGTCTTTAGAAATCCCTTTCAGTTGAGCAAGATACAATGCCTGCTCGCCTACTTTCATACTTTTGTACAAACCGCGTTCTTCGGGCATGTAGCCAATATGCTTTACATGATGAGGACTTAATTTTTCGCCATCGAGCAAAATTTCGCCACTATCGGGAAAAGTAATCTGGTTGATAATACGAATTAAGGAAGTTTTACCGGCTCCGTTTGGTCCCAAAAGACCGAAAACACTGCCCTGCGGTATGTCTAAAGATATGTTGTTTAAAGCGGTTTTGTCACCATACTTTTTTACAACATTATTTACCTGTAATATTGGTTTCATAGTTTTAAACTAAATAAAATAGTTACAAAGATACAAAGTAGTTAAAAAAACCCATCCTTGTTTTTACAAACAAGGATGGGAAAAATTGCTATGAAAAAGAAAATCCACCGTTTTATAAGTGTAATACAAACTTACAAAGTTTTTTTGTATTACGAAAACATTTCTTTTACTTTTTCAAAAAAACTTTTGTCTCCTTTTTGAGGATGTGGTATAAAATTCTCGTCTTCCTTCATTTTTTCGAAGAAATCTTTTTGTTCTTTTGATAATTTTTTAGGCGTCCAAACGTTTATGTGGATTAAGAAATCTCCGTTTCCGTAACCATTTAAACTTGGTAAACCTTTACCTTTTAATCGTAAAATTTTTCCAGACTGAATTCCTTCTTCAATTTTAATTCGAACTTTACCATTAACGGTATCAACTTCTTTAGATCCGCCCAAAGCAGCATCGGCAATATTCAAATATAAATCATAATGAATATTTTCGCCTTCGCGTTTTAAAAATTCGTGTTCTATTTCTTCGATTACCACAATTAAATCTCCAGGAATACTGTTTGCACCAGGTGCATCGTTTCCTTTACCCGAAACTTTCAATTGAATTCCGTCTGAAACGCCAGCCGGAATTTTGATTGATACAGTTTCTTCTGAAGTGATCATTCCGTCTGCATCTGCTCCTTGTGGTTTGTGATCTAAAATTTGCCCTGAACCCTGACAGGTAGGACAAGGTGAAGAAGTTTGCATACGTCCTAAAATGGTATTTTGCACGCGCATAACCTGTCCCGAACCGTTACAAGTATTACAGGTTTTGTAAGTTACCCCACTCGCCTGCATTTTACGCTTAACTTTTACCTTTTTTTCTACGCCATTAGCAATGTCTTCTAAAGTAAGTTTTACTTTAATACGCAGGCTAGAACCTTTTACACGACGTGGACCACCACCGCCGCCAAAACCGCCGAAGCCACCAAAACCGCCACCGAAGATATCGCCAAACTGACTAAAAATATCTTCCATGTTGTTAAAGCCGCCACCGCCGCCAAAACCGCCGCCATTTTCAAATGCAGCGTGACCGTATTGATCGTAGCGTGCTTTTTTATCGGCATCGCTTAAAACTTCGTAAGCTTCTGCAGCCAACTTAAATTTTTCTTCGGCTTCTTTATCGCCCGGATTTTTATCAGGGTGAAACTCAATAGCTTTCTTGCGGTATGCTTTTTTAATTGCACCGGCATCGGCACTTTTATCTATACCTAATATTTCGTAATAATCTTTCTTCATTTTGGTTTATTATTGACCGATAACAACTTTTGGGAAACGAATAATTTTGTCGCCTAACTTATAACCATTTTCTACAACATCAAAAACTTTTCCTTTAAACTCGTCACCTGCAGGAATTTGAGTTATAGCTTCAGCAATATCGGCATTAAATACATCGCCTTTTTTAATTTCTACCAAACTTAAACCTTTTGCCGACAAATTGTCACGCAATTTAGTTGATATTAAATTAAAACCTGTCAGATGCTCGCTTTCTCCCAATGTTTCCATTTGCGAAATAGCTCTATCAAAATCATCTAAAACCGGTAAAACGCTTTTCATAACATCCTCATTTGCAGTGGCAAATAATTCAATACGTTCGCGCGCAGTTCTTTTTCTAAAGTTTTCAAACTCGGCAAATAATCTTAAGAACTTGTCTTTTTCATTCGCCAACTGCTCTTCTAACTGTTCTTTTTCCGTTAAATGATCTGCTGTTTCTATACCTTGATTATCTATTTCGTGTTCAGCGTTTTGCTGTATGTTTTTATCTTTTAATTCTTCGTTTTCCATTTTTATCCATGTTTAACTAATCACTATTAAACAAAAGTAAAGCCATTCTTATATTTTAGACAAATTGGCAGTATAAGATTGAATTAATCTATATTAAGAAATTTCGCTGTTATGCATTTTTCGCTTTTTGATATTAGATTTTAAATATATTTGCATAAATAAATTATTTTTAATTATGAAAAAAAATGTATTTGCATTAGTTGCTTTAGCAGCTTTATCATTAACTGCATGTAAAAAAGAAAACACAACTGCTGAAACCGATACAGTTGGAACTACTACACAAACAGCTGATGCTGTAACATATAACGCAAATGTTGCCGAATCTAAAATTGACTGGGTTGGTGGTAAAGTTTCTGGTGACCAACATACTGGAACAATCGCTTTAAAAGACGGTCAGGTTTTTGTAACAAACAACGCTGTAACTGGTGGTAAATTTACAATTGATATGAATTCTATTGTTGTTACCGATATTACTGATGCTGAAATGAAAAC
>JAVXSC010000171.1:0-5122 GCA_036643355.1 Myroides sp.
AGCAGGTACTGTTATGGTATTATCTAAATGAGTCCCGTTTAAAAAACCAGCTATAAAATGGATGTTATTACCACTATCTATTTCTATATCATAAATAAAGGAATCCTTATTATAATAATTTACATCTCCTTGTAATTCCTTTTTCCATATAAACTGCCCCATTTGTATCATATTTAATCAAATATGCCGTTTTATAAGCAGCATCTATTGTACTTTGATTAGTAGGCCAAGGTGGTAAAAAATCTGTTGGACTAAAATGTACCGGATAACTTGTGCTTACTGCATTTCTTACATTGGCTCCTACATATACATTATTACTACTATCCAACGCTATTTTGTAGGCGGCATCAAACAATTCACCGCCACCAATCGCCTGGCTCCAGCGTACCTGCCCGTCGCAGGTGGTTGAGAAAATAAAAATATCGTTACCCCCCAGTTGGTTGCCGTACACCGTTACTGCCTGCCCCCCTAATTTAGGGCTGCCGTTTTTTATTTGGGCTATAAAATAGTAGTTATTATCGGTACCTACCTGTATGTCAAAAACCTGCTCTACCCGATAATACCAGCCACTTTCGCCTAAACTGCCGCCGCCGTTTACTGCCCAATCACATTCGTAGGGTTGGGCGTGTAGAGGTATAGAGAATAGTGTTAATAGAATAGAAAATAGAACATAGAAAATAGAATGAGATTGTTTGTATCTTGAGACTCCTGCGGAGAGACAAACTGTTGTGTGTAGTTTATTTTTCATAGTTATGTATTTTGTTGCACTTCGGTACTTCGACAGAGCTCAGTAACCTCAGGCTCAGTGACCAAAATTTAGTGACTATGTTGGTGTGACAAACTGCTGTGTGTTGTTGTAATTGTTGATTCATAATTGTAAATTTGGCTTAATAAAAAATGAAACAAAAATACTTAAAACACAAAAGCTATCAACTTACTATAAAATCTTTTACCTGAAGTTGTATGGTTACGTTATCTTTCCACTGGTTTTCTGATAACGAATACACCATATTCATTAATTTAAGATTTTTTGTGGTGTTGATTAACTCTGCTTTTTTAAAGGCGATTGCAGGGAACGGTTTTGAATTATTCTGCTTAACGAACATACGCAAATGCTCGTTATTTTTACCGATGGTTTGTGCGTTTCCTGTATCAAAAACATTGGGTGTAAAAAAAACAGGCGTCATATTTCCGGGACCGTGTGGTTCGAATTGTTTTAAGATACGGAGTGTTTTTTCATCGAAATCATCAAAATTTACCACAGCATCAATTTCAATTTCTTCGGTTTGTTGTTCTTCGCAAATGGTCGATTTCACGACTTCTTCAAACTTCGACTTAAAATTTTCATATTCGGAATCCTTAATTGTTAAACCAGCTGCATACATGTGACCGCCAAACTGAATAATGTGTTCCGTACATTTTTCTAATGCCTGATACACATCGAACCCTTTAACAGATCGTGCCGAAGCTGCCAGATAATCGCCACTTTTTGTAAAAACAAGAGTTGGGCGATAATACGTTTCGATCAATCGGGAAGCAACAATACCAATTACGCCTTTGTGCCAACTTTCGTGATAAACAACTGATGAAAACGTATTTTCTTCGTTATTTTGAATGATCTGATCAAGCGCTTCTTTGGTAATCTGCTGATCTAAAATTCGTCGGTTCATATTAAACTCGTCGATTTCTTTTGCAAATTCAATGGCTTCATCCAAATCAAATTCCGTCAGTAATCTAACGGCATAATTCCCATGTTTAATACGTCCGGCAGCATTTATTCGCGGTGCGATTTTAAAAACCACATCGGTAATCGTGAATTCTTTAATGGCAAACTGCTTTTTCATTGCCAAAATTCCAGGTCGCGGATTGCTGTTGATCACCTGCAAACCGTAATAAGCCAGAATGCGATTTTCATCGACTATAGGTACAATATCGGCTGCAATGGCTGTAGCAACCAAATCTAAATACGGAATTAAATCTTCGATGGTTTCCCCGCGATTTGCCGCCAAAGCCTGTATCAATTTAAAACCCACACCACAACCACACAATTCTTTAAACGGATAGTTGCAGTCTTTTTGTTTAGGATCTAAAACCGCAACGGCATTTGGAACTTCATCGCCTGGTAAATGGTGGTCACAGATTACAAAATCGATTCCTTTTTGGTTGGCATATTCTATTTTATCGATTGATTTTATACCGCAATCTAACGCAATAATCAGTGTAATTCCGTTGTCTTCGGCATAATCAATTCCTTGGTTTGATATTCCGTAGCCTTCTGCATAACGATCGGGAATATACGTATCAACATCGGGATAAAAACTTTTCAAATACGAAGACATTAAGGCAACTGCCGTAGTTCCATCAACATCATAATCGCCAAAAACCAAAATACGTTCGTTGGCTGCAATGGCTTTTTCAATACGTGCAACGGCTTTATCCATATCTTTCATTAAATACGGATTGTACAGATCTTCTAGTTCCGGACGAAAAAACTTTTTAGCCTGATTAAATGTGGTAATACCGCGCTGTACCAGCAAATTTGCCACAAGCGGACTTACATTTAAAGTGGTTTTTAAATGCTGAATTATTTGAGAATCGGGATTTTGTTTTAACGACCAACGCATAGTAAAAATGTAAAAGCACCCCAAAAATGAAGTGCGTTTAAAATACAAAAATATTTTAATATTATGGTTTTTGCAAGATGAGAATTTGTCGTTTTAAAAAACCTAATATCAAATTATTAGAATTAAAAAAAAATTTCCCGTTTTGGGAATTTTTTTTTATCTTTGTAAAAAGAAATAAAATTGAGAGTTATAGCCAAGAAAATATTACGTGACTTTTGGGAAAAGCATTCAGATTGTGAACAACAGTTAAAATCTTGGTATCAAGAAGCTGACAAAGGAAGTTGGAAAAATTTGAATGAGCTGAAAAGTGATTATCCTAACGCAAGTATTCTGGCAGATAATAGAATTTGTTTCAATATCAAAGGAAATAACTATCGATTAATTGTAAAAATTAACTTCAATTTTCAAATGATGTGGATTCGATTTATTGGAACTCATGCCGAATATGATAAAATTGATGCAAATAAAATTTAATGACTATGAAATTAAAACCAATAAAAACTGAACAAGATTATTTTGAAGCATTAGAAAGACTCGAAGTAATTTTTAATGCTCTTCCAGGAACGAATGAAGGCGATGAATTGGAAATTTTAGGGATTTTATTAGAAGAATATGAAAACAAACATTTTCCTATTGAATTACCAGATCCTATTGAAGCCATAAAATTTAGAATGGAACAACTGAACTATTCTCAAAATGATTTAGCTGAAGTTATTGGGTTAAAAAGCAGAGCAAGTGAAATTTTAAATAAAAAAAGAAAGTTGTCTTTGGAAATGATTCGTAAACTCACTGAAAAATGGCATATTCCTTCTGATGTTTTAATTCAAGCTTATTAAGAAATATGATTAAGTATATATTGCCTTTAATTTTACTGATAATTTTCGCTTGTACAACTGCTAAAAATCAACCAGTAAAAATTCCAATTGAATATGATAATGAAGCTAAAGAATTAGGTTCAAATATATTTTTTGTACCAATTCAAATTAAAGGAATAAATAAATCCTTTAAAATGCAATTTGATTTAGGACTTGATGTAAGTGCTATATATGGTAATTCTTTAAATTCTATTATAAGAAGGTATCCAAATATAAATCATAATCATTTTACACGTAAAGATTATGAAATTTTAAAGATAAATTATCAAATTTCAAAATATAAAAGTGAACTAGACAGCCTTTTTATTATTAATGATTATGGTTCTAAATTAGATTTTGAAGAACAAGATTTAATAGGAAGCATTGGAGTTAATCAATTTAAAAATAAAATTCTGTTACTAAACTATTCTGAAGATTTTATTCAGATTTTTGACAATGATAATCAATTAGATAAAACAAAATTTGATTTATCATCTATGAATATAACTTCTAATAATAAAATTTTAATTCATTTGGATATTAATAATCAAGAAACTAAATTTTTATTTGATACGGGAAATGGTGTTCCTTTGTTCACTATTAATAAGAGATTCTATAATTTACTAACAGAAAACCACAAGGAATCACATGACACAATTAACGGAAGTAGCTGGGGGCAACCAATAATTTTGATTGGAGCTAAGCAACAAGTAGAAATAGGAACAGAAAATATAAAACTAGAAAAAAAAGATTATAAAATATATTATACAGAATCAGATAGAATTAGAAACACATTAAAAGAAGTTGATGTTGAGCATTCTATTGGGAACCAGTATTTTCTTGATAAAACAATATTGTTTAATTTTATAAACAATGAGTTCGGAATATTAAAATAAATAATCCAATGTTACTTCCTTAAGCTGCCAGCTAAAAATTCTTATCAAAACAAAAAAGGAAGCTCAATAGCTTCCTTTTTCTTTTAAATCTTATGAAAAACCGTTTCAATTTTTACATCGGCAAAACTGCGGAACATGTGCATAACACCGCAATATTTTTCAACCGAAAGTTCAACAGCACGGTTTAATTTTTCTTCGTTTAAATCACTTCCGTAAAAATGGTAGGTAACCGTAACTTTATCGTAAACCTGTGGTTCGGTATCGGTTAAAAAGCCTTGTGTTTCAATGTTGAAATCGGTAACTTCCAAACGCATTTTTTTAATCAGCGAAGCAACATCCAACCCCGAACAGCCGGCTAAAGCCGACAACATCAACGCTTTTGGACGCAGTCCGTTGTTTGTTCCACCAACTTCTTCGGCAGCATCAATGATTAACGAACCGCCCGGATTAGTCGATTCAAACTGCATGTTTCCTTTCCAGGTTGTGGTAATTAAATGGCTACTCATTTTTATTCTTTTTTTCTTTTTGTTTACCTGCTACAATTACAACTATTTCGCCTTTTGGCGGTTTGGCTTCAAAATGTTTCAACACTTCTTCTACCGATCCGCGTACAGTTTCTTCGTGCAGTTTTGATAATTCGCGCGATACCGAAACCTGACGTTCTTTACCAAAATAGGTTTCAAACTCTGCCAATGTTTTTACCAGTTTATGTGGCGATACATACAAAATCATGGTTCGAGTTTCGTCT
>JAVXSC010000172.1:0-5045 GCA_036643355.1 Myroides sp.
TGAAATCAAACAAGCAAATAATTTCGTGGTTTTTTAGCATTTGCGTTCTAGTAACGTTAATGTTTCAATCTGCGCACAGTTATTCGCATTTGGTTTCCGATTTTTTAAGTACAGATTCGCATCATGCCAATCATGATCAAATGGCAAACCATCATTCAGATGACTGTCAGATCTGTCACTTTACTTTTAGTCCGTTTACAACTGTTACACCAGATGTAATCGTATTTTATTCTTCCATAACGTATCCAAAATTAAACGTAACGCACCATATAGACTATGTTGATGCTTCGTTTGATTTTATCTCGCTTCGCGGTCCGCCGGTTTTTGTTTAATAAGCAATTTTGGTTATTTAATCAGTATCTATTCTCATTCGTCACTTCGAGTAACGTAATGAAATGGAGTGTATCGAGAAGTTTTTAGATTTAGTTCTCGACTTCGCTCGAACTGACGGGACATAACTTGCATAGTTTCAATTAACCAATTCAATCATTTACAAAAATTAAAAAGCTCACAAAATGCGTTTATTATTAACGATTGTTTTGTGTATGTTAGGCTATAGCGTTTTTGCGCAGCACCAGTTAACCGGTGTGGTGAAAAACAGCATGGGCGAAAACATTGCAGACAGTCATGTTGATTTAAGCAGTAATTGTGTGGATACAGATGCATCGGGTACTTTTATTTTTACGGATCTTCAAAGTGGTTCGTACACCTTAAAAGTTTCGGCAGATGGTTACGGCATTTATCAGGAAAAAATTTACTTGAATCAGTCAAAACAAATTACCGTTGTTTTAAGTGAAGAAGAAACCTTGGAAACCGTTGTAATACATACCGCACAGCAAAAAGCTTACAATCAGCAGAAAGTTACACAGAAATATCTTCAAGATAATTACAGCAACAGTTTGGCAAAAACCTTGTCAAACGTTGTTGGGTTAGATGCCGTTACCGTTGGTTCGCAAACCGCAAAACCTATGATGCGCGGCTTGGGATTCACACGCCTAGCTGTTACCGAAAACGGTATTAAGCAGGAAGGACAACAATGGGGCGCCGATCACGGTTTGGAAATTGATGCCTTAACAACCGAAAGTGTTGAGGTTATTAAAGGTGTGGGCACTATTACGCACGGGTCGGACGCGATTGCGGGTGTGATAGAAGTTAACAACGAAACAATTCCAACCGATGGTTTTAAGGCGCAATACATTACAACGGCACAAAGTGTGAACAAATCGTGGGCAAATGCACTGAATATGTCGTACAAAAAAGGCGATCATTTTTATAAATTCAAAACATCGTACACCACATTTGCCGATTTTAAGGTTCCGGTTGATGAAATAACGTATCTGTCTACAAAAATTCCGTTAACAGATGGAAACATGACCAATACTGCCGGAAACGAACTATCGGTTTACGGACAATGGGGTTATGTAAAAGATGATTTTCAGAGTATTTTAAGCATCAGCCAGTTTCAAAACAAATCGGGATTTTTTGCAGGTGCACACGGAATTCCGTCTGTGAATGATGCAAAGCCCGACGGTAGCGAACGAAACATCGGCATGCCTTATCAGCAGGTAAATCATACCAAAGTAACGTATCATGCAAAGTGGTTAAACACGCATGATGTGTGGGATTTTAAGTTTGGTTTTCAACGCAACCACCGTCAGGAATACAGCTTGTTTCATTCGCATTATTCCAATCAGGTTCCGCCCGAAATCAATCCTAATTTAGAGTTAGATTTTAAATTGAATACCCTGAACGCCGAATTATCGTACAAAAAAGACTGGCTGTTAGATCATACCACTGTTTTAGGTGTGCAAAGTCAGTATCAAACCAATGATATTGCAGGTTACAGTTATTTAATGCCGGAATATGACCGTTGGAATTTAGGAGTTTTCGGAAAACATACCTGGAATTTTGCAACCGATTGGAATTTGGAATTTGGCGCAAGATACGATGTTGCCAATGTAAAGGTTGCCGGTTTTTTTGATGAGGTTTTGTTCGATTATTTATCGCAACGCGGCACACCAGAAGATCAGGCTTTACAGAATGCACAACGCGCTGTGCCGTTATCTAAAGATTTTTCAAGAGGAAATGTAGCCTTTGGCGTATCGCACCAAATCACGGCCGATTGGGAAAGTACGCTTACAGTGGCATCAAACTTTAGATTTCCAACGGCAATGGAATTAAGTTCGAACGGAATTCACCATGGCGCTTTTCGTCACGAACAAGGAAATCAGAATTTAGATGTTGAAAAAGGCTGGGCTTTTGATTTAAGTCAGCATTTCCATAAAAACAACTTTAAAATAAACGCAAGTGCTTATTTATATTATTTCACTAATTACATTTTCTTAAAACCAACGGGTACGTTTTCTATTTTGCCACATGGCGGACAGGTTTATAAATACGATCAGTCAAAAGCAATGCTTACCGGTTTAGAAGTTGATGCGCATTACCAGTGGAACAAATTTGGTTTCCAGGCACAGGCGGCTTATTTGTACAATAAGCAGATTAGTGATTCGGGGGTTGATTATCCTTTACCGTTTTCAACTCCAATTAACGGACAATTTAATTTACAATATCGTTTGAACGACGGTGGTTTGTTGCAGCAAAATCAGTTTCAGGTTGGAACAAAAACAGCGTTGCAGCAAAGCAGAATTGCCCAAAACGAAGAGGTAACACCGGGTTACACCATTGCAAATGCACAATTTAGTTCGGTACTTAACTTTAAAGGTTTTAAACCGCAGATTCGTTTGCAGGTGAATAATGTTTTTAACACGGTTTACTATCATCACAACAGTTTTTATCGCGCTTTGGATATTCCGGAGTTTGGCAGAAACATTCAAATTTTTATAACAATACCATTTTAATTTAAAAAGAAATCAATCATGAAAAAATTAGCAAGTTTAAGTTTAGCAATAATCAGTTTAATAGGAGTTTCATCATGTTCAGACGATGATGCAGTAGTTGATACAACAAAACCAACCATTGAAATTATATCGCCAACAGACCATCAGGAAGTTGAACCCGGATCGGTTTTTACAGTAAAAGCAAATTTGACAGATAATGTAGGTTTGGCAAGTTATAAAATCGAAATTCACTCGGCAGAAGACGGTCACGAACATAAATCAAAACAGCTTTTAGTTGAAGATTTTGAGTATTCTTTTGTTGGTGAAATTGCGAATAAACCAACGACTTATACTTTAGAACACGCAATTACTATTCCTGCCGATGTTGCCGAAGAGCATTACCATGTGGGAATTACGGTTTTAGATGTAAACGGCAATCAAAATCAGCAGTTTGTTGAGATTTTTATTGGTCACGATCACAGTCATTAATAGATTCATTGTTTTTTTACAGATCCCAAATCGTTTAGGTTTGGGATTTTTTTATAAAAACATTAACTAAAGTCTAAATGTTAACCACATTTCAAGAATACTAAAATTTGAAATTATTCGTTTATCTTTGAAGATTAAATGAATTAATTATGAAATTTTTCAAACAAATAAGCCTTTTATTTTTATTAACAACCGCTTTTGCTTTTGTAGGCTGTAACGACGACGACGCAGATACAGCAGGTCCAACGATTGAAATTACAAATGTTCCAGATAATAAAGAATTTAAATTTGGAAGCGAATTAAAAATGGACATCCATTTTAATGACCCTAGTGGCGTAGTAGAGTATCAAATTGAAATTTATAAAGAAGATTTTACACCTAATTCTTTTGAATTTACTAAACTAGTGAAAATAGCAGCTTATTCAACAGATTTTACTGTTTATCAAGGTGTTTTAATTCCAGAAAAAATAGAAGTTGACAAGTTATATGATGAAGGAAATCATATAATAAAGATAATAGCGGTTGATTATAAAGGTAATATTTCAACCTATTTCAAGCCAATCCGTATTGTTTATCCGGCAGCGGAATAATTCAAAATTTATGAAAAAGATTATAATACCTGTTTTAATGGCATCAGCCGTATTTGTTTCGTGTAAAAACGATGACAATGTTGCCGATGTAAAAAAGCTTCCAAAATCTATTACCAGCGTAAACGGTAATTTGCTGTTTACATACAGCGCAAGCGGACAATTGGTTAAAGTAACCGATAAAGATTCTGAAACAGAATACACCGAAACTATTTTTACGTATGATAGCACCGGTAAAGTAATAAAGTTTGTAACGGTTTTTAACGATCCGGCTGGAACCGAAACCAGTTCGTACACCATTAGTTATCCTGCAGTAAATCAGGCAAAAGTGACCGATGAGGACAATGATTACATCATGGTGAACTTTAACGATAAAGGTCAGGTTTTAAACTTTAACAATTTTGGCGACGTCACAACATTTAGCTACGATACCAAAGGAAATATTGTAAAAGTTGTCGATGAAAGTTCTACAACTACTGCGAGCTATAATAACGATAAAGGTATTTTAAGTGGCACGACTTCGCCTAAATGGGTATTTTTGTTAAGCGATTTTGATTTACATTACTTTGCAGAAAACAATCCGATTTCTGTTACAAATGTTTCAGGATATGAGGGGACAACCTATACGTCATCAGAAACTTATTCGTATCCGGTAGAACATATTATTGAGGGTTATCCAACACGGATGTCTGTAAATTACACCGAAAACGGAGAAACTAATAACGAAGTTTATACCATTAATTATTAAAAGATTAACTTCTTATAAATAAACTCCTTTCTTGTTTATATGGAAAGGAGTTTTATATTTGCACCGAATTTAAAAATCATACTTATGAAAAAATTAGTCTTATCGGCTTTTGTAGCAGCCGGATTAATGTTCACGTCTTGTGACAAAAATGATGATAACAACACAACAGAAGAAGGAACAGTTGATGTGTCAAAAATGTATCTTCCTTTGAAAATGGTTGCTGATGATTATACAACAACTTTTACATATAATAATAAAGGACAAGTAACTAAAATTGTTGAAAGCGACGGTTACGAATATACTTTTAGTTACAACGGAAATCAGTTAATAGAAGTTGTTGAAACCGAATTAGGTTATAAAACTACCTATACTTATCAGCAG
>JAVXSC010000173.1:0-5041 GCA_036643355.1 Myroides sp.
GATTCCAACGGATCTTCAGCTATTTTGGATGAAATTGTCAATATCGTTATTGTTTTTCTAGCGGTAATCGCTTTGGGATTTCTGGTTTATTATCTGAACAAAAAAGGATTTATTAGTCTATTCTCTAAAAAGGAACAAACGGTTATCAACGAAAAATTCATTGAAGAAAACATCGATATCATCGATTTTAACCTTTTAACGCAGCTGGCAAAACAAGAAAACAACTTCAGAAAAGCCGTTCGTTATTACTATTTATGGACATTAAAAAGCTGGTCTCAAAGTAATTTTATCGATTATGAACCAAACAAAACCACTAAACAATATGTAGCAGAAATAAGCGATACGACTAATAAAACGGCATTTAGCTACATATCTTACATTTACGATAATGTTTGGTACGGTTTACACGAAATTTCCGTAGAAGATTTTGAAAAAATCGAGCAACAATTCATCCAATTAATAAATAAAGAATCATGAAAACCGAATACATAAAATATTTCGTGTACTTTTTATTGGCTGCATTTGTTGTAATGTTTATTCAGCTGTACTTTCCAAACCCAATAAACTGGAACCGAAATTTTAACACGCAAAGTAAAGATCCGTATGGTTTGTATGTTTTTAATGAGGAACTTTCGCATTTGTTGAAAGATCAAAAATTAACAAAGACATCATTAACTCCGTACGAATATTTTTTAGACAACGAACAAACAACCGAAAACAAAACAACCTATCTGTTTGTTGAAAATAAATCTGGTTTAGACGATGTTTCTGTTCAAGAAGTATTGAAAAAAGTGAGTGACGGAGCCGATTTGGTTATTGCTTCGGAAAATTTTTACTATGGCAACAGCTATATTTTAGACACCTTAAAAATTCATCTGCACAATATTAAAACCAACAATTTACATTTTGTAAATAAAGGCAGTTCGGCTGACACACTTAAAATTAAAGACGAATACAACAATATTTTTACGGTAAAAAATCCGGAGAATTATACAGCAATTGCAAAACTTAACAACAATATTTCGTTTATAAGCACCAAATTTGGTAAGGGAACGGTTTACATAAGCTCCTCACCTATTTTACTGACCAATTTTTACGTTTTAAACAATGAAGCAAAATCAAGCATTTTTACGGAAGAATTTGTATCGTTCATTAAAAAAGAAAACGTTGTTTGGTTTGATGAAAACTATAATATCGGCGAACGCGAAAGCAACAATTCAATTTTAAACGTAATATTTAAGCACAAAAGTCTGCGTTTTGCCTGGTACACGCTGATTATTGGTTTGCTGCTGTACGTAATTTTCTACGGAAAACGCAAACAGCGAATTGTTCCTGTAATTGATCCGGTTAAAAATACAACGGTTGAATACATTGAAACCGTAGGAAATTTGTATTATCAGGAAAATAACCATACACAACTTTTAGACAAGCAGATTAAGTTCGCATTGTATTTTATTAGAACCGAATGGAAAATTATTACGCAGGATCTTAATCAGGATTTTAAAACCAAATTACAGCAAAAATCATTGGCGAATACAGCAGATATCGATCAGTTTGATAATTTCATAACCAATTTTAATATCGATACAAAATATTCGCAAGCCGATTTAATTCAGTTTAACCAATTGTTAGAAAAACTACATATAAACTATGGAAAATCAAGAAAATAACGAAATATCATTCAGCAGTCGCATTCCTTTAAACGAATTAAAAGAACAGATTGCAGCTATAAAAACCGAATTACACAAAGTAATTGTGGGTCAGGAAGAATTAATCGATTTACTTTTGGTATCGTTAATTTCAAACGGTCACGTTTTAATCGAAGGTGTTCCCGGATTGGCAAAAACGTTAACGGCTAAATTGCTAGCAAAAGCGGTTCAGACAGATTTTTCGCGCATACAGTTCACGCCCGATTTAATGCCTTCTGATATTTTAGGAACATCGATTTTTAACAATCAAACCAATAATTTCGAGTTCAAATCAGGACCAGTTTTTTCAAATTTTATTCTGATTGATGAAATTAACCGTGCACCTGCAAAAACACAGGCAGCTTTGTTTGAAGTAATGGAAGAACGCCAGATTACGATCGACGGTAAAACCTACGAAATGGAACAGCCGTTTTTGGTTCTAGCTACTCAAAATCCTATCGAACAAGAAGGAACGTATGCGTTGCCCGAAGCACAATTAGATCGTTTTTTAATGAAGATAACCATTGATTATCCTACGTTAGAACAAGAAATTCAATTGCTGCATTTAGAGCAAACCAACGAACATTTTGATAAAACAAGTTTGTTGAAACCTGCAATTAACGCACAACAATTGATTAAATTTCAGCAACTGGCTCAAAAAGTAATGATCGAACCGCATTTAATTCAGTTTATTGCGCAAATTGTAAACAATACGCGCAGTCACAGTTTCTTGTATTTAGGTGCATCACCTCGTGCTTCCATCGCAATTTTAAACGCAAGTAAATCGTTCGCATTGATCAACGGTCGCGATTTTGTAACTCCAGACGATATTAAATATGTGGCGTATTATGTGTTAAATCACCGTTTAATTTTGGCTCCGGAACGCGAAATGGAAGGTATTACCATAAAAGATGTAGTGAAGCAGATTATTGATACTGTTGAAATTCCACGCTAATTAAATGAAATTTTTATATTTAAATACACGTTTTTATCTGGCATTGCTCATTGTAACCATTTTGTTTGCAATCGGTTTTTTTGCGCCCTTCTTTTTCTACGTTGCACTAATTGTTTTGGCAGTTATTGTTGCATTGATTGCGGTTGAAATATTTCTGCTGTTTCATAAAAAAGATGGAATTACAGTTGAAAGAATTGTGCCCGAAAGATTATCAAACGGAGATAAAAACGAAATCAATTTAAATATAAAAAACAATTATGCTTTCTCGGTTGCAATTGAAATTATAGACGAATTGCCTTTTCAGTTTCAAGAACGCAATTTTCTTTTAAGCAGTAATTTAGAGAAAGATTCTAAAAAGCAGATCAACTATTCTATTGTTCCAAAAGAACGCGGTTTGTATCAATTTGGATCTACAAATATTTACGCAACTACTTTAACTAAATTAATAAGTAAACGATATAAAAATGCTAAAAATGAAGAAGTTGCTGTTTATCCAAGTTTTTTAAATTTACGTAAACATGAATTACTGGCATCAAAAACGGCATTGCATCCAAACGGAATTAAACGTACCCGAAAAGTTGGTCAATCATCAGAATTCGAACAGATTAAAGACTATGTTACTGGCGACGATTTACGACATGTAAACTGGAAAGCATCTGCCAAAAAACAGCATTTAATGGTCAATCATTATCAAGAAGAAAAAGCACAAAACGTGTATTTACTGATCGATAAAGGCAGAACCATGAAGATGCCTTTCGATGGGATGTCACTTTTAGATTATTCGATAAACGCTGCGTTAATGTTGGCAAATATTTCCATTAAACGTCAGGACAAAGCCGGTTTGTGGACATTTGAAAAGAAAACCGATGTTTTTCTAAAAGCCGATAATAAAATGCTACAGGTTCGTAAAATTGTCGATGCATTGTATCATATCGATACCAATTTTAAAGAATCGAATTACCAGTATGTTTTAACCGACAGTTTAAAAAAGATTCAGAAACGAAGTTTGTTAATTTTGTTTACCAATTTTGAAACGTTAGATGCTTTAAAACGTCAATTGCCTTACTTACGTGCGTTGGCAAAAAAACACGTTTTGCTGACCATTATTTTCGAAAACACGCTGTTGAATGACGTTCACAATCGAAAAATAAATTCAACAAAAGATATTTATATTCAAACAATAGCATCTAAATTTGTGCACGAAAAACAGTTGATTATTCAAGAACTGCAAATGCACGGTATAAAAACAGTTTACACTAAACCGGCAGATCTTTCGGTAAATCTTCTGAACAAATATTTAGAAATTAAGCGACAAGAAATCATTTAAATGAAACAGATAACAAGCATTCAAAATCAATTAATTAAAGATATTTTTCAGTTACAGGAAAAAAGCAAGGCTCGTAAAAAAGCCGGACTTTTTGTAATTGAAGGTATCCGCGAAATTGAAATTGCGCTTAAAAACGATTTTGAAATCGAGCAGCTTTTATTTTGTTTTGATTTGTTCGATGCCAAAAAACTGAATCATTTTAAAAGAAAACTTTCCCACACAACCGACCTGATTGAAATTTCAAAAGAAGTTTACCAGAAAATAGCGTATCGGGAAAGTACCGAAGGTGTAATTGCCGTTGCTAAAACTAAAAATCATTCTTTAGAAAATCTTCAGTTACCTGAAAATCCTTTGATTGTGGTGTTAGAATCGTTAGAAAAACCAGGAAATATCGGTGCGGTTCTTCGTACTGCTGATGCTGCAAATGTCGATGCTGTTTTTATTGCCGATCCTAAAACCGATTTGTACAATCCAAATATTGTTCGATCAAGCGTTGGTGCCGTTTTTACAAATAAAATTGTAACAGCAGGTTCTACAGAAATAATAAATTTTTTAAAAGACAATAATATTGCTATTTTTAGCGCTATTTTACAAGAAGCAGTTTCATATTATTCGGTCGATTTTAAACAAAGATCAGCCATTGTTATGGGAACCGAAGCAACCGGTTTAAGTGAAATATGGCGCGAACATTCAACAGAAAATATCATCATTCCAATGCAGGGTCAAATTGACTCAATGAATGTTTCAGTAGCGGCTGCAGTATTAATTTTTGAAGCAAAAAGACAAAGAAACAGTCAAACAATATAAATAATTAAAAATTTCGTTATATTTATAAAAAATTTACAAAGTTTATGAAAAAAACTATATTAACAGCAATTTTCGGATTAAGCCTAATAGGTTTTTCGGCACAAGCACAGGTAATTCATAAGTACGAGCGTTTCATGCAAGATTATAAATGGAAAGTTGGTGCAAGTTATAACATGATGGATTTTAACTTTAACCATTCTCCGGTTCCTGAAGGTGCAAGCATGATTTCTGGTGGAATTCCTGCAAAAGTTATGATAGGATACG
>JAVXSC010000174.1:0-5028 GCA_036643355.1 Myroides sp.
TCCATGCTTCTTCAATCAGGATCAACTTGCGGACTCCCTTGAGCCTGCGCATCTTGTTGATGAATATTTCCATAATGATGATCGTTACAATCGGAAAAAGGATCTTATGGTCTTTGATCGCATCGATCTCAAATACGATGAAGCGTTTGGAAAGCAGATCCAGTTGTTTGTCGGAATTCAACAGATAATCGTATTCACCTCCTTTGTAGTAAGGCTCAAGTACGTTCAGGAAATTGGCGATGTCGAAATCTTTTTCACGAACCTGTTTTTCTACCAGTACTTTTCGATAATCTCCTTTTATGTACTCATAGAAACCATTGAAGGATGGGAATAGCTGATTTTCTTTGATACAGTCAATGTATCCGCTTACGGCATTGGACAAGGCTACTTCTTCGGAACGGGTAGGTGGTTCGTCGTCGCGTTTCCACAGGGTAAGGATCAGTGTTTTGATGCTCTCGCGTTTTTCGATGTCAAATACACCGTCGTCTGTATAGAATGGGTTGAAGGCAATGGGATTGTCTTCAGTGTAGGTGAAATAAACTCCGTCTTCGCCTTTGGTTTTTCCTTTGATGAGTTCACACAATCCCTGATAGGAATTACCGGTGTCTACCAATAATACGTGCGCTCCCTGTTCGTAATACTGCCGTACCATATGGTTGGTGAAAAAGGATTTACCGCTCCCGGATGGTCCCAGTATGAACTTGTTTCGATTGGTAATAATTCCTTTTTTCATCGGTAAATCCGATATGTCCAGATGGATCGGTTTTCCGGTCAGCCTGTCTGCCATCTTAATGCCAAACGGAGAAGGGGAATTGTGGTAGTTCGTCTCTTCAGTAAAGAAGCATAAGGCAGGTTCGATAAATGTGTAAAAACTTTCTTCACTTGGAAAATCACCTGAATTGCCCGGCATGCCTGCCCAATACAATGTTGCAGTGTCGGTCGTGTTGTGTCTTGGTTTGCATTCCATAAGCGCCAAAGCACTACCACAATCATTTTTCAACTGTTTTAACTCTGAAGGATCTTCCGACCATGCCATTATATTGAAATGCGCCCGAATTGATGACAGTCCGAAACTGTGTGCTTCGTTCAGGTATTTTTCAATCCATTCTTTGTTGATTTGGTTTGCCCGGCTGTACCTCGCCAGTGAATGCATGTTTCGTGCGGACTTTTCAAATTTCTGCAGGTTGTTTTCGCTATTGTCCAAGAACAGGTATTGGTTGTAAATGTGGTTGCAGTTGAGTAGTAATCCTACAGGCGCAGCGAAAGATAATCGGCAGTCGCTCCGGTCGGTTGAAAGCTTCTCAAAACGCGTATCTGCTGATACCGTTGAAGGCAGGTCATCTGTGTCTGAAAGGGTGTGCAGGCTCAGACGTTTGTTCCCAATTCGTACTTCCTCTGTTCCCAATGCAATATCCTGCATAGGCGTTCCTGATTCTTTTGAAAGAGCCAGGTACTGTTCCAATAACCCTTGCTTTTGATCGGTTCCGATGATGTCTTCTTCAGTCAGTCTTTCCAGACTTATTAAACCGCTGTCGTTTACGATGCGCTCAAACTGTGTGACTGTTTCCATAAAACGGCTGATCGTTTCTTTGTTTCTGATTTCTTTCGGAATCAACGTGCCTTTGCAAAGCGATGAAAAATTGCTTTGTGTACTCATGCGATCTTTGGTTGTTTTTGTCAGAAACAGATAACAGTAATGATTCAGAAAAGGTCGTTCGTTGAAATGCTGCTGATAAGACCTGCCTAAAAATGTTTGATCTTCTTTGGTTAAATCCGGACTGTAATTTTCCTTGATGTACCAATCCTGTTTGTGAATGATGGTATAGTCAGGAAGCGTTTTGATCGCCTTATGCCATGCGGAATGAATGGCTTCATATTCAGCTGAAGCAACTGTGAAAAGTTCTGGTAATTGTACTTTAAAACAAACCGTAATATCTGCTTCTTTTGAAATGATGCAGTTGTTTTCTACTGCCAGCAGTGGAAACTTGTTTTCCAAAGTCGTTGTTTTTGCTGTGTTTCTCATTTTGCAGTCTGTTTATTTAATTTTTTTAGGTAGCGGTGTACAGGTTTTCTACAGATGATGTACTTGGGATGTTTTTTGTTCGCTGTAATCTTCATCAGCCCATGTTCGCCATACTTTCGATTTAAGGAGAATGTTTGCCATACGATGAGCGATGTACTTCCTGTTCCCAAGACAATGCAGATGAAGGAGTTTACACCGATCATGTACATGATCATTACAAGAATAAGCATACCGAGCAGTCCACCTGCGAAAATGAAGAGGTACTGTGCCTTTAGCCCTTTAAACTCTACCGTTCTTCCAATACCTTTATTGATGTTGTAGTTCATAAGACAGCTTGTTAAAGGAAGAAGGAGCGTAGGATGGTTGCAGCGACGATTAAGAAGATACACGCACCAAACCAGCTGGCTGCTGTTTTGCTTGTATCGGGATCTCCAGAACTGAATTTGTTGTAGACTTTAACTCCACCGATTAATCCTACCACTGCACCGATGGCATAAATAAGTTGTGTGGCTGGATCAAAATAGGAGGTAACCATCTGGGTAGCTTCATTGATTCCTGCGTTTCCGTTTCCTTGAGCGGATGCTGTAATTGCTGAAAGCATTACTACTGCTGTTAAGAGCATTTTTCTTTGTTTTTCCATAATTGTAAGTATTATTTGTTACGTGATCCCACACATTGCGGGCTTTGTAACAAATGTCTTATGGAAAGGGATTTAATATTTTGAATTGGAAGGGAGGGGCAGAAGTTGGAAGGTTGTTTCTTAGTGAGGGTTTAAAAAGTATAAAAAATAAAATAATTTATCAGCTTGATATATTCTAGTAGAGAATTTAATTTAAAATTTTACACTTTATTTTTTTAAATCATTTTATTTTAAATAGTCAATGCAATAAACGTTAGGGTGTTTTCTTGGAGTAGAATTCATTTAATTCCAATTAAAAAGGCACAATCAGTTTAGAGTCTAATGCAATTGAGGAATTTCAAGAAGGAAGACGTATCAACTAAGGACAGTCTCATCTGCATCATCGGAATTAGATTATTCCGTTGGAGCTATTTCTTCCGAAATATTGGTCAATCCGGTACATGGATAACAACAAATGATATATAAAAAGTTGAACTAAAAGTCACTAGACATGCTTAATTTTATATGATATTGTCTGGTATTTTTTGGTTTGATTTTAAACAACCCGATGGTAAGATTATACAAATTTGTGATGGACGTTTTAATGTTATACTCAATTAAGTAAGTCCGCAAATGTTTGATAAGATCAAATACTTGATTAAAATACTTTGTATTATTTGTTTTAATTAACAAAATTTTATATTTTAGTATTAAATTAACCAACCATGAAAAAACTTCTTTATGTGCCTCTGCTTATATGCAGCTTATTACTTATAGGTTGTGAAAAAAATGATGACCGGCCCGAAAACGATCCAGGTAATTACCAAACACCACTCCCTACGGCAACTACTACTGGTGCTAATATTTTTGCCTGCTATGTAGATGGTAAGGCTTATATTGCAAATAATCCAAATATTATTGCTTATAATCAATATTATCAAGGAAGATATGGTATTTCAATAAATGGTAAATGGTCAAATTCTGACTATATAAGTACAATTAGTTTAGAGTCTAATACAATTGATGAAGTTCAAGAAGGAATGACTTATCAACTAGGAACAGTCTCATCTGCATCATCGGAATTAGATTATTACGCTGGAGCTATTTTCTTTAGAAATTTTGGTCAGTCTGGAACATGGGTAACAACAAACGAAATACAAAAAGGCGAATTAAAAATCACTAAACATTCTTTGTTTGATATGATATTATCGGGTACTTTTTGGTTTGACATTAAACAGCCTGATGGTAAGATCATACAAATTCGTGATGGGCGCTTTGACGTAACTTACAACTAGGTTGCAATACATTTTATTTAAATAATAATTACTTAGTTAGTTGTGGGAACTTGACCATAATTAACCAAGAACATTTTTTATATAACCGGAAAAAACAATTATTACATATGACTACTATTAGGCATAGCATGTGCTTTTGCATGCATTATTGTCAACGCGCAAGAGTCTAGAAATATTCAGCGCGAATTTACAGAACAGGCGGCATTTCCCTTCCTACAATTAGAAAGACAACGTGTACCGCACGGAATTTTACAAAATTATGCACTTGGCTTAACCGAACTTAGTTTGTATGATGGTGTAGTTCGTGATACAAATTCAATGGACATTCAGGTATTCAGTGATTTGTTTAGAGAGTTACATTCGGCACGTATAGACCCTTCTTCCGAAGAAAACTTTATATCAATGGAAGCTTATGCTAAACGCTGGAATAATTATCGAAAAGATTTTAACAGTGTGGAAAATGATGAAACTACAATAGTTCTTGGTGGTTTGTTGTACAATTATTCTATGATTACAGAGGATGCTTTGAATGAGGGTAAAATTACTTTTGAAGGTAATCAGTTTCGCGATGTCTACAGAAACGGTGTTTGGCAAAACCCCTATAAAGAAAATGTAGCGGTAGCTATTTCTACACCAGTGCATACAGTACCTACTGAAAGTTTCAATGTGATTTTTCCGCGCGATATGTTTTTAGGAAACGATGTAGATAATGTAGAATCAATAAAAATTGATTTTGGAAATGGTCAAGATTCTAAAAACATTGTTTTTAACGAACCTATTCAAGTAGCAGGATACAGTGCTCCTGGTAAATACATCTGGAAAGGTGAAATTAAAATGAAAGATGGTAGACGGCGATGGATAGATATCATTATTGAAGCAATTGAAAGAGATAAAAAATACAATGTACGTATTGTTAATGGAAACTATGGTGCAACGTTGCGTATTGATTACCTTGATGATAATGATACCCGTATTACCAAACCCCTAATAGTTGCGGAAGGTGTCTTGTCCTAGTATAGGTTTACGTAAAGACACGTAAATAATGCATTTAAAAAACAAAGAAAAGCTTTTAGTTCAACCTCATTATCCAT
>JAVXSC010000175.1:0-4990 GCA_036643355.1 Myroides sp.
AACCGTCTTGAAATTTCTGCGGATACAGAAAAACGGCATCTTTAACCAAAGTTACCAAGTTCACTTTTTGCTGATTGCTGCCTGCCTGAAACAGAATTTCATCGGTATACAGATAATCTTTGTTATTGGTTTGCTGTTTGATGTCAACCGTAGTTTCAACAAAAATAAACATACTGTCTTTTGCTAAAAGTTCAATATTTTCAAAACTTTTGCCAGGCATTCCATCAACCATTAATCGAAAATTAGAATTATCGCCTTTACCTAATCTAATCGACGGAATTTTAATGTCTTTATTGCTGTTATTGTAAACCTTTAAATTGTAGGTGCTTGATCCGATATTCGAAAAAATAGTGTCCAAATAAACGGTGTCTTTAGAAAAAGTTAGTTCGGAACCTGTAGCCGGTTCAAAATTAAAATCGTCACGACACGAAGCTAAACTTACCAAGCAGGCAATAAGGATGATATTATATAGGAATTTCATTTTTTTGTTTTGAATTTTTAACTGACAATTTTTATCATTAAAACTAACGAAAAAAATCGATAAATATTTTTTAATATATAATTTATTCTAATTGCTAATAAAATGCTTTAGTTTAATAAAGTGTTCTTCGTTGATTTTATCTGAATCTAAAATATCGTTATACTTTCTGTGTGCTACTATTGTTTTCTGCTTAACCAATTCAGGATTCTTGTATATCATTTCAATTTGCTTTACAAAATCTTCAATATCAAGGTAATTTGCCTGAAAAGTACAATCTTCATCAAAAATATCTAAAATACCAAGTGCATTTTTGAATGCTAAAATTGGCTTTTCAAAAACAGCAGCATGTACACCAATTAAAGAGAACGATTCTTCACGCGCAGGAATAAGGCAAGCATTTGCAATTTCCAGATAATTCATCGGCGTTTTTGTGTGTGGAACCAATTCAATATACTCGTTTAACTGCAATTTGGCAATATCTAACTTTATAGATTTAAGATAATCACTGTCATTTAAAATTCCTACAACAATAATTTTAAATTTAAGGACAGGATTTCGTTTTCTAAGAATATTTGCAATTTGTGGAATTAAATCGGTGCCTTTTGTCAAGATGGGTTGACCAATGTTAACCAAAACCAGATCAAATTTTGAATATCTTTCTTTTAACGGATTATTTACTTGTGCAGTTTCTGTTTTTGAAACTGTTGGATAAATAATTGATATTTTATGAGGATTAACCGAATAATTTTCAAATAAATTATTTTTTGCCTGATTTGCAACTGTGAAAATTTTATCAATCAACTTAAACTGTTGGGTGGCTTTTTTTGTATCTAAAAATAAACTGGTTAAGTACGTGCTTTCGTGAACGTGTAAAAGAGTTTTAACTTTTGGAAATTTTTGCTTTATCTGGCTTAAGTATTTTAAAGTAAGAATGGTGTTGCCATAAATAACATCGTATTTGTTTACCATCTGTAACCCAAACAGTATAGAACTTGTTGGCTTAAACGCATTTAATATTTTTACTTTTATAGATTTTTTCTTCCTTTTTACATAGAATTTTCTGGCAATTTTTCTCAATTCAGGTTCTAATTCGCCATTAACCGAACGCAATACAAAAATATCTATAACAAAATCATTCGCATGATGTTCTTTTAAATAATTTAAAAAAGAGAGTAAAGCATTTGGAGCTCCGGTTCGAGTATCTTCATGAAAAATAAATAGAATTTTTTGTTCCATTCTTTAAGTGTATTTTTAATTATAGATTAAAAGCTGTTTTAATCCAAGCATCAATAGTGTAGTTTTTGTAAATGTTTTCCGGCACAGGTTCATATGCTTTGTTTAAAAAAGCATCATCAATTTCAGTAAAGTCATCATTAATAACTAAAATGTTGTTAGGATTGTAAAAATCGTAAAGCATTACATTTTTATTATTTGTAATGATTTTTTTATGAAATGCCATTGCTTCAAAAAATCTAAAACTCAATCCAGATTGATTAGTACGAACTAAATCTATTAAAATTTCTGCATTGTCTACTTTTTTTATTACATCATCTAATGAAATACTTTTGGTTGTTAGTACAATGTTTTTGTTAATTTTTTCTGTGAATTCAGGATTTACAACAATGAATTCATAATTAGTAATGTTTTTTCGGTCTAAAGCACTGGCTATTTTACTTAAAATAATTTCCCGTTCTTTTGATTTTGACAAAATCATGAACATTTTGTTTTTAGGTTTTTCAGAAACCTTTTTTTCTGTGTAAATAAAATTATTTAAGAGCGTAATAAAATTGTTTTTCTGTACATCTTGAATATCAAACGAAAAAACCTGATCGAATAATTCTGTATGATTTACTGGCAATGGGTGGCGATCTAAAGAATCATAATTATGCGCAATATACCTTTTGGTTTTTAACTTTAACAAGTTTACAATTTGCTGGCTAAATGTATCGGGGTTAATAATAATGATACAGTCTTGCAAAGGTAAATTTTCAATTGTTTGCAACAATGTTCTTTCTAAAAAACCTCTTTTTATATTATTATTAAAAAAAGTTTTGTTAAAGAAGTTTGTTATGCGTTGAACATTGTTTTTGTACGAAAAATGAATTTTAGAACTATCAATAAATGTTACCGTATGTTTTTTTTGTTGCAAGCGTTCTGCAATCAATCTATTAAAGTTCCAAACATCGTCAACTAAAAACGTTATTTTCATAGCTGTTTTTTAATTATAAAACACATTTTTTACCCAACCGTCTATAGTATATTTTTCATAAATTTCGGTCGGAACATCTTCATACTCATTATTTAGAAAAGTGTCGTCAATGTTGGAAACTTCTTTATTAAGTATCAAAATGTTATTAGGGTTGTAAAAATCGTATTCTTTAATTGTTTCATTATTTGTTATTATCTTTTTTTGCAATGCCATAGCTTCAAAAATCCTAAAACTTAAACCTGTTTGGTTATCTCTTATCAAATCTATCAAAATTTCAGAATCTTTCATTTTTTGCTCAACAACGGGTAAAGAAATATGCTTTTTAGTAAGCGTTATTTTGGTATTACCTGTTTTTACAGAAGGATTTAAAATAATGAATTCGTAATTGTGTACCTTCTTATAATCTAAAATAGTTGCAATTTTATGTAAAATAATTTCTCGCTCTTTAGATTTTGAAAGTATCATAAATGCCTTATTGCTTGGAGAAGGATTGTGATTTTTGTCTAAATATATAAAGTTTGTAAGCAGGTTAAGAAATTTATGTTGCTTTACATCGTCAATATCAAAAGAAAATATTTTTTCAAATAACTTCTCATAATTATCAGGTAAAGGAATTCGTGATAAAGAATCGTAATTATATGCTAAAAATCGGTTGGTTTTGGTTTTAAGTAACTCTAAATGACTGTTTTTAAAATACGAAGGATTAATAATAAGAATTTGATCCTGCTGTGATAATTCATTAATCTTATTTAAAAGTGTCTCATCTATAAATACTTTTTTGATGTTTTTTTTAAGAAAAATCTTTGAAAACAAATTACCAATTCTTTCCCACTTGTTTTTATAAATATAACGAATTTCAAAGCTGTTTATAAAAGTAACCTCATGACCTAACTGCATCAAACGATTTGCGATGAACTTGTTAAAGCCCCATATATCAAAAGCTACAATGGTTATCTTCATAAATTTTAATTCTTTATTTCTGCTAAAATAAGCATATATTTGTTTTTTGGTTTGCAAAAAGACAACTAAATGAAAAAAATACAAACGGGCTTTTTGGTATCGTACGATTACGAAAAACTAAAAAAGTCAATTCCACCTGTTTACGAAAAATCCGACGAAATTTTTTTGGCTTTAGATCAAGAAAACAGAACGTGGACAGGAACAAAATTTGAAATTGGCGAAGATTTTTTTACATGGATCGATACTTTCGATGTTGATAAAAAGATAACTGTTTATCGTGATAATTTTTACATTCCAGAACTTTCTCCAATTGATAACGACAGCCGCGAACGTACCTTATTAAGTGAAAAAATGGGACTTGGAAATTGGCTTGTACAAGTTGATGCCGACGAGATTTTTTTAGATTTTGATAAATTTGTTGAAACATTAAGAAAGTACGATCATTTTTTAGATAATCCAGAGAAAAATAAGATTCAATTTTCTGGTTTTTTAATCAATATTTATAAATATTTAGATAACGGACTTTTGTATGTAGACGATGCTACAAAGTTTATGGTTGCTACAAACTATCCTAATTACAAGCGTGCCCGTAATACAAAAGAGCGCGTGATTTATGTGCCGCATTATGCTTTGCACGAAACACTTTCGCGTACAGAAGAGGAATTAGTTTTTAAGATATCGAACTGGGGGCATAAAGACGAAATAAATTCGGAATTCTTCACAAAATGGAAGTCTGCGAATGAAAAAAACTACACTCAATTAAAAGATTTGTTTTATCTTAATCCTAAAATTTGGAAATCTTTAGGCTATTTTCCAAGCGAAAACTTAAATGATATTAAGGGATTTATTAAAGAGAATCCTAATCTTAAAAAATCTAAAATGTGGATTTTTAAAAAGAATTTTGGTCAATGGTTTAAGCATTTAATCAAATAATTAATGAAAACAGCTTTACTAATATCAACCTACAATTGGCCGCAAGCGTTAGAACTTATCTTTAAAAGTATTTTTGAACAGGTAGAAATGCCCGATGAAGTTTTGATTGCCGATGACGGATCTACCGAAGAAACCAAAAAGCTTATCGATAATTTTATTCAGAAAAGTACATTTAAGGTAATTCATGTTTGGCAGGAAGATAAAGGTTTTCGCAAAGCCATTATTTTGAATAAAGCGGTTGCTAAAAGCTCGTGCGATTATATTATTCAGATTGATGGAGATTGTATAATGCATCCGAAATTTATTGCAGACCACAAAGAAAATGCGAAAAAAAATGTGTATTTATACGGAACACGTGCTACAATTACTAAAGAAGCATTGCCAGGAATTTTTAATGAAAAGTAAAC
>JAVXSC010000176.1:0-4910 GCA_036643355.1 Myroides sp.
CTTTTAAAAACTGAGCTGCATTTTCTATGTAATAATCGCACAAATAAGCACATTTTTCAACCTCTGCAATTGCCAGTTTTATTGGTTTGTTCATATCGGTTGTAATCGCGTGTGCGTAATCGCGTTTGTTTTGAAGCAACTTTTCTCGGATATTTTTTAAAACCGAAATTCTGTCATTCAATGAAAAATCGCGCCATTTTAAAAAACTCGACTGTATGGTTTCTATAATTACGGAAGTGCTGTCTTGTGCCATAGAAATTTGTTTTTATAAAGTTATTAAATAAAAATGGTAAGCCGAAACTTACCAAATTTTAATACTGTAACACATTTTTTTTATCAACCCAGCCAATGGTATCGTTTTGCAGCTGAATTTTTATCCATTGATTGGTTTCTTCCTGTATAAATCCTTTTTCGCCTTCGTTCAAAGTCGCAGTTATTTTAGCAACAGATCTTGGTTCGTTCATCAACAAAACATCTTTATCTTTTACAATAATATAATTGTTCATCAATAAATAATCGGATTGGTTTTTAGATATAAAATAACTTCCGATACTAATCGCCAAAGTAAAAATACTCAAGGTAAAAAGTGCTTTTTTAGCGGTTGCATTACTGTTTAAACGGTAAACAACCAACACAATAACAGTTAAAAACATACTTGCAATTGCCAAGTAAGCCCAAGTATTTGGTTTTAGAAAATTAAAAACGCTGTACAACATTTGTTGTTGCGGAATAGGCAAATTGCCTTTTGCAACTTTGGTTTTAAGTTTTTCGGCAAAATTAAGGTTAATGCGTGCAGCTTCGTAATCTGGTTGTAATTTCAACGCTTTTTCCAAATGATAAATACTTAAAGCCGTATTCTGCAGACGTAAATAGGCGGTGCCTAAATTGTAATGCAGCGTGGCGTTTAAAGAATCTGTCTTAACCAATTTTTCAAAAACCTGTGCCGATGCTGCGTAATCTTTCTGGTTAAAAGCGTTTATTCCTTTATTAAAAAGCGCATCGTTATTTTCTTGAGCTTGTAAACCCAACGAAAAGCAAAAACTTAAAAAAAGTATCAATAACTGTTTCATATTACTTTTTTATTTGTTTATCGATTGAATTAATCAACTGCACCGCCAAATTGTAATCGTTCTGCATGGTTTGAATATCCATTTGTGCGTATCGAGCCATTTCACACGTTGTTTTTATCGATATAAATGTCGAAATATCCTCACTGTTAATCTGGTTGTTCTGCAACAGTTCGGTAATGGTATCGTTACTCATTTCGGTGGTTTCAATTTTTAACTTCGCCTTTAAATAGTTGTGTAGGCATCGTTCTAATGCTTCGTAAAAAGCTTCTTTGTTTCCTATTTGCGTTTTAGCTGCCGATAAATATTTTTTAGCCAGTTTGTTGCTTGCTTTTAGTTTATTTCCGCTAACATCGCCCGCTTTTTTGTCGGATACATTTTTAGCCAAAAATACAATTGGCAACAGCAATAAAGGCGCTAACCACCATGCATAAAATGATTTATTCTGTGTAATGAAATTCCCGTTAAACCATTCAATGTTCTTATTCAGCGACTGCATTTGCATTTTATCGCTAACAACTTCGGCTTTATTGTTCATAGAAGCATTTGTAGGCAGTTCTGGACCATCGGTCACTTCAATGGTAATAGGTTGCGATGTGATGGTTTTATAGGTTTTTGATGCAGTATCGAAATACGAAAAAGTAATCGGTTCAATAGTATGTGTGCCTTTGTATTGCGGTACAATTACATATTTTTCGGCTTTTGATCCTTCCATTCCTGCCGAAATACTTTTATTTACACGGTTAATTTTTTCGGGATCGTACAATTCCAATGCAGTTGGCGCAACCGGTTTTGGCAAGGTAAGTAAATCTAAATTTCCTTTTCCTTGAACGGTTAAGGTCAATTCTAAAGGTTCGTTTGCTTTTACCGATGTTTTGTTTGCTTGAACAGTAAACTGATACGATCCAACAGCGCCGGTATAACCCGCCGGTTGACTATCGAGCGGTAATTGTTTTACCTGAATTGTTTTTGTACCCGATGAATATACTTTTTTACGAATGCCGATTTCCCGATTCCCAGTATAATAATCTACATTTCCTGTAAGGTATTGTTCTTCTATTTCTAATTCTAATGGATTGATTTTCAGCGTTCCGTCTTTTTGAGGTAATAAAACAACTTTTTGCAACGGAAGATATCTATAAAGCTTTCCGTCTAACGTGGTCTCGATTACTTGCATACCTTGCTGTTCAATGGTATGATTCCAAAAGTTTTCATATTTCGGAATATTTTTAACCCCCATAGAAGTAATTGCCCTATCTGCACCTAAATACAAGCCATATTCCACTGTAACAGGTTCATTAACAAAAATATTATTTTTAGAAATTTTTGCAATTATGTGAATACCTGTGCCTAAATTTTGGGGTATTTTTCTTTGCTCTCGCTGACGGCGATGCCCAAAAAATTCTTCTTCCATTTGACGAATCATGGCAAACGGATCATTTCTATTTTGTTGTCGCGGTTGTTCCTGAACTGCATCGCCAACTTTTATGGTAACTTGTTGTGATTTGTATTGCTTTCCTTCAAACGTAGCCGAAGCCGATCCAATAACCAGATTTCCCTTCTTTTTTGGTTGAACCAAGAAGGAAAAACTTTTCTCCATACTATAACTTCCGTTTATCAAACGATGTCCTATTGCCTGCATTGGACCTTGTAGTATTTCAAAATTTTCAAAACTTGGTTGTTTAAAATCATCTCCGTCATCATTCATGGTAAAGCGAACTTCGATTACCTGATTAATTCCAATAGACTGACTGCTAACCTGGGTTTTCAACTGAAATTGTGCCCAAGTAGCTATGCTTGTAAATAAAGCTAAAAACGTATATATGAAATGTTTTGCGTACATAGTTTTTACCAATCTTTTTGTGTTGGTGACGATACCGGTTTACCTTTTTGCTCACGACCCTGAATACGTTCGCGAACGCCTTGTTCATGATTGTCTAACGCTTTTAACATGTTTTCCATTTGCTGTTTAGACTGGTTTTGCTTTTGTTGCTGCGGATTTGGTTTAGGCTGTTCTTTGTCTTTATCGCCTTTGTCATCTTTTCCGTCTTTATCTTGTTGATCTTTTTTATCCTGATCTCCTTTATCGTCTTTTTTATCTTTATTTTGATCGTTCTTGTCTTTCTGATCCTTGTTTTGATCGTCTTTCTTGTCCTGATCTTTTTTGTCTTTGTTTTGATCCTGATTTTGCTTGTTATCTTTATTCTGATCAGGATTTTCTTTCTGCATTTTCTTTGCTAACGCGTAATTGTAACGTGTTTTTTCATCATTCGGATTGTTTCGTAACGCATTTTTGTAAGCTTCAACGGCACTTTCGTAATCTTTCAATTTCATAAAGGCATTACCCATGTTATGAAAAATCTGATGTTTTTCTTCTTTGCTCTTTGCTGATTTTATTGCAGTTTGATAAGCCGAAACCGCTTCGTTCATAGACTGCATTTTGTAAATACTGTTTGCCTTGTTGTATTGTGCAGCAGTATTCTGTTTTTCTTTTGCCGATGCTTTACGGTAGGTTTGCTCTGCTTTGGTGTAATTTTTCACACTAAAACTCTGGTTACCGTTCGCTAATTCCGATTTATATGATTGTGCCCCAACAGCATTCAGCATAACTAGTTGTACTAATATGATATACCAAAAGTGTTTCATGTTATTTCTCGTTAAATAAATTAATTTTCTTTGCCCATGCAGTGCGGCGTTCCAACACCAAACTATCAATAATCAACAGTAATAAAGCCAAGCCGACAAACCATTGAAACTGCGATTGAAAATCGGCAATTTGTTGCGATTCAAAATCGGTTTTTTCTATCTTTTGTAATGTTTGATCTACCAACTGCAACACCTCATCAGTCTTACTTCCATAAATAAAAACGCCGCCAGTGCTTTTTGCAATTTCCTTTAAAGTAGCATCGTTTAATTTGGTAACTACGGTAGATCCATCGGTATCCTTCTTATAATCGATTGTTCTGCCGTTTTGTTTGATAGGAATTTGTCCGCCATCTGGTGTTCCAACTCCAACGGTGATAATCTTAATGCCTTTATCTTTCGTCATTGCAATAGCATCGCTGATTCCTTCGCCATGATCTTCCCCATCAGAAATTAAAATCATTACCTTGCTGGTTTTTGGATCATCAAAATAATTACTTCCTACTTCAATAGCTTCACGCAGGGCAGTTCCCATACTTGAAACCATATCGGTGTGCATATCCTGAATATACATTTTTGCCATGCTGTAATCGGTAGTAATGGGTAACATTGGAAAGGCAGATCCTGCATAACCTACAATTCCGATACGATCGGATGCGAGATTATTGATGATTTGCGATGCCAGTTGTTTTGATTTTCCCAAACGCGATGGTGCAATATCTTCTGCCAGCATACTTTTAGAAACATCGATTGCAAAAACAATATCAATACCTTGACGTTTTACGGTTTCTATTCTTGTTCCGAATTTTGGATTTACCAATGCAATAATCAACGCAAAAACCGTTACAGCCAGCAAAACCATTTTTATAAGCGGTTTGCTTGTGGTTGATGCTTCGGGTGCCAGACGTTTTAAATAATTACCAGAACCAAATTCGGCAATTTTCTTTTTTTTCCAAACGGTATTCCATAGGTAAACTGCTATTAATATTGGAATTAACAGTAGTAAATAGAAATAAAAAGGTGTATCTAATCCCCACATTTTACACGAATCCTTTAAATAATGTTTTTCTCGAAATAAATTCAACCAGTAATAAAACCAATGCCAAAAGCGCTAACGGACGGAATAATTCGGTACGTTGCACAAACTTTTGCTCGTCGATTTTTGTTTTTTCCAGCTGATTAATTTCATCATAAATATTT
>JAVXSC010000177.1:0-4867 GCA_036643355.1 Myroides sp.
CTGTTCAATCTGTAAACCTAATTCTCTTGATGGAACCAAAATCAACGCTTGAATTCCTTTAGCATCCGGATCAATCAATTGATAAAGCGGATACAGAAACGCCAGTGTTTTTCCCGAACCTGTAGGCGATAATAATAAAGTTTCATTTTTGTTTAAGATCGTTTCGTTCGCTGCAAGCTGCATTTCGTTTAACTCTTCGATTCCTAAATTAAGTAATATATTGGTTGATTTTGAATGATAATTCATGTGGAAATAATATTAAAATGTGGGAAAATAAAAAGAGGATTTCTTAGATGTCTATGCTTGTCATTCCGGACTTGTTCCGGAATCTCATTATTTTTGATTTACAAATTTTATGAGAAGCTGAAACAAGTTCAGCTTGACAATTTAACCTTTTAAGAAAACCTCTTTTTTATAATTGTTCAATCACGTAATCTTTATAAAAATCTTCTATTTCATCAAAGATACGCAAAAGCTGGTTGGGATCATCTTCTGTAACCAATCGCTGGCGATGTGCCTTAAAACCGTGAATTCCTTTGAAATAATTGGTGTAATGTCTGCGCATTTCTACAATTCCCAAACGTTCGCCTTTCCATTCCATAGACCAGATCAAATGATTTTTCGCTGCTTCCAATCGATCTTTCATTGTAGGCGGAGCCAAAATTTCGCCCGTATTCAGGTAATGTTTAATTTCATTAAAAATCCAAGGATAACCAATCGCAGCGCGACCAATCATCATTCCGTCTAATCCAAAACGTTCTTTGTATTCTTTTGCTTTTTGAGGCGAATCGATATCTCCGTTTCCAAAAATCGGAATTTTAATACGCGGATTGTTGTGAATACGTTCTATGTGCGTCCAATCGCTGTGGCCTTTGTACATCTGCGCACGCGTACGTGCATGAATGGTCAATGCCTGCACACCAACATCCTGTAAGCGTTCAGCAACTTCATCAATATTAATCGATTCATCGTCCCAACCCAAACGCGTTTTTACCGTAACAGGCAAACTCGTTCCGCTGATAACCGCTTTTGTCAAACGAATCATTAAGTCAACATCTTTTAAAACACCGGCACCGGCACCTTTACAGACTACTTTTTTAACGGGACATCCAAAATTAATATCTACCAAATCGGGCTGAACGGTTTCTACAATCTTTGCCGAAAGTTGCATGGCTTCTTCATCACCACCAAAAATCTGAATACCAACCGGACGTTCGTAATCAAAAATATCCAATTTCATTTTGCTCTTCATTGCATCACGAATCAACCCTTCCGAAGAAATAAATTCAGAATACATCATATCGGCTCCGTGCATTTTGCACAAACGGCGAAACGGCGGATCGCTCACATCTTCCATAGGCGCCAGTAAAAGCGGATGTTCGGGTAATTCTATTTTTCCTATTTTAATCATTCAATGAAATTTTATGCAAAATTAATCTATTATTTTCAAAGAGAGAAATTCGATTTTCTTTCAAACTAAAACTTTAAATTGGGTAAATAGCGTTCTTTAATAATGTTTAAATGATGCATGTTGTGACCTACAATAAGCTTTCCGATGGTTTCTACAGATAATTTATTGCCATTTGCTTTTCCCCTTTGTGTTAATTCTTCCGAAGTCAGCTTATTAAAAAAGACAAGAGAAAGCAGTCTGTTTAAATGAAATTCCTCAATAAGTGTAGGTAATTCCTGTTGATTTGCTGTCCCGTTTTCAGCATACTGATTTTCATCAAAACCTGCCAGATCGGTTGTGTCTTTCCTTGCAAAACGTAACGCTCTGTAATGAAATATTTTCTCTACATCGGTTAAATGTTCCAATAAAGTTTTCAAGGTCCATTTTCCATCAGCATAAGCAAAATTACTTTGTTCTGCGCTTAATGATTGATAAATTTCTAATGTTTGGTTACACACAATTTTCATTTCTTCTAACCAGTTTTCAGAAGGAATCAAATTGAGATATCGCTGTATGTATTTTTCAAATTCGGTCATAACTCATAATTTTAAACTTAATGTAAATTAACGATGTTTCCTGATGTTTTTTATATCTTTAGAAACATTAATTAGTGAAACTTATGTCGAATATAGATTTTATTTTTGAGGAAAAAGCTGCCGATATCGGTAATTTTTTGGTAGGCAGATTGTTGCCTTTTAGACAAAAACGCAATATTGGTCCTTTTGTTTTTATCGATCACATGGGACCGGCACACATGACAGCAGACGAAAATTTAGATGTTGGTCCGCATCCGCACATTGGTTTGTCAACATTAACTTTTTTGTTTGATGGCGCCGTAGCACATAAAGATAGTTTGGGGAACGATGTTGTTATTAAGCCTGGAGCTGTAAATTGGATGACTGCGGGGAAAGGCGTGGTACATTCTGAAAGAACGCCCGATTATTTAAGAACCGTAGATAAAACCATGCATGGTTTACAGATTTGGATTGCTTTGCCAAAGCATTTGGAAGATATGGAACCGAATTTTGTGCATATTGAAGCGAGAGATTTACCGACTTGGAAAGAAGATGCAGCAGATTTTAAATTGATTGCAGGTGAGTTTGAAGATAAAAAATCCGGAGTTCCCGTTTACAGCAAGCTGTATATGATTGAAATTAAAGCTAACGAAACTCAAACTGTTCATTTGAAAGACCGATTGTATGGCGAAAGCGGTTTGTATATCTTAGAAGGCGAAGTTTCTACGAACGAAAGTGTTTTTGGCGAAAAACAAATTCTAATAACCAAAGATGCCCATTTATGTACTTTTGATATTAAGGCAGGATCTACCATTTATTTGTTTGGCGGTGAACCTTTCCCTGAAGAACGTTTTATTTACTGGAATTTTGTGTCATCGTCACGAGAAGTGATCGAAGAAGCTAAATTAAAATGGCACGCACAGGAATTTCCGAAAGTTCCGGGCGAAACCGATTTTGTTCCGTTACCTGTTGATTCTTTTAAGAAAAACTAACAATGGAAAAAGTTACAGCAAAAATAGGAGCAGAGAATTATAAAACGGTTATAACATCGCCAACTTTAGAATTTATTACCGATATGCCAATCGATGAAGGTGGTCAAAACCTGGGTCCAAAACCAAAAGAACTACTTGCTGCCGCGTTATAAGGTTGCGTTGCTATGACCGTAAAAATGTATGCAAACAGAAGCAAATGGTTGTTGGAAGATGTTTTTGTTGATGTAGAAATTGATACCGAAACCACTCCAGGAACTACCATTTTTACAAAGAAGGTTTCGTTTACTGGCAATTTAACCGATGAACAAACTCAACGATTACACGTAATTGCACAGAAATGTCCAATTAATAAGATACTGCAAAACCCAATTGTAGTAAAATAAAATCTCGGCAATATGCCGAGATTTTATTTATATAATAACTTCTATAAAATTGAATTTACGAAGTTTTGGACTAAAATCATGTCATCAGAATTAAAATCAATGTTTTTTTGACTAACGAACTTTTTAATTTCTTTTGAATAATCGGAAAAAGCCTTTTCTAAATCTTTGCTTTTCTCTATTGGAATAATTTTACCATCAGATTCAACAAAATACAAAGGTTTTTTCAATTTGAATTCAGGTGATTTTTTTTCTTCATAACTATTGCTAGATTCTTTGTAAGGAATAAACTCAACACTCTCTAATTTATAAAGTTTAACATTAGAATCCTTAATTCCAACAGCTAGTAAATAATCTTCTTTGCTGGTTTTGTTTATTTTGTATTGTTTTAGTAAATATTTTCTACCATCTTTAAAAGTAATTTCAGTGTTTTTTTCTTTGGATAGATTTATTACATGGGTTGGAGATTTTTTATATTCAAAATAGCCGTTGTGATTGTTGTACCGTAAATCAAAATATTGAGTACCATTGTTAACAGTTGCTTCACTAAATTTATCATTAACATATTCAGAACCTATAGTACTAATATTATCCGAAGAAAAGTTTGTAATTCTAAATGATTCAATTCCACTATTGGTTGGTATTACGGGAGCAGAAACTTTTCCTAATACATCTGGTGATGATGATAAAGCCTGACCAAATGTATTATTGCTGATTGAGAAAAGAAGTAATAGTACGGGAATGTTTATTAATTTCATAATGTTGTATTTAAATTGATTAGTAATTTACTAAAGATACGATTTTAATATTGTTTAAAAGAAATTAATCATTGCGATATAAAAAGTAAGCCTAAAAATAAACTATATTTGCACTTTGTAGCCTTTGGTAACTGCGTGAGGGATAGAAGCGAAAAGCCCGCAAGAATGAGGACTTGAAGCACATGTGAGGAGAGCAACTAAATGTTGCTCTGGCGAAACTTGCGAACGAAGTTCTGCCCGACGAAGGAGGAACGACGAACGGCACGCCCAAAGAACAATTTATTTTTACAATTTACACCAATGAAAAATATTAGAAACTTCTGTATTATAGCCCATATTGACCACGGTAAAAGTACCTTGGCGGATCGATTATTGGGTGCCACACAAACCGTGACAGCTCGCGAAGAAAAAGCGCAATTGCTTGATAATATGGATCTTGAAAGAGAACGTGGTATTACGATTAAAAGTCACGCCATTCAAATGGAATACAAATACAAAGGCGAAGATTATATCTTGAATTTGATTGATACTCCGGGACACGTAGATTTTTCGTACGAAGTTTCTCGATCAATCGCTGCCTGTGAAGGTGCTTTATTGATTGTTGATGCTGCGCAAAGTATTCAGGCACAGACAATTTCGAACCTTTATTTGGCGTTAGAGAATGATTTAGAGATTATTCCGGTGTTGAACAAAGTTGATTTACCTTCTGCAAATCCTGAAGAAGTAAGCGACGATATTATTGATTTATTAGGTTGCAAGTTAGAAGATATTA
>JAVXSC010000178.1:0-4853 GCA_036643355.1 Myroides sp.
ATCAGATTGTTCTGCTTCGGCAATTTTTTGCTCTTTTTTGTAATGATCCAAATACATTCTTAATTCCTTAATAAAGACATGTGGTCGGTTTTCAACTTCGATAATATTTTCACGACCATAAATATGATTTACCATTTGCTTTAACGATACTTCTTTGGTAAAATAAGCAATATTTGGTCCCGGACAAATTACAACGCCTTGCTGTTCGCCTTTTACAGGCAGGTCATGATCCATTAAAGCAGCATTCGCCAAACCTACACACAAACAGGCTTTATCGGTAATTTCTGCAAAATGTTCCTGATAGGCTTCTGTACTAAAATTCATATCATTCAATTCTGCCAATGCTTTCTGCTGATATTTTCGCGATGCCGTACAAAGACCTTCTTCTGAATATTTTTTGTTCAATGCCAGATATTTTCGCGGGCACGAACTTCCTTCTTTATTGTTGGCAATTCGTTTCTGTTTTATAAATTCGTTGGTAGTTCCTTTAATATTGTTAAACGGAACGCCCAAAGGCGAAATAGTGCTTAAATACAAATCGTCTTCTTTAGCCGATGCCAAAAGCTTTCTGGTCGCTTCGTCTGTTGAGGTTGCTTCGGGAACCAGTAAAAACGGCGATCCCCAACCAACGGCATCTAACTCATAATGCGCTAAAAGAAAATCGTGTTCTAAAGCCGTACCAACACCGCCTTGCGCAGTAATTTTAATGGTTAAAGGTTGTTGCGGAACGTGTCTTCCCTTTTGATCTAACGCCTTGCAGAATAATTCATACATACCAAGTGTGAGCTCCTTCCGTTTTTGTTTAAATTCTTCTAAAATAGTTCCCATTAAAAAACCATCAGTAGCAAAGGCGTGCCCTCCGCAGTTAAGTCCTGATTCTATTCGGTATTCCGAAACCCATAAACCTTTTTTTGCCAAAAAACTGCCCTGTATAAATGCAGAACGGTAATCGCTTACTTTTAAGGTGATTTTTTTCTGAAGCTGATTTTTTTCATCAGGATAAAAAGCATCAAAACTTTCAAAATAACCAAACAATCTCGGATTCATTCCTGCCGATAGAACTACCGACGCATTTACCGTACTTTCTGCAAAACCGCGCAAAGCAGAATGTGCATCGTTAAAAATTGCCGGACGAGGTTCTTTGTTTTCGTACGTTTCGCGATCTACTTTCGTCATAATATTAACGTCGATAGATCCGGGAGAAAGGTGCTGGTCTAAAAAAGCTTTTAATTTGGTAAGCGGTTCACTGCCTTCCAAATGTTTTTGCAGATTTTCTCTGATTTCTGAAGTATTCGGTAAAAGATCGATGTAATTTTTAACGGCTTCTTTGTTTCGAATCAACTGATCTTTTAAATGTTCAAATTTCTGTTTAACAATGGTATCTAGCGTATTCAGGTACGAAGTAATTCTCTGGGCTCTGAAATCTTCTGCCTTTTTACTGATTTCCCTGTACGGAAGCTTGAATTTTTTTGTGTACAAACTGTTCATCTGCTCAATAAGTTCGTCATCCATCACCGAAATAACAGACGAAATACCGTAATGTGCCACGCGAATCGGCGTATCAATGGTATAAGCAAGTCCCATCACGGGAATGTGAAAAGTATGTATATTGGGAATTTTCATGAAAATGATTTTTATGTTGCGAAGTTTTCTATAAAAAATAGTTTTTTTACTGATAAAAATCATTGCAAATACAATATCACAATTGCGATTTGATCTTTAAATATTTCAAAATGCGTATTTTTGAATAGATCTATCATAAAAAGATCTACCGAAACCGTAATTCTATGTATAATTTTAGAAATGATTATTCCGAAGGTGCGCATCCAAACATCCTTCAAAAGCTTATCGAAACCAATTTACAACAGCAACCTGGCTATGGCGAAGATGACTATTCTTTGCAAGCGAAGCAGATTATTCAGCAGAAAATAGAAAATAATGATAACGCAATTTATTTTGTTTCGGGCGGTACGCAGACCAATTTGCTGGTTATTTCGTCGTTGCTAAAAATTCACGAAGCGGTTATTAGTGCAAATACCGGACATATTTTTTCGCATGAAACCGGAGCAATCGAAGCTGTTGGGCATCGAATTATTACAGTTGAAACATCAAACGGAAAACTGCAACCTGAAGCAATCCGAAATGTTCTAAAAGAATATACTTTAAGACCGCATGTTGTAAAACCAAGAATGGTTTATATTTCGAACGCCACCGAGATCGGATCAATTTACAACAAGGCAGAACTTGAGGAATTAGCGGAATTTTGCAAGTCGAACGATTTGTTTCTTTTTATGGACGGAGCGCGTTTGGGAAATGCGTTAATGGCAGAAAACAACGATTTAACATTAGCAGATATTTCTCAGTTGACTGATGTTTTCTATATCGGCGGAACAAAAAATGGAGCTTTGTTGGGCGAAGCTATTGTGTTTAATAATCAGTCATTAGCACCTGAATTTGATTATGTGCTGAAACAGAAAGGCGCATTGCTGGCAAAAGGGCGTTTGTTGGGGATTCAGTTTTTAGAATTGTTTAAAAACGATTTATATTTTCAATTGGCTAATCACGCCAATACAATGGCTAAAAAAATAGCCGATGCCGTAAAAGAATGTGGATATTTGTTCTTGACCGATCCTGTTACCAATCAGATTTTTCCTATCCTGCCTAAAAAGGTAATTGAGCAGTTGGAAACCAAATATCTTTTTTATCAATGGAAAGAAATCGATGATGAAAATAGCGCAATTCGGCTAATAACTTCGTGGGCAACTAATGAAGAAATTGTAAATGAATTTATTACCGATTTAAAAGAAATATCAATGAAATTATGATATTAAGTTTGTCAAGCTGAACTTGATTCAGCTTCTCATCATTTTAATAAAATTTGCGATTCCGGATCAAGTCCGGAATGACAAGAGGAGGAGTATAAAGTATCATGTTTAAAGTTGATATTTAATAAATTTAAAAGCATATAAATGATTGAAAATATAAGATTCATAACAAAAATAATTGGTGTTTTTCTCTTGTTTTTTTGCAACCAGTCAGTTAAAGCACAAATTATTAATGTAGGCGCAAAATATGATAAAGCGCCAATGTTTCAGGCATCGATTAATATTCCTGTGCTATTTGATAAATACAAACCTTACGATTTTGCCTTTGGGTTAGATTATACTTCGCCAAACGCAAACGCACCGTCGGGTTTACAGCCACAGTTTACGGCAATGTATTTTTTGGTTGACGATAAGTATAAATCTTACAATATTTCTGCAGGAGTTACAAGCGGTTATTTGTTCGATTTTAATAAAGAATTCAATAATCAGTTTCGTATTAGTCCGTATGTTTACACGGAAGTTTTTCCGTTTACTGTTAAAGTAGGGCATGAGTATGTGATGCCGCTTAATCAGGGACAGTTTTTTATTTCGATAGGAATTGGAGGCGGATATTTGTTTCGACATTTTAGTATCATGTAATAGATCATCATATCAACTAATCGAATTTTAGGTTTGATGCAAAATCAATAATCAATAAAAAAAGTGAGCCTTAATGCTCACTTTTTTGCTGTTATCATTAGAATTTCTTTGCATATTCGTTTGCAAAATCTTCCAGTTTAATCTTTCCATCAGTTTTAGCACCAGTTTTTTCAAAGTCAGCAGCAATTTTTCCGCTTTTCAACCCAGCACCCATATCGGTATATAATTGAGCAATTTCAGCAGGAACACCAGCCTGTTTCATTCCGTTTAAAGCTTCTTCGTCAGAAAATTCAACCCAAGGAAGTTCTGGTTTTCCAATTGATTTCCCGATGTTTTGAGCTACATCTGCAGCCGAACGAAAATCACTCACAATATAACGGATGTTTTTTCCTTCTGATGTTTTTTGTAATTCTTCGGCAGCTGCAACAGCAATATCGTGCGGATGAACCAACGGTATTTTTGTATTTGCCGGAAGGTTAGATCCCATAATTCCAGCATTCTTAATCATTGGCACATCATTATAATAATTGGTATAGAAATACCCGGCACGCAAAAACGTGATATTTGTATTTTCTAAATCATTATAAATTTGTTCGATATGATACAAACCTTCAATTGGACCGTTTCCGTTTGGTAAATCTGCACCAATACTACTCAACATTACTACTTTTTTTACGTTTGCTGTTGTAAAAGCTTGTGCAAAAGCTTTACCTGCACTGGTTGTGTTTGCAACTACATTTTGTCCGCCTAAATTTGGTGGAGTCATTGCAAAAACAGCATCAGCACCTGTGAAAGTCTGTGTTAAAAAGTCAGCATCGCTTACAGAACCTAATGCAGCTTTTGCACCTAATGATTCAATTTCAGTTTTGCGATCAGCCGAACTTGTTACAACCGTTACTTGGTTTCCTGCGCTTAATAATTCTGTTGTTAATTTTTTTCCAATGTTCCCTAACGAACCGGTTACAATTATTTTCATGATAAAACATTTTTTATTTATAAATACAAAGTTATATTTGTACTTACTTTTATACAAGTACTTACCCTAAAGTATGTATTATGACGGCAATTAAGAAAACATCGACCATTCAGGAAAACAAACAAATTGCATTAGAAATGTGCCCCGTAACTTATGTTATGGAGAAAATTGGCAGTTATTGGAAGCCGATTATTCTCTATCATCTTTCTACAAGTGATAAGAGATATAGTGAGATAAAAAGAGCCATTCCTGCGATTACTGAAAAGGTATTAATTCAGCATTTAAAGCAGCTGGAAACAGATGGATTAATTATTAGAGAAGCCAAACCGGTTGTGCCACCGCATGTTACCTACAGCTTAAGCTCTTCGGGAAAAGGACTTTTTCCTGTGATCGATGCAATGGCTAAATGGACA
>JAVXSC010000179.1:0-4789 GCA_036643355.1 Myroides sp.
AAATATTAAAACAGAGAAATTATGGAAAAACTATTATCAAAAAAACACTATAATTGTAAACTAATTTCAGGATTAAATATAAACCGTAAACTAATAATAGGATTTAATTAAAAACTGTAAACTTTTTTTAGGACGTGACATGATGGAAATAATCCCAACAACCCAATTACTAACGACGGGGCAACTCTGGGAAGGGTATTGTTTTATGACAAACTGCTATCAAGCAATAACCAGATCAGCTGCGCTTCGTGCCATAAACAGGAATTCGCTTTTGCTGATAATGTTGCCAGAAGTCAGGGGGTAAACGGACTGACAATTAGAAACTCAATGCATCTAGTCAATATCAGGCATTCCGGAACCGGGTTGTTTTGGGATGGAAGAGTCCCAACTTTAGAAATTCAGACATTAATGCCTATCCAGGATCATATAGAAATGAACCTGACACTGCCGGAAATGATTACTAAACTACAGAAAACAACCTATTATCAGCCGCTTTTTCAAAAAGCATTTGGAGACAGTGAAATTACCAGTGACCGGGTTTCTAAAGCATTATCGCAATTCATCAGATCGCTGAATTCTTATAATTCAAAATATGATAAACGCGAACCTTTTACTGCTAAAGAACAATTGGGGTACAATAAATTCTATGATTTTCAAGGATCTTCAGATCCAATGACTACTTCATGCGTAGAATGCCACTCGGACGTACAGATGGTTGCTTTTACAGATTATGACACTCCTGCATTGAATTTTACACTAAATTCCAACGGCAGGGGCTTTGAAGATGAACCTATTGTAATGAAAGTTGCCAATATGAAAAACATTGAGCTTACAGGGCCATACGGACATGACGGCAGATATGCAACATTGGATATATTGTTTCAGCATCATGGTAACGATGTTTCTGCTGAAGACAGGGCAAACCTGATCACATTTCTTAAAACACTTACCGACAAAGAGTTCATAAAAGATGTAAGATACAGCAATCCTTTTAAACAAAAGTAAAGCCATTGGTAAATAATACTTTGCTGATATGTTATAAAATTACAGCTAATGTCTCAGTACTTACTGAAAGCGGAGATTTTTAGCACTACTTTTCATGACACTTCGGGAAATCCTCAATCGAAACACTTCAGTACTGCTTCATATATTGTTTAAAAAGTCTTGGCAAACCCTTAGTTATCAAATGTTATTATAGTTCATGTTTTATAATTCCAGCATAAGTTGCAATCCATATCGAGCCATTTTTGTCTTTTGCTATTCTCTCGCAGTGAATAGTGGAAACATTTGAATTTTCATTCGTCTAAGCCTCCCATTTTTTTGAGTTTGTATTATATTATACTAACTCTGTTTAATGTTATCCATAACAAATTGGTTTCTTCTTCAGCTTTTAAAAGCCTTTTACAGGTAATTCCTTCACTGCGCATAACAAATAACAAACATCAGAAATAGGGTTTGGTTTACTATCAAAGAATATTATAAATAATTGATTAAGCGGACAGTTGTCCGCTTTTTTATAAACTTTAAAAAAGGGTATTATCAGATTTAATAGCGTACCTTTAAAAACATCTTTGTTTTATTTAAATTTCACCTGCCCGGTTGGGTAGGTGTTTTATTTTTAATCATTTGGTATTTTCCATCTAAAGCGGTTTATTATCACTACCTTGTATAACTTATAAAATGCAATAGAAACTACTTAAAAAGTTTTTTTAAATCTTTAAATAATAAAATTATGAAAGTAGTAAGATGGCTTACCTATCCCGAATACCGGCCACAGGAATCGGGTCTGTACATGGTAAACAGAAAATTAAATAATATGTATTTAACCGTTTTGTCTTATTTTGATATCGTTACCAGCCAATGGTACGACTCTAACGATCGAGAGAGTAATATAGAGTGGGTTAGTGCATTCAATCCTTTTAAGGTTAGATATGTTTAGCATGCATATAGGCAAAACAGACAGATTTATTCTTGTAGTAATTGCGGTTTTAGCACCGCTTTTAATCATTGCAACGATACATTTCTTGAATAGAAACGTAAAAAGTGTGTACGACAACGTACTTACAGAACAGTTAAGTCCCGAAGTTCTTTAATCGGAACTTAAATAAAGCACCTGAAAAATGGTGTTTTTTGTTATGTGTAATTTTAAGAAAACAAAATCTCCTCAAAGAAAAGGTTATTGAAAATAGTTCAGGCAGAAATTTTGTAGCATCGCTACATAAAACAATTGAGGTGTATATGATAGCTTTTAGCTTTTAGGCTGCTTTTAAAAATTTATTTTTTGCGAGTGTTCGCTTTCGCAGTGTAGTGAAATCCTATAAACTCTTGTACAGTTATTGCAAGTACAATAACTCCAACAGCGATACCTGCAAAAAGCAGTGTGTATTTAATTAAATCGGTCATATTTGTAAAGATACCTATTATTAAATGGAAATTACGCGTTTTACAGCGTCCTTTTTTATTTAATGCTTGATATCGTTAAAACTATATCGTTGTTTCTTATTAAAAAAGCACGTAAAATTGCTTGCAATATCAGAGTGTGTCAGTGATATTTTTATAATAAAATCAAAAAACATAGTTTTTGAAAATAAATATTTTAAAATTTTAATTAAAAAAGTACAAATATTAAAATATTCTTCTACCTTTGTAAAGAATTTATTAACAGGCTTTTGTTTTTGCCTCTTCTGAAAAAGTTTAACCATCAATTTTTCTCTCTCAGTCTTGACTTTCCTCAGTTGCCACTTTTATTTTTAAAAAGATTTCATTGGCAAATCTGAAATGTGTCTTTAAGAAAGCACATACAAGATTTATAGTTTTCCCACAGGTAAAATATCAACAGTAAAATCATTGCACATTTCCGGTTATCCTTTAAGCTGATTAAAAAAAGCTTTACGGGATTTAAAAAATGCAGACACGTAGCGGTGCATTTCATGTAAGGAATTTGCAAACCAACAGCAGTCATTATAGTAGTGACTCATTAAAAAAGTATGTACTTAACCGTAAACCGCTGTTTACTGTTGTAAAAGAGGAACTGCTTTTTTAGCAAATCCGATAATTTTAACCGCAGACGGCAGTTGGGAAAATCGAAATGAAACCGGTATTCCGGTACATATCATTATGAATTTTAAAGAATTAAACATTATACCGCCTATCATGAAGGCAGTTACAGAAGCCGGATATACAAAGGCAACCGAAATACAGCATCAAACCATACCACACATACTTAACGGAAACGATGTAATTGGTTGTGCACAGACCGGAACAGGAAAAACAGCATCATTTGCCATACCGGTTTTACAGTTGTTAGATAAAAATAAAGAAACAGTGAAAGGTATCCGTACCTTGATACTTACACCAACCAGGGAACTGGCAGTACAGATAAGCGAGAATTTTAAGGCCTACGGAATGTTTCTAAACCTAAAACATCTGGCGATTTTTGGAGGTGTACCGCAGGGAAAACAAGTAGCTGCACTAAACAGAGGTGTGGATATATTGATTGCAACTCCGGGCAGACTTTTAGATCTAGTGTCACAAGGCTGTATTAAATTGTCACATATTGAAATATTGGTACTTGACGAAGCCGACCGTATGTTGGACATGGGCTTTGTAAACGATGTCAAAAAAATCCTTGCAAAAGTTCCAGCAAAAAGACAAACACTGTTTTTCTCGGCTACCATGCCACAGGAAATAAGAAAGTTTGCACATTCAATACTTAACAACCCGAAAGAAATAAACGTTACACCAGTATCATCAACAGCAGAAACGGTAAAACAGTCGGTATATTTTGTTGAAAAGAATGATAAGTTCGATCTGCTGGTTCATATTCTGGATGATCAGACAATTAACCGGTCATTGGTTTTTGCAAGAACAAAACACGGTGCAGACAAGCTGGTAAAAAACCTGCTTAAATCGGGTATTCATGCTGCTGCAATACACGGCAACAAATCACAAAACGCCAGACAAAGGGCGCTGGACGATTTTAAAAATTCAAAAATACGCGTTCTTATAGCTACCGATATTGCCGCAAGGGGAATCGATATAGACGAACTGCCACATGTGGTGAACTACGAACTGCCTAACGTACCCGAAACGTACGTGCACAGAATTGGTAGAACCGGGCGTGCAGGTTATGAAGGAACCGCAGTTTCTTTTTGCGACCGCGAAGAAAAAAAGGAACTAATCAATATACAGAAACTTATAGGCTTTAATATGTCGGTTGCAGTACAGTAAAGCTCAATTATTAATTTAAACGATAGAACATGGCAGAATCTTTTACAAAGAAAGAATATACCAAGAAAAAAATAAAGAAATTAAAGGACAAGCAGTTAAGAAGGGAAGATCGGAAAGATAATAACAATAAAGGCAAAACCCTTGACGACATGATTGTTTATGTTGATGTAAACGGACACTTTACAGAAGTACCACCGCATCTTCAAAACAGAGATGCAGATTTGGCTAGAGCAAAAAAGGCACAGGAATCGGCAGCACGTCATAATGATGATTTTACCGGAATAGTAACTTATCTTAGCGAAAAAGGCTTTGGTTTTATTACAGAAGACGGAAGTGGAGAAAATGTTTTTTTCCATGTAGGACAGCTTAGCCAAACAATTGAAAAGCACAATAAAGTGAGCTATAAAAAAGAACTGACACCGAGAGGATATCAGGCAATTGAAGTTAAAAAATAACAGAATAATTAATTTAAATAAATAACAAGATGCAAGAAGGCACAGTTAAATTTTTCAATGAAACTAAAGGATTTGGTTTTATTTCGCAAACAAATGGTAACGAA
>JAVXSC010000180.1:0-4780 GCA_036643355.1 Myroides sp.
GAACGGGATTTCCTGTTTTAATTATTTTGTTCGATTTAAAATAGGTCGATAATCCGTCATAAGCCACACAAATTGCGTTTGCTTTTGATGCCAGCATTTTATTTGTAATTCCCGGATACGAATTTTGTTCCTGTATAACCGTTGGAATATTCATTTGCTGTGCTACTTTTACAACTGCACCACTTGCAAATCCGCCGGTTCCGATCACCACATCGGGCTTAAATTCTTTGATGATTTTGCGCGATTTCATTAAGCTTGATAAAAACTTAACCGGAAACAACGCGTTATCAACCGTAATTTTTCTTTGAATACCAGAAATCCATAATCCTTTGATATCATAACCCGCAGCAGGAACTTTCTGCATTTCCATTTTATCTTGTGCGCCTACAAATAAAATTTCGGCAGCAGGAATCTGTGCCTTAATTTCGTTTGCAATAGCAATAGCCGGATAAATGTGTCCGCCTGTACCGCCGCCGCTAATAATGAATCTTGGATTTGGTTTCATAATTTATTTGTTTAAAACTGCATAGATCGGATTATCGTCCGAATCGTTTTCATTCTTTAAATCGTCTTCTGCCTGTTGTTCTTCTAATATGCGTTTAAATTCTTCCTGCTTTTTTTCCTGATTCGCCAATTGTTCCTTTACCTGCTCTTCTTTTCGGGAAATACTTAAAATGATCCCTAACGATACACACGTCATCCAGATTGATGTTCCACCAGAACTAACTAATGGCAACGGTTGACCTGTTGTCGGAAAAATTTCAACTGCAACTCCCATATTGATGAATGCCTGAAAAACGATCGAAAAACCCAACCCAAAGGCGAGATATTTTCCGAACAAATTGGGAGCTTTGTTACTCACAACCAAAAATCGGAACAGTAATAATATATAAACGATTAATATGGATATTCCACCTAAAAAACCGAATTCTTCTACAATAATGGCATAAATAAAATCCGATGATGATTGCGGTAAAAAGTTCTTTTGAACACTTTTTCCAGGACCAACACCAAACATTTGTCCTTGTGCAATAGCAATTTTTGCGTTTTCGATCTGATATCGATCTTCATCTTTATCTTCAGAACCAAATCGACTAAAACGAGCTTCCCAAGTTTTATATCGTGAAGGAGCCATATCGGGAAATGCCTTAAACATACCAATTGCTAAAGCAACCATAATGGCACAACCGGTTATAATTTTGGTCATGTATTTGGTTGGATATTTACCTACAAACAAAAGCAAACCAATTGTGAATAATATAATGGCAGCAGTTGATAAATTCGATGGCAATACCGGACCAATGATGAATGCGGTTGGTACACCTAACCATAATAACGACCAACCAAAGGTGTATTTTTCATCGGCAAATCGCCATAAAAACCACGAAATGTAGGCGATCAGCGCAATCCAACCTAATGACGAAGGCTGAAAGGAAATATTTAACAACGGAATTTTAATCCATCTGCTGGCATTTGCTCCACCAATCATCATTCCCTGTAATGCCGTGATAAAAAGCAATAACGAAACGGGAACCCATGCAATTGGAGCCAGATATTTTAAACGATCGAACGGAATGCGGTGCACAAAAAATATAATCACGATTCCCACAAAAATATGTCCGAAGTGTTTAAAAAGTAATCCGATAATAGAACCTGTTCCAACAACGTGTACCAAGTTGGTACTTGCGCTAAATACAGGCATGAACGAGAATAGGGCAAGTAGCACAACGTACGCCCATATAGCTTTATCGCCTTGAAATTGGGATAATAACTTTCTCATTTTGTTTATAATTTTTGTACTTCGTTTTTAAATTGTGTTCCGCGGTCTTCGTAACTTGTAAATAGATCAAAACTTGCACAAGCTGGCGAAAGTAAAACGGTATCGCCTTCTTCTGATGCTTTTGATGCCAGTTTTACAGCTTCTTCCATTGAGGATGCTTCTACGATTAAATCAACAATTGGCGAAAACGCGTTGATGATTTTTGTATTATCAATTCCCAAACAAATAATAGCTTTCACTTTTTCGTGAACAAACGTCATTAATTCGTCGTAATCGTTTCCTTTGTCAACACCACCAACAATCCAAACTGTAGGTGTATTCATACTTTCCAAAGCAAAATACGTAGCATTAACGTTGGTTGCTTTAGAGTCGTTTATGTATTGCACTTTGTTAATTTTAGCAACTTTTTCCAAACGATGCTCTGCATTCTGAAAATTAGATAAACTTTCGCGAATTGTTTGTTTGCGTACGCGCATCATTTGCGCAACTAATGTAGCAGCCATAGCATTTTTTACGTTGTGTTTACCTTCTATTGCAATTTCGGCTACAGGAACCGTAATTTTCTCGTTGTTTATCATTGCTATAATGTTGTTATCTTCTAAATAAGCACCTTTATCAAACTTTTTTGTCAATGAAAAAGGAACTAATTGTGCTTTTGTTTGGTTATTATTCAGCCAGTTTTTAATAGCTTCGTCGTCTGCATCGTAAATCAAATAATCTTTTTCGGTTTGATTCATTGTGATACGAAATTTAGATGCAATGTAATTTTCGTATTTATATTCGTATCGATCCAAATGATCGGGACTGATATTTGTAATAATGGCAATGTGCGGGTTGTAATCGATATTTCCGTCTAACTGAAAACTGCTTAATTCTAACACAAACAATTTTTTAGGATCTAACGCAACTTGCTTTGCATAACTTTCGCCAATATTTCCTGCTAAACCTACATTCAACCCTTCTTGCTTTAACAAATGATAGGTTAGCATTGTGGTAGTGGTTTTTCCGTTGCTTCCCGTAATTGCTATCGATGTATTTTTTGCAAACTGATACACAAATTCAATTTCGGATATTACCTTGATGCCTTTTTCGTGCAACTTTTTTACGATGGGTGCTTTATCTGGAATTCCCGGACTTTTTACAACAACATCTGCATTTAGAATTTTGCTTTCGGTGTGCTGCTGCTGTTCCCATTCGATCTTTTCTTCATTTAATATCTTTTGATATTTTTCACTGATCGATCCAAAATCAGAAACAAATACTTCGTAACCTTCTTTCTTTCCTAAAAGTGCTGTTCCAACACCACTTTCTCCTGCTCCTAAAATTACCAACCGCATGTTATCTTAATTTTAATGATACAACACAGAAAATTGCCAAAAAGATACCTACAATCCAAAAACGGGTTACAATTTTACTTTCGTGATAGCCTTTTTTCTGGTAATGATGATGTAATGGCGACATTAATAAAATGCGTCTGCCTTCGCCGTATTTTCGTTTGGTATATTTAAAATAAGCTACCTGAACAACAACTGAAAGGTTTTCTGCTAGGAAAATTCCACATAAAACAGGAATCAACATTTCTTTACGAACCGCAATTGCCAAAACGGCGATCACACCACCAATGGTTAAACTTCCGGTATCGCCCATGAAAACTTGTGCCGGAAAGGCATTGTACCAGAGAAAGCCGACGAGCGCACCTACAAAGGCGGCTATGAAAACCGTCATTTCACCGGAATTGGGTATGTACATGATGTTGAGGTAGTTTGCAAAAACAAAGTTACCCGACACAAATGCAAAAATTCCCAAAGCCACGACGGTTATGGCGGATGTTCCTGCGGCGAGACCATCGATTCCATCGGTTAAATTGGCTCCGTTTGAAACTGCCGTTACAATAAAAATTACAATTGGTATAAAAATTAACCAGATGTAATTCTCATAACCGTCACCCATCCACGAAATCAACTGTCCGTAATTAAACTCGTTATCCTTAAAAAACGGAATGGTTGTAGTGGTTGATTTAATATCGAACTTACTTGTTACGCCGGTTTCCAACAAAATACTCGGTGTATCGCGCACGGTAATATTCGGATGGAAATAGAAGATCGCTCCTACAATAACTCCTAAACCAATTTGTCCTACAACTTTAAATTTCCCTTTTAAACCTTCTTTATCTTTCTTAAAAACCTTGATGTAATCGTCTAAAAAACCAATAACACCCATCCAGATTGTGGTTAAAATCAAAACCAAAACATAGATGTTTTCTAATCGTGCCAAAAGCAAAACCGGAATTAACGTTGCCATGATGATAATGATACCACCCATTGTTGGCGTTCCTGCTTTTTCGTTCTGACCTTCTAAACCTAATTCGCGTACGGTTTCGCCAATTTGCTGTCTGCGCAAATAATTGATGATTTTTTTTCCGAATAGGGTTGATACCAATAAGGATAAAATAAACGCCATTCCCGAACGAAAGGTGATGAACTGGTACAATGCCGATCCCGGAAAATCGAACATACCATCTAAATATTTTAATAAGTAGTATAGCATTTTACTTATTGAATTCGTTTAAAAAATTGATAACTTCCTCTAAATCGTTAAAGTGATGTTTCACACCTTTTATTTCCTGATAATCTTCGTGACCTTTGCCGGCAATTAAAATAATATCGCCTTCTTTAGCCATTTTGCAAGCTGTTTTTATGGCTTGGTGACGGTCTTCTATTGTTAGATATTTGTTGGTATTCTGCGCTTCAACACCGGCTTCCATTTCCTTTAAAATTTCAAAAGGATCTTCGTTACGCGGATTGTCTGACGTAAGAATAACCGTATCGCTGTTTTCTGTTGCAATGCGTGCCATTACCGGACGTTTTTCTTTATCGCGATTTCCTCCACAGCCCACAACCGTAAACAATTGTTCGTTAAACGTGCGAATTTCGGCAATGGTTTTTAGTACGTTTTCCAACGCGTCTGGCGTATGTGCGTAATCTACAATTGCGGTGATTT
>JAVXSC010000181.1:0-4773 GCA_036643355.1 Myroides sp.
GTTACAGCATTGTTTAAATATCCGTTAGGTATAAAAATTCCACATACAAACCTTATCACAAACAATAAAGATTCGTTAGGTGAAAATTTAGGAAATTTTGTCAGCACGAATTTCCTAACTCCGGATACTATCCGTCCTTACATCGATAAACTATCGATCAGTGAATATTTAAATGACTGGCTTTCTAAAGACAAAAATCAACAACTTATTCATAACGAATGCAGTAAAATTATTCAGCGTATCATTAGTAATTTAGATGATGAATCTATAGCCGAATTTTTAGCAACCAAAGGTTTCGAACTTACAAGTGAAATTAGATTAGAAAAATTGGCAGCTACGTCCCTACTCTATCTTTTAGAGCAAAATGAACACGATCGTTTGTTGAACATTATTTTGCCACAGGCTCAACATTACGTTGAAAATAACCGTGAATTGATTTATAAGAAAGTCGTTGAGAAGCAACCTATATTAGGTTTAATCGGCGGAAAATCGGTTACAAATCAATTAATTTCGGGTATTACTACATTTTTAGAAGAAATTGAAAAGAATCCAAACCATGATATTAGAAAATCGGTTACTTTAAAACTGTATCAGGTGGTGGAAGATTTGAACGAAAAAGATGATTGGCATGATAAGTTCGATCAAATAAAAGAAGAATTCATTACAAAAGAAAAATTATACGAGTATACGAAAGATATCTGGTTGCGACTAAAAGAAGATATGCTGGAGAAATTGAGCGACCGTAATGCTACGTTTAATCAATACATAAAACAGAATATTCAGCAAATGATCGTGAGTTTTAGAGAAGATCAAACAATGCAAGAAAATATCGACAAATATGCCCGACAGTACGTTTATAAAATGGTGTTAAAAAACAGCAATGAGGTTGGGAAAATCATTACAAACACGGTTCAAAAATGGGATGGAACCGAGTTAAGCGAAAAAATGGAATTGGAAGTTGGTAAAGATTTACAGTATATTCGTATTAACGGGACGTTGGTTGGCGGACTTGTTGGTTTGCTTATTTATACGCTGACTCATTTATTTTTATAAGTCATTTAAGAATTTAAAGATTAGATTCCTCCATCGTCGGAATGACAAATTCTATCAATTATCATAAAAAAACGGAAACTTAAAGTTTCCGTTTTTTTATATATTTTTAATTTCGTTCGGGTTGTGTTTGTGTTTAAAAAACAACGCAAACAAAATAGCAACTACAAAAGAATAAGCCGCAAATGTAAGCCAGATGCCTTGCCAATCTTTTACAAAAACTTCGTTACTTAACACTCCGTTTTCAGCAATATTTACTCTAAAAGAATCTTTTAAAATAGTCAGAAATGTTGGGTTATCAGCTGTTGTGTTTAATTCCGCAGCTAAATCTGTAGCCGATGTAAATGATTTTGTAAAATATTTATCAATCGCCCAACCGGCAACGTTGCTTCCTATCACTGCTCCAAAACCATTGGTCATCATCATAAATAATCCTTGAGCCGATGAACGAATTTTAGCATTTGTATTGGTTTCAACAAACAAAGATCCCGAAATATTAAAGAAATCAAACGCCATTCCGTACACAATACAAGAGAACAGGATCATCCATAAACCTGTTGCAGGATCTCCGTAAGCAAACAACGCAAATCGTAAAACCCAAGCCAGCATTGAAATAAGCATTACTTTTTTGATTCCGTATCGTTTCAAGAAAAACGGAATTGCCAAAATAAACAAGGTTTCAGATATTTGAGAAACCGACATAATTATGGTAGAATATTTCACTACAAACGAATCTGCGTACTTTGGAAAATGCTTGAATTCATCTATAAAAACATCGCCATAAGCATTGGTTAACTGTAACGCGCCACCCAAAAACATTGAAAATATAAAGAACAATGCCATTTTGTAATTTCCGAACAATTTAAAAGCATTCAAGCCCAACTGCTCTGCTAACGGAGCGTTTTTATCGATTAATCGCTGTGGCGGACATTTAGGTAGTGTAAACGCATACAAGCCCAACAATACTGCAGAAACACCGGCAATATAAAACTGACCTGCGGTTGCTTTGTTACCCGTTAGGTTTACCAACCACATGGCTGCAATAAAGCCAACCGTTCCCCAAACACGCACCGGCGGAAAATCTTTAATAACATCGAACCCTTTATTTTTTAAAATGGTGTACGATATAGAATTGTTCAAAGCAATAGTTGGCATGTAAAAACACATTGCCAAAAGCATCACATAGAAAAAGGAAGATGGATTATCTACCTGTGGAAGATAAAACAACACCAAACCATACAAAATATGAAGCAAACCATACAAACGTTCGGCATTTATCCAACGATCGGCAATAATTCCGGTAAGTGTAGGCACAAAAATAGATGCGATACCCATGGTTCCAAAAACGGCTCCGAATTGGGTTCCATCCCACTGTTTATCACCAAACCAATAATTACCAATTGTTATTAACCAGGCTCCCCAAACAAAAAATTGCAGGAAATTCATGGCTATTAGTTTCGATTTTATGCCCATTTGTATCGTTTTGAATAAAAAGTGTGTAAAAGTATTAATTTTTAACGGTAAGAAAAAGCCTAAACAGCATTTATGGCTTTGTGCGCCAGATCTAAAATCATATGAAACTGTTGTTCTTTATTCAGGTTTGAATTATCAATCATTACTGCATTTTCTGCAACAATTAAAGGAGAATCTTCTCGAGAAGAATCAATTTCATCGCGTTCTACTACATTTTTCAGCACCTCATCAAAAGTAATGTTAGGTGATTTTTCGTGCATTTCTAAAAATCTGCGTTCTGCTCTGATTTCAGCCGAAGCCGTCATGAAGATTTTTAATTCAGCATCAGGAAAAACAACGGTTCCAATATCACGACCATCCATCACAACACCTTTGTCAATACCGTATTTTTTTTGCTGCTGAACCAATTTTGTTCTAATTGCAGAAACTTCGGCAATTTTACTTACAAAATTCGATACTTCGATCGATCTGATTTTATCCTCTACATTTTCATCGTTCAGATAAATTTCGGCAAAACCCAAACCTTCATTAAACTTAAACGATAAAAAAACATGATTTAAATTAGCGACCAATTGGTCGGCATCAAAAGAATCAGAAGAAATAAAACCTTGCTGCATGGCAAACAAGGTTACGGCACGGTACATAGCACCGGTATCGATATAAATATAATTTAAGGCTTTTGCCAGCTGTTTTGCCAGCGTGCTTTTTCCGGTTGATGAATGACCATCAATAGCTATGGTTATTTTTTTCAAAACAATTTATTTTATCTGCAAAAATATTACAGTTTAACCGATAAGCCAAACAAATTGGTGTTTCCTGCCAATGTAAAGCGGTTGTATGCGTATTCTATTCTAAAACGTTTCACTTGTAAGCCAAAACCTGCTGTAAAACCTGCAAAACTACGTTGTTCTACAAGCTTCATTTCTTCGCCGTTTTTAAAGTTGTATCCTAAACGAATGTTGAAGTTTTTTTCTGGAAACAACTCGATACCAACCACTACGTGTCGCATAAGATTGTTACCAAAACCAACTTTTTCTTCGGTTACGTTATTTTCTAAATCGACTTGCGAACGATTTGGATTTGAGAAAGATATATCCCATTTCTGAAGATTATCTAACGTTAAATGCCAACGAATCGGGACATTTTCCAATAATTTACTGAAACCCAAAACAACTTCGAACGGTAAACTTTCGCGCGTATCTTCGTAGCTTGACAATTGTCCTCCCAAGTTTTTCGCAGTTAAACCTACTGCCCAACCCGTTTCTTTATCGTTGTACAAACCACCAATATCTGCTGCAACAGCAAAGGAATTATAGCTTTCTAATGTCGATGAAATTGCTTTGATGTTTGCACCGACCGAAAAATTGGTATCTTGAAAAGGATGCGCATAACCAACTGAAACAGCGATATCGTTACCCGAAAAAGATCCGGTTGTGATACCGTTTTCATCGTAACCATCCATAGATCCGTAATTTAAAAAGGTAACACCTACATGAAAGTTACGTCCGTTTTTAAATTTGTGTGCATAAGCTGCTGATCCCAAACTTGTATCGCCGTAATATCTACCAAAATTTACTGCCAGCATGTTGTTCATTTCGTCGTTTAACGAAGCTGGATTGTACATTACCTGATTTACTTCGTTGCCCGTAATGGTTACGTTGCTACCACCTAAAGCAGCTTGTTTGGGCGATGTGGGCATTTGTAAAAACTGATAAGCGTTTATACCGCCTACCTGTGCAGTTGCGGTTGTTAATGTTATTAAAGAAACTAAGGTTAATAGTTTACGCATGTTTAGTTGAATTACATGAAAACGAATATATAACTTTATAACGACAGAATAAAAAAATTGGTATGTTTTCGTGTGGAAATTTCTTAAAAAAGCTTTTTATTTAATTTGATTCAAATTTCTCAAACTTTTCATTTTCTTCCTCTAAAAGAGTAAAGTGTGATAATACAAAACTGTAACCTTTGTATTGCTTCTTTTTAGAATTTAAAACATATAAAAATTCATAGTTTTCTGTTCCTCCCAACAGTTTTTTAACTGAGAAGTCTTTATATTGTTTTTTATAATGATTTATTTTAGAGAATATTCCTTCAGCATTTATACTATAATTTGATAGTAAAAAAGAATAATATTCATAATCTGGATTATCTACATTCATTTCATTTACAGATAATTCGTAGTCGTTTTTTTTCTTAGAATAAATATATTCAAATACCAAAACTTTATTTGTTTCTACATCTTTTATG
>JAVXSC010000182.1:0-4758 GCA_036643355.1 Myroides sp.
TATCGGTACCAACAAACTGCCGAAAATCATGGAAGATATGCGACATAAAATTACCGAATTTGGTGGCGAAGTTTTGTTTGATAAACGTGTGGTTGATTTTGATGTTAAGGGCAACGAAATTAAAGGCGCAATCTTGCATACAGGCGAAACCATTGCGGCGAATCAGGTTATTTTGGCAACCGGACATTCGGCACGAGATATTTTTGAATTGTTAGATAGAAAAAATATTTTTATAGAAGCCAAGCCTTTTGCATTGGGCGTTCGTGCAGAACATCCGCAGTCTTTAATAGATAGTATTCAGTATTCATGTGATTTCCGTGGCGATTTTCTTCCGCCGGCACCGTATTCCATCGTAAAACAGGTAAACGGTCGCGGTATGTATTCGTTCTGTATGTGTCCGGGTGGAGTTATTGCGCCGTGTGCTACCGATGTTGAAGAAGTTGTTACCAATGGTTGGTCGCCTTCCAAGCGCGATCAAATCACTGCAAATTCGGGAATTGTTATCGAACTAAAATTAGAAGATTTTAAACCGTACGAAAAGCACGGTGGGTTGGCAGGAATGTATTTTCAGAAAGAAATTGAGAACACTGCGTGGAAAGTTGCAGGTAAAACGCAGGAAGTTCCGGCACAACGAATGGTAGATTTTACAAACAAAAAAGTTTCCGAATCGTTACCTAAAACATCCTATGTTCCCGGAGTTGTTTCTTCAGAATTGGGCGATGTCTTTCCAAAGTTTCTAACAGGAATCATGCGTCAGGGTTTTCAGGAATTTGGTAAAAGTATGAAAGGATATTTTACAAACGATGCCATTTTGCATGCACCTGAAAGTAGAACATCATCGCCGGTTCGTATTCCAAGAAACGATGATACGCTGGAACATTTGCAAATAAAAGGTTTGTATCCTTGTGGCGAAGGTGCAGGTTACGCAGGCGGAATTATTTCTGCAGCGATCGATGGAGAAAAATGTGCCATTAAATGTGCCGAACAGATTTTTGGTTATAGAAATTAGTAAATTGTCAGGTCGAGCGAAGTCGAGACCTTTAATAATTTAAAAAATATATTTAAAAAAATATGGAATTAAAATTAAACCGTCCTATTTGTTTTTTCGATTTAGAAACAACGGGAATTGATGTAGCAAAAGACAGAATTGTAGAAATATCGATATTAAAAATTTTCCCAAACGGAAACAAAGAAAGTAAAACGTGGCTGGTAAATCCAACGGTTTCAATTCCTGCGCATGCAACGGCTGTTCACGGAATCACCAATGAAAAAGTAGCCAACGAACCAACTTTTAAAGAACTGGCGGGTCAGGTTTACAACATGATTAAAGATGCCGATTTGGCTGGATACAATTCAGATAGATTTGATATTCCTTTATTGGCAGAAGAATTGTTGCGCGCAGAAGTTGATTTCGATATGAAAAATCGAGTTTCTGTTGATGTGCAAACGATCTTTCATAAAAAAGAAGAGCGTACATTAAGTGCTGCGTTAAAATTTTATTGCAATCAATCGTTAGAAAATGCGCACTCTGCAGCAGCCGATACCGAAGCTACGTACGAAATTTTAAAAGCGCAATTAGATCGTTACGAAGATTTAGAGAACGATATGAAAGCACTTTCGGTATTCACTACTCGTAAAAAATCGGTCGATTTTGCAGGATTTATAGCCTTGAATGATAACGGAGAAGAAATTTTTACATTCGGTAAGCATAAAGGTGCTTTGGTAAACGACGTTTTAGATCGCGAACCAGGATATTTTGGCTGGATTCAAAACGCCGATTTTCCATTGTACACCAAAAAAGTACTGACAGGAATAAAATTGCGCAAACTAACCAATAAGTTTTAATATGAAAATTATTTGCGTAGGCAGAAATTATATTGATCATATCAATGAACTTTCTAACCAAAAACCGACAGAGCCGGTACTTTTTATGAAGCCTGATACATCGGTTTTATTGAAAACATTTCCTTTTGTAATTCCTGATTTTTCAGATGATGTGCATCACGAAGTAGAAGTTTTGGTTAAAATATGCAAGGTTGGAAAAAGCATCAGTCCGAAATTTGCACATAAATATTACAATCAAATTGGTTTGGGAATCGATTTTACTGCACGCGACGTTCAATCTAAACTAAAAGAAAAAGGTTTGCCTTGGGAAATTGCAAAAGGATTTGATGGCGCAACGGTTATCGGGGAATTTGTTGATAAAGATCAGTTTGATAATGTTCAGAATATATCTTTTCAATTAATGAAAAATGATGAGGTTGTTCAAAACGGAAATACCCAGGATATGTTGTGGCAGATTGATGAATTAATTTCGTACATATCGCAGTTTTTTACATTGAAAATTGGCGATATTATTTTTACGGGAACACCAAGCGGCGTATCAAAAGTGAATAGCGGCGATGTGTTGGAGGGTTTCTTGGAAGATAAAAAAATGTTTGGCTTTAAAGTTTTGTAATGAAAGCGGTAATTGTAACAATAGGCGATGAGTTGTTGATTGGTCAGGTGATCGATACCAACAGTGTTTTCATAGGTCAGGAATTAGAGGCGATTGGTTGTTCAGTTGTAGAAAAAGTAGCAATTTCTGATACCATTGAAGCTATTACCAATACAATAAATCGGTATCAAAATCAGGTTGATCTGGTTGTCCTTACCGGCGGTTTGGGTCCGACAAAAGATGATGTCACCAAAAAAACGTTAGCACATTATTTTAACGATGAATTGGTTTTTAACGATGAGGTTTATCTTCACGTAAAAAAACTGATCGAAGGTTATTACAACCGTCCAATTACCGAAATGAACCGTCAGCAGGCTTATGTTCCGTCTAAATGTTCCGTTTTGTTTAACGAAGTTGGTACGGCTCCGGGAATGTTAATGGTAAAAGAGCAAACAACTTTTGTGTCGTTACCGGGTGTGCCTTACGAAATGAAATATCTGGTTACCGAAAAATTACTTCCTTATATAAAAGAGCAATTTAAATTAGAAGCAATCGTTCATAAAACCGTCTTAACTGTTGGAATCGGCGAAAGTTTATTAGCAGAAAAAATAGAGCAGTGGGAAGATAGTTTGCAGCTTTTAAACATTCATTTGGCTTATTTACCTCAATTTGGTTTGGTGCGTTTGCGTTTAAGCAAAATTGGAAGTTCAGTTGATGAAATTGAAGCCGAAATCATCAATAAAATTGTAGAATTGCAACTAATGATTCCTGAATTTTTTATCGGAATAACAAATGCCGATTCGTTGTTTAATGAAGTTGTTCTGCTTTTGAAACAAAGTGGCTTAACAATTGCAACTGCCGAAAGTTGTACGGGAGGAAGTATCGCTCAAAAGTTAACATCGGTAGAAGGTGCTTCGGGATATTTTAAAGGAAGTGCCGTAACATACGCAACTGAATCTAAAGTGAATATTTTAGGTGTGCAGCAACAAACTATTGATACATTTAGTGTAGTAAGCGAAGAAGTTGCAAGCGAAATGGCTCTTGGAGCAAAAAGAATTTATCAGGCTGATTTAGCTATTTCAACAACCGGAAACGCAGGTTCGCTAAAAGGTGATGGTGATGCAGAAGTGGGAACTGTTTGTATGGCATTTGCTTTTAACGATAAAGTAGAGTCGTTCACGTTTAATTTTGGTCAGCCAAGAAATAAGGTAATACAGGCAGCGGTAGAAAAAACATGGTTAATTCTGTATGAATATTTAAAAAATAACTAATAACATTTGTTTTAATAAATTTTAATTTGTTATTTTGCACACTGATTTTAAAAGTAAGAAATAATGTCAAGAGTTTGTCAAATTACAGGTAAAAGAGCCATGGTTGGAAACAACGTGTCTCACGCTATGAACAAAACTAAGAGAAAGTTTTCTGTGAATTTAGTAAAGAAACGTTTCTACATAGTTGAAGAAGACAGATGGGTAACTTTAAAAGTATCTACATCTGCATTAAAAACAATTAACAAAAAAGGTATTGCAGCAGTTTTGAAAGAAGCTAAAGCAAACGGATTATTAAAGTAATTCAGTTCACCATTAAAATTTCATCAAGATGGCAAAGAAAGCAAAAGGAAATAGAATTCAAGTAATTTTAGAATGTACTGAGCATAAAGCAACTGGATTACCAGGTACATCACGTTATATTACTACAAAAAACAAGAAAAATACTCCAGATAGAATGGAAATCAAAAAATTCAATCCTATCTTAAAGAAAGTAACAGTTCATAAAGAAATTAAATAATTTAGTTAGTCATGGCAAAGAAAACCGTAGCAACATTACAAGGGAGTTCAAAAAAATTAACCAAAGCAATTAAAATGGTTAAGTCTCCAAAAACAGGTGCTTACACATTCGTTGAGTCAGTTATGGCTCCTGAGTTAGTTGATGAATTTTTAGCAAAAAAATAATCATTCAACAAAAAAGCATTAAAGCTATCTAAATTATTAGGTAGCTTTTTTTATTTTTACATAAATAACCAAAAATTAAAGATTCTTATGAAAAAAATAATATTAACCTTGTTCTTTACATTAAATTTAGCGGCATTCTTAAGTTGTAATTGCCCTGATCCTACATATTATGATTACTCTGGTATTGAGTTAAAAGTTTTTAATGATAAATTGTCAATAAAAGATAGTTTGGCATTTGGTATTCAATATAAAGGAACGGAATATTTGCTTGAGAGATCAATAAGTTTTGACTTTTCTAATAAGATGTATGCAGCCGTTGACTGTACTGGAGAAGGTGAATTAGGAGAAAAATATCCTTTAACCAAAATT
>JAVXSC010000183.1:0-4745 GCA_036643355.1 Myroides sp.
TAAGTTGCAAATTCGTCTAACTTATCAATCAGTTCTTTTTTAATTTCACTGTTAATTTGGTTGGCTCTTTTTGCAATAATTGTAATAGCTTCGTAAATATTACCTGTTGGTTTTTCAATTTCGGCTTTGTTGTAGGTAATTGTGTTTACCGCAGCGTGGGTTTTCTTTAAATCCATTTTCTTATTTTGTTGAAAATTGTTGTAATTCTTTATTTAATCTTTCAAGCATTCTGTCTGCTTCGTCTTTGTATTTTGTGTTTGCATCGTAAGCAATCAAATCTTCGTGCAAACTTACGGCATTCTTTAAACGTTCTTCCATTTTAGAATACACACTGTTTAATGCCAGTTTGTAAGCAGAATCGAACTTATAAAACAATGCTTCGGTTTTATAAACTGTTCCCGGATAATCTAACAAAAAGTTATCTAAAGCTACAATTGCAGCGTTGTAATCTCTTGTATATTCTCCGATTTTATTGAACAATCTTGCAGATTCGTATGCTTTACGCTCAATTTTTTCGGTAAGCTCGCGTTTTTTTGTAGTAGCGTCTTCTTTATATTGAGATTCCGGATAAGCTGCTAAAAAAGTATCGAACTTTTGAATTCCTTCATAAGTAACATGTTGATCTAACGTAAAAACTTCAGACATTTCATAAGCCGACATAGCTTCTAAATACATGGTTTCTTCGCGATTTACGCTTGTTAGATAAAGCAGGTTAAACTTTTGAAACATTGGTTTTGCCGCTTCCCATTTTCTTGCATTGTAATACGATTTGCTGTACTTGTAATACATTGACTGGTAATTGGCTGCCCAACCTTCTTTTTTCTCTACCTGTTCGTATAAACGAATGGCTTGTTTGTATTTTCCTTTTTCGTATAATTGGTCGGCTACTTCGTTTTTATAGGCACTGTCATCTACCTTTAAGGCTTTTTGAAGTGGCGAGCAGCTTGCAAACAGTAATGCGGTTAAAAGAATATACGAAATTTGTTTCATAAATTGTTGTTGTTTATACAAAAGCTATGTACTTAATAGCAAACGCAAAGTTAGTATTTATCTTGTTACAGAACAATATCTTTTTAAACAAAAAAAGATGCCATAAAATAAGACATCTTTCCTGACAATTAAACTTAATGATTCGTTAAATTATTATATGTTTTGATTGGTTTGCTGCTGCGGATAGTTTTTTATATCATTATCAAATAAATACAAACCACCTTTATCATCGCCAATTAAATTAATCTTGTCTAAAATAGTACGCGCGGTTGATTCTTCTTCAATCTGTTCTGCAACATACCATTGTAAGAAATTATGCGTAGCATAATCGCGTTCCTGTAAAGAAATATGTACCAAATCGTTAATGCTTTGTGATACAAAAACTTCGTGTTCAAACAACTGATTAAACAATGTTTTAAATGATGAATGATCTAACTGCGGTTGCTCTACATTAGGAATTAACGCTTCACCACCACGTTGATTGATGTATTTTATTAGTTTTAGCATGTGCATACGTTCTTCGTCAGACTGAGCGTACATAAAGGTTGCGATACCTTCGAACCCTTGATTTTCTGCCCAAGATGCCATTGCTAAATAAATTTGTGAAGAATCGCCTTCTATTTTTACCTGCTTGTTTAAAGCTGTTTGCAAATCTTGTGATAACATAGTTTATTTTCTTTTTATGGTTAGAATTTCTTAACAAAATTAGCCAAACGATTCGATAAATCATCATTAACATTTACCAAAGGCAGTCTTACATAATTTTCGCACAAACCTAAATGTTTAAAAACTTCTTTTACACCACCAGGATTTCCTTGTTCGAAAATCATATTAATGGCATCGGTTAATTTGTAATGGATTTTATAAGCTGCATCAACATCTCTCTTTAATCCCAAACGAACCATTTCTGAAAATTCTTTCGGAAACGTTTCTCCTATAACCGAAATCACTCCTGCTCCACCGGCTAAAACCATTGGCAAAGTAATAATATCATCGCCCGAAATCACTAAAAATTCGTTTGGTGTGCTGCGAATTAATTCCATTGCTTGAACCATATCTCCCGCCGCTTCTTTAATACCAATGATATTTTTAAAATCGGTAGCTAAACGAACCACGGTACTTGGCAACATATTACTTGCTGTACGCCCTGGAACGTTGTAGATTATTATAGGTAAAGGCGAATTTTCGGCAATCATTTTAAAATGCTGATAAATTCCTTCTTGCGTTGGTTTGTTGTAGTAAGGCGAAACCGATAAAATAGCATCGAAACCCTTTAAATTATCCGCATTCAACTGGCTAACAACTTCTACAGTATTATTTCCACCAACACCTAAAACCAAAGGCAATTTGCCGTTATTGGCATCGATAATCGTCTTCTTTACCAAAGCTTGTTCTTCTTTAGTCAAAGTAGCCGTTTCTGCAGTGGTTCCTAAAACAACCAAGTATTCTACACCGCCATCAATATTATATTTTACAATGCTTTTTAAAGCTTCAACATCAACCGACAAATCTTTTTTAAAAGGTGTAATCAACGCCACACCGGTACCTATAAATGATTTCATTTTAATAAATTAGTAAGTTAAAAATAATCTTCTCTTAATAAGATACAAATTATTCGTTGTAATTTTGTTTGTAACAAAGTTAACCATTTTCATTAAAAAAAATATGGAATATAAAAACTTGCACAAACAATATTTTTACCTGATTATTGTTAGCGTTGCATCACTTTTAGTCACCAATTGTGCACCTAAAAAATATACTAATACAAAAATTAACACATCATATATTGAAGTTGCAAATACTGTTGAAACCAATAATGATATTGATGTTTTTTTAAAGCCTTACCGCGACCATATTACCAACGATTTATCGAAAGTTTTAGCTTATAATCCGCAAGATTTGGACAAGGCTGCTGAACGCTGGCAAAACCCGATGACTAATTTTTATGCCGATGCTATTTTTGAAATCGCAGCTCCTGTTTTTGAACAGCGAACCAATAAAAAAATTGATTTTTGTCTGTTGAATTATGGCGGAATTAGAGCAACTATTGCCAAAGGAGATATTACCACCCGAACTGCTTACGACATTATGCCGTTTGAAAACAACGCGATTGTTTTAGGTTTAAAAGGCGAAACTGTTTACGAATTGGCAAATTTTATTATATCGAATAAAGTGGCACATCCGTTAAGTGGTATTGAAATTTTTGTTGATAAAAACCAGTTGGTTAAGGATATAAAGATCAACAATCAATCGATCGATAAAAACTCAACGTATTATGTAATTACGAACGATTATTTAGCAAAAGGTGGCGATAAAATGGATTTTCTTCTAAAATCGACCGAAAATTATTCGTTAGATTATAAATTACGCAACATGTTCATTGCCTATTTCACTAAAATTGACACATTGAATCCTTCTGTTAAACTAAGAATAATTTTCGAATAATGAAACGTCGCGATTTTATCATACAAACATCGGCAGCCACTGCAATAACATTAACAGGCTTTGGTTTAAGCAGTTTTTCATCGGCAAAAACCAAGCGAATAACCATTTTACATACCAACGATACGCACAGTCATTTGGATACTTTTCCGCAAACCGATGCCAAATTTCCAAATCAGGGTGGTGCTGCAAAACGTGCTACTATTTTCAATCAAGTAAAAAACGAAAATCCGAATACCTTGATTCTGGATGCCGGAGATATGTTTCAAGGCACACCTTACTTTAATTATTACGGTGGCGAATTGGAAATTAAAGTCATGAATATGTTGCAGTACGATGCCGGAACTTTAGGAAATCATGAGTTTGACAACGGTATTAACAGCTTGGCAGAGCAAATTCACAAAGCAAATTTCGATATTATAAATGCCAATTACGATTTTAAAAATACTTTAATGGATGGTTTAACCAAGCCCTACAAAGTTTTTATTAAGGATGGAATTAAAATTGGTGTATTTGGTCTAGGAATAAAGCTAGAAGGTTTGGTTAACAAAAGTGAATATGGCGAAACGGTTTGGAATAATCCAATTGAGATTGCGCAAGATGTTACTCGAATTTTAAAAGAGGATTTAAAGTGCGATTTAATCATTTGTTTGTCGCATTTAGGATATAAATTCGGTAGTAATTCACAAATGATTTCAGATTTGGATTTAGCCCAAAAAACAAAAAACATCGATTTGATTATTGGCGGACACACACATACTTTTCTTGAAAAACCAACCATTGTTCTTAACACCGAACAAAAAGAAGTAATTGTAAATCAGGTTGGCTGTTACGGCGTTCGCGTTGGACAAATTGATTTTTATTTTGATGAATTTAAAAACAAATCAACAACCGCAAGGGTTATAAATGTGTAATTTTTTTATTTCTCATTATTTATTATATTTATAAAAACATTTACAATGAGAAACAAATTAAAAATTCTTTTTTTAGCAGTTGCGCCACTATTCTTTTATGGATGTTCTGATGATGATAAAAAGCAAGAAGAAGTTAACCAAATCTGTTATCCTACCTATATTGAAATGAATATTAATGGAGAACCAATTCAAATGGAAGCAATGGGACGTGGAATAATGCTTACTCAAAATGGATATATTTTAGATCTTGGTTTCGGACATTATAAAAGTGATCCTACAAAAGAAGTAGCTGTTAGTATAGAACTTCCTTACAAAAAATTAGGAAAAAATTTACTAACCAATTTTTCATTTCATTATTATTTAGGAAATGAATATTTTTCTGGAAATATTACTCACGGA
>JAVXSC010000184.1:0-4734 GCA_036643355.1 Myroides sp.
CTAAAGATGCGGCTAAAATGTAAAAATTTTTCATTTTTATAGTTTTGGGCTTCAAAAAATTATTTGCACAAAACTACTTATAGAACAAAATTAGAACGTTAGCGAAAGTTTATTGAACTGTTAAGTAAAACCATAACCATGTGAATGAATTGTTAAGAAATGTATAAAAAGCAACATTGCTTTAATATGGTACACCGCATTATTCGTGGCTTTGATCGACATTTAAAAGCAAACGATATTCTTCAAACCGATGTTCCCTAACAGGTTTTACAAAAGGTTCGGTACTAAAATACAACAGCAAACACGGGCTTATGTTTTTATATTTCTCTACAAATTCAAAACTGGTTAATTCGCCATTGTTAATTCGCTGCTTTATTTTATTGTGGTACGGATACATTTTCAATTTCTTACAAAGGTAAATTTACGCTTATATTTGAAACTGCTCATGGCTCTGCGGTTATAAATTGCCGCCAACATACTAAAATCTACTTTTTTATAGTTATATTTACATAAATCTTTTAAATTTATAAAAGTTTATTGCAGAAATTGAAAATTTAGATGACAAGCAAAATTATTGGTGTTGGAAACTATATTCCTACGCAAACTATTACAAATTTATTTTTCGACAACCATCTGTTCTTAGATGAAAGTGGAAAAACATTACTACAAGACAACGCAACCATTGCCGATAAATTAAAAGAGATTACCGGTATTGAAGAACGACGTTATGCACAAACAAACCAGGTTACATCTGATTTAGGATTAATTGCAGCGCAGGCAGCTATTGAAAATTCGGGTATTGATCCGGAAACTTTAGACTATGTTATATTTGCCCATAATTTTGGCGATGTTCGTTTTGAAACGATTCAGTCTGATATGGTTCCTAGTTTGGCATCGCGCGTAAAACATCTTTTACAAATAAAGAACAACTTTTGCGTTGCGTACGATGTTTTATTCGGTTGTCCCGGTTGGATTGAAGCCGTAGTGCAGGCAAATGCCTTTATGAAAGCCGGTATTGCAAAACGCTGTCTGGTTATTGGTGCAGAAACGCTTTCGCGTGTTACCGATATTCATGACAGAGACAGTATGATTTATGCCGATGGTGCAGGTGCAGCGATTTTAGAAATCAGCACAGACGATTCGGGTATAAAATCACACCTTTCGGCATCTTTCACCATGAAAGAAAAAGATTATCTGTATTTTGGAAAATCATACAACAACCAAAGCTGTCCCGATACCAAGTTTATTAAAATGAACGGCAGAAAGATCTATGAATTTGCGCTTTTGAATGTTCCAAATGCCATGAAAAAATGTTTTGATGACAGCGGATATTCTATCGATCAATTAAAAAAGATCATCATTCATCAGGCAAACGAAAAAATGGATGAAGCAATCGTTAACCGTTTTTATCAGCTTTACGATATTTCGGTACCAGAAAACATTATGCCAATGGTTATTCATAAATTAGGAAACAGCAGCGTGGCTACCATACCAACACTGCTAACCATGATTTTAAACAACGAATTGCCAGAACATAACATTAATAAAGGCGATGTTGTACTGTTTGCTTCGGTAGGTGCAGGTATGAACGTTAATGCGTTTGTGTATAAATTTTAGGTTTGATCTTAAAATAAAACCATAAAAAATGGGGTATATAATTGCTTATATACCCCATTTAAATTTTAATAAAACAGTTTTGTTATTATTTTCTTTTAACGTTTACTGCCATTAAACCTTTTTGTCCGCGCTCGATATCGAATACTACTTCGTCGTTCTCACGTACATTGTCTAATAAACCTGAATTGTGTACAAAAACGTCTTCATTACCGTTTGATTGTGAAATAAAACCAAAACCTTTAGTTTCATTGAAAAATTTTACTGTGCCTTCGTGCATCTCTTTTTTATTTAAATTAATTATTCTGTTATTTTCTAATATCTATAGCTCTATATCCTTTAGGCGTCATTTCTTTTTTGTAGGTCACTTTGTTGTGTTTATCTACATTTATGCTCACCTGTCCTAAGTGGAAAAATATATTTTCGCCTGTTTTGTCTTCTGTAATAAAACCATAACCTTTTTCGCTTAAATAGGTTACAATTCCGGTATAATCTGCATCTGGATCAATAGCTGCCGATTCTTGTGCTTTTTTAGCTTTTGCTAAATCTGCATCTCTGTTTTGAAGATGTGGCGGCACTTCGGTAAAATGTCCGTTTACATCCACATAAACAATCATATCGTCAAGAGTTTTTCCTTTGTTGTTGTTATCTTTACGATCTTCTCTTCTTAACTGTTTGTCTTGTAGTTTTTTAGTTTTTTTCTTATTATTTTCTTTTTTAGAAAAAGAATCTGCCATAATTTATTGTTTAATTTAATGAATTAGATATTTTGCGAAACTACAGGCATGTTAAAGCCTATTAGTTTTTGAATGTTTTTTAAATCTTTTTTCTCTTCTGTATCACAGAACGAAATTGCAACGCCTTCGTAACCTGCGCGCCCGGTTCTACCAATCCTGTGCACGTATGTTTCGGGCACATTTGGCAATTCGTAATTAATTACGTGTGGTAATTCGTCAATATCGATACCTCTTGCAGCAATATCGGTAGCAATTAACACGCGAATTTTAGAACTTTTAAAATCTTCCAACGCTTTTTGTCTGGCGTTTTGCGATTTGTTCCCGTGTATTGCAGCTGCATGAATACCCGATTTTATTAGCTTTTTAGCCAATTTGTCTGCTCCGTGTTTTGTTCGTGCAAAAACAAGCGAACGATTTATTGTTTGATCTTCTAAAATATGAATCAGTAAATCAAGCTTCTCTGCTTTTTCAACAAAATAAACCGACTGTTTTACTGTTTCTGCAGTAGATGATACCGGTGTTACGTTTATTTCTTTAGGCTTGTTTAAGATTGATTGTGCAAACTTGCGGATTTCATCTGGCATTGTTGCCGAAAAAAACAGGGTTTGTCTTTTTGCAGGAACTTTTGTAAGAATCTTCTTTACATCGTTCACAAAACCCATATCCAACATACGGTCTGCTTCATCAAGCACCAATATTTCAATCTGCGAAAGCTTTATGCAACCTTGTGCTATAAGGTCTAAAAGTCTTCCTGGTGTCGCAATCAATATATCTACACCTCTGTCTAATGCAGCTACTTGCTTGCCTTGCGGTACACCACCAAATATAGCTAAATGTTTCAACTGAAGGAATGTTCCGTAGGTTTTAAAATTTTCGCTTATCTGTATAGCCAATTCTCTTGTTGGCGTTAATATTAAGGTACGGATACCTTTTTTTACCGCCGGGTTTTTATCTAACAATTGCAGTACCGGTATAGCAAATGATGCTGTTTTACCTGTTCCTGTTTGTGCGCAACCAATAACGTCGCTGCCATTTAATATATGGGGAATTGTCTGGTATTGTATATCGGTAGCCTTAGTATAACCGGCTTGGTCTACAGCCTTCATAATAGGCGGTATGATATTTAAATCTTTAAAATTCATGCTTTTTACCGGAATACCGGTATTTGTAATTTCCCAATAACAAGTCGCAATTTAATTGCTAACGCATTACTGAGGGTACTTTTTTAAGAGAAGCACTTTACAAACCAATAATCAGTTTACCTAAAACGCTACTTTTTAAAGCAGTTAATATTCCTTCTTTGCTTTATTTACAATCCATTAAAATGATCACCAACTTAGTTAAATCAATTTTCATTATTTTTTAGATCTTTCTAAAAGCCAGAATGATTTATTGATACTGTTTGTGAATTAAAAATACTAAATCGGTAAAAATTAAGATGTTTTTAAATTCAGATTTGCCAACTAAATGTTCTTAAAATTAAAATGTGGCAACTGAAAAAAGCAAAACTGAGAGAGAAAAAAGGATGTTTTAGACTGTTTCAGAAGAGGCAGATACAAAAGCCTGTTAATAAATTCGTTACAAAGATATAAAAAATATTTGATATATAAGCTATTTTATGAAAGTAACTTAATTTTAGAAAAGCAAACAACCGTCTAACTTGGTTTTTGATGATTCTAAAAGGTACGAATAATCTATTTTAATTCTATATTCATTAATTTGGGATCCTTTTCTTAGCACTCCGTTAATGTCGAAAAAATTATCTACTCCTGCTTTATTAATAAATTCAATAAAAATATTGGTGTTTAAATTGAATTTTACCTGCTGTAGTTTATTAAAAAAAACTTCGCAATTAACACCTACCTCCTTCAATCGTAAAATGGTATCAGCACCACTATCTACTTTTGTAACCTGCAACATATAATCTAACTTCATGGTATTGTTATTTTTGTGAAGGTACAACATAAATACCGATAAAAGCCGAACCCAAAATAAAAGCGGGTTTTTACACCCGCTTGAATTACGATAACCGCACTCATTTTTTTAAGTCAACACCTAATATTATTAACAAGAAAATCCTTATGTACTATAAAGATTACGGTTTATTCTCGGAAATATATCTTGCAAAATTTATGCCAATTAATGTGTTTTATTAGCAGAAAATTATTTTGAAATTAGTTGCTATTTATTCTGGTTATGGATAAAATTTCCCTGAATTTGATCAAAAAAAGCAATTTATTAATCTACATTAAGTTTTTTAAAGACAAGAGGTTCTAAATTTGTGGCTTCATAAGTGTTTTTTTTGGTTAATAAAAGAGGTTGCTGGTTTTTACCGCAACCTCTTTTTTCTTTATGCTATTAATACCAATGAATTTCTTTAGCC
>JAVXSC010000185.1:0-4702 GCA_036643355.1 Myroides sp.
GTAAAATTTGGTCAACATTTAAATGCTTACACAAGTTTTGACGAAACGGTTTATTTCTTACCAATTCCGTCTGATGATCCTGTAAAATTAGATAAAGGTTTCCAAATTTTAGAAGATTGGGCTTTCAACGCTAATTTAGAAACAAAAGATATCGATGACGAACGTGGAGTTGTTATTGAAGAATACCGCACACGATTAGGTTCGGGCGAACGTATGATGAAGAATTATTTACCAAAAATGCTTCACAATTCTTTATACGCAAAACGTTTACCTATTGGTACTAAAGAGAATTTAGAAACATTCAAGCCAGAAGAAATTCGTCAGTTTTATAAAGATTGGTACCGCCCAAACTTAATGGCAATCATTGTTGTGGGCGATATTAATGTTGATGAAATGGAAGCTAAAGTTAAAAGCCATTTCGGAAAATATAAAAATCCTACAAATCAAAAAGAGCGTAAAGAATTTGAAATTCCTAACCACAAAGAAACTTTTGTATCGATCAATACCGACAAAGAAGCAACATCTTCTAATGTACAAATTTTCTATAAAGATCAAGGAACGCCAAAACCATCTACAACAGTTGGTGACTATAAAACCGATTTTGTTGAAAATTTATTCTCTAGCATGATAAATTCACGTTTAGAAGAATACACCAACAGCCCTACTCCACCTTTTGTTTATGGTTACAGTTATCATGGCGGAATGTTAGGTCGTGGCAAAGAAGCGTTCCAATCAATGGCAATGACTGCAGAAGACAAGCAGTTAGAAGCATTAAAAGTATTGGCAATTGAAAACGAGCGTGCTAGAAAATTCGGATTTACACAATCGGAATTAGATCGTGCGAAAACTGAAACATTAGCTTATTACGAAAAAGCATTTAACGATCGTGATAAAAATAACTCGTCTAAATATTTAGGTATTTACCAAAGTCACTTTTTAGAAGGTGAGGCAATGCCGTCAATAGATTACGAATACAAATTAGCAAAAGAATTACTACCTACAATTACATTAAAAGATGTTAACAACGTAATTCAATCGTACATTAAAGACGAAAACCGTGTAATTATTTTAACAGGACCAGAAAAAGAAGGTTTAAAAACACCTACCGAAAAAGATGTTTTAGCAGCTTTAGATGTATCAAAGGTTGAAATCACTCCTTACCAAGATGCTGTTGTTGCAGAATCATTAATTCGTAACGAAATTAAAGCAGGTAAAGTAACTAATACAACCAAAAACGATAAGTTAGGTACAACAACCTTAACGTTATCAAACGGTGCTAAAGTAACTTACAAAAAAACCGACTTTAAAAACGATGAAATTTTATTTGGTGCAAGAAGTTTTGGTGGTACTAACTTATTAGACAACGATACTTTCAAGAAAACGCAACATGCATCAAGCGCTGTACCGCAAGCAGGTATTGCAGGTATGGATCAAAATGCATTAACCAAATTCAATACAGGTAAATTATACCGTGTTTCGCCTTATGTTGGTGGTATAACCGAAGGTTTCTCTGGTAATGCAACACCTAAAGATTTAGAATTCTTGTTCCAATCGGTTCATGCTTATTTTACTGATTTAAATTTCGATGAAAAAGCGTTTGAGTCTGAAAAGAACAAAACAAAATCTTACATGGCAAACATTATGGCAATGCCAGAAGTATTTTTCCAAATTGAAGTTTCAAATTTCATGTACGGACACAATGCGCGTTATTCATCACCAATTCCTACTGAAAAAGACTGGGATAACACAGATTACAAAAAAGCATACGAATTATTTAAAGAGCGTTTTGCCGATGCAAGCGATTTTGAATTTTTCTTTGTAGGAAATGTTACAGACGAGCAAATGAAAACGTTTTCTGAAAAATATTTAGCTTCGCTACCAGCTTTAAACCGTAAAGAAACTTTTAAAGATACCGGTTTCCGTGGTAAAGATGGTGTTCATCAAAAAGAGGTTTTCAAAGGAAACGATGATAAAGCTACCGTTAGAATTTCATACACTGGCGAAACAACGTATTCTGCAAAAGAAAATCTTGCAATGCAGGCTTTAGGTGAGATTTTAACTATTAAGTTAATTGAAGAATTACGTGAAAAAGAAGGTGGTGTTTATGGTGCCGGTGCTCAAGGTAGCTTAAGTAAATTACCTTACGGATCGTACAACTTCTCTATTTCGTATCCTACAAATCCAAAAGATGCTGATAAATTAATTGAATTAACTTTAAAAGAAGTTGAGAAAATTCAGCAAAACGGACCAGAAGCGAAAGATTTAGATAAATTTAAAGAAGGTGAAATGACAGATTACACCAAATCTTTAAAAGAAAACAATTACTGGTTAGGTGTTTTAACAGAAGCTTTTACAACACAAGAAAGCCCTGAAAAAGCATTAGATTTTGAAAAGAACTTAAAAGCTTTAACCTTGAAAGATGTTCAGGAAGTAGCTAAAAAGTATCTGACTAAAAACCGTGTTATTGCGGTATTAAAACCAGAAACTGCTAAAAAGTAGTTTTTATAATACTAAAACAAAAAACTCCGATTGAAATTCAATCGGAGTTTTTTTTATCTAAAAATTAAAGATCTTTTTTTATCTCCAAAATCATATCAACAAATACTTCAATCATAAATTCAAGTATATATTTTCTACTCAAAACGATAAAGTTGCACGTTCTTTACTTATTTTTATACTTTCTTTAACAATTCGGTTTTTATACTTAAACTCATAAACATAAAGTGAAAAAAATACTACTGTTTCTAATGTTGCTTGCTGTGAATATTTGTTTTTCGCAAGACAGTATTCAGGTAAAAAAGATCTATTCATTACAAGATCTTGAAAAAGAAATTAATCTTAAAAGAGATTGGAAATCTAAAATTGGCAATAACTTATCTTGGAAAGATGCTGATCTTAATGATGAAAACTGGCAACCACAGAGTGCTGTGTTTTTTAATATGAAAGATCCGGCGTACAAAGGTGAAATGTGGTTCAGACAGAAAATACAGATAGATTCCTCTTTAGTAAATGTACCCATATCGCTTATTTTTAATTCAAAAGCAGACGCTACAGTTTATATTGATGGCGAATATAAAGGTATTTTTGGGAAAGCTGAAATGATTTCAAATCCCGATAACGAGAAAAACCATCCGGTTGTTATTGCATTCAAGACTCCAGGTGAACATGTATTCGCGGTTCATTACAAAGATTCTCTCTACAGCGAAAACCAATCGGTATTTAGTAGCAACGGTTTTAAATTATCTTTGGTAACCACCGAAAAATATGTCGAAAAAACAGAAGTAAACCACTACTTATGGTTAGCAATGACAGCTGTAGGTATGATGTTTCTTACCTTAGGCGTTATTCATTTTATACTGTTTGGTTTCTACCGAAAATTCATAGCCAATCTGTTATTCGGTATTTTCAACTTTTGCTCGGGATTGAGCATTTTGCTTGGTTACGCTACGGTATTTAAGTCGGGTATAGACGGTGTACAGTTTACAGATATGGCATCTCCATCATCTATAATATTTTCATTAATTGGTGGTTTAGCCATAAGTGCAACAGTAAATTTCCTTTTCAATAAAAATAAAATATTCTTTTATGTGCTTTTAACTTTAGCAGCTGTTTCGCTGATTTTAACTTTTACAGTTTCAAAGAACTTCATGTTTTTATGTTCCATTATAACATCAACAACGATGTTAGAAGCAATAATTATTGTTGTAATTGCAGCTATCAATAAAAAAACCGGAGCAAAGATTATAGCAATTGGTCTTGTTTGCAGTTTTTCTTTTGCATTAATTTTAGGAGTTTTTGTTGGAATAATGTTCGGTATGCAAAAGCTAAACACGGTTACAATTTCTATAATTATTATTCTTATGATATTTTCTTTTTTCAGCACACCTTTTGCTATGTCTGCATTTTTAGCATCTAATTTTGCATCGGTAAGCAGAAAATTACAAGTACAGTTAAAACAAGTAAACAATCTGTCTGAACAAGCTTTAAATCAGGAAAAAGAACGAAAAGGATTGTTAGAAAACAAGATGAATTTCTTGGAAACCGAAGTAAAAGAGCGTACAAAAGAAATTGAAATCCAGAAACAACAAATTGAAAAACAACAAATAGAACTACTTTCTGAAAAACAAAAATCGGAAGATTTACTGTTGAATATTCTTCCAAAAGATATTGCCGACGAATTAAAAGAAAGTGGAGAAAGTAAAGTAAAACAATTCAGTAGCGTTTCCATTTTATTTTCTGATTTCACCAATCTAGATTCGGTTTCGCAACGATTAAATTCACAGGAATTGTTAGATGAACTGAACCATTGTTTCAAGGCTTTTGACAATATTACAACCAAACATCAGATCGAAAAAATTAAAACAATCAGTTATTCGTATATGGCAGTAAGCGGACTTCCGTTGGTAAATGACAATCACGCAAAAAAAATGATCGAAGTGGCGTTAGAAATGTGCGATTTTATCACAGCCTATCAAGAAGAAAGAAGAAAAGCAGACAAGCCTTATTTTGAAATTAAAATCGGAATTAATTCGGGAGAAGTAGTTGCCGGAATTGTTGGTATTAAAAAGTTTGCTTATGATATTTGGGGCGATGCTGTAAACACTGCTGCCCGAATGAAAGCCAGAAGTGAAAATGGAAAAATCAATGTTGGATCAACAACTTATGAACTAGCAAAATCACATTTCGATTTCAGTTATCGCGG
>JAVXSC010000186.1:0-4654 GCA_036643355.1 Myroides sp.
GTTTTCAGGGTTAGATCCTCCAGAAAGGTTTCGGTTTCGGCATATTTGAATTTTGTTGATAATTCTTCCAGCACAAAACCACTGTTTTCGTTAAAGGCAACATCTTTCAACTCGCCCGAAACATTGGTCCCCATCAGTTGCACGTTTGAAAGCTTACCGCTTAATTTCTGAATATTAAGGTGGTCTGCATTAAAACTCTTGGTTTTATTTTCGCCTTTACCGTTGTTGTACACAACGTTTACGTTGTCTAAATCTGCCGACTGTAACAGCATTTTTAAAGGATTTGAAGCTGGGGTAACCGAATCTTTAGCCGTTTCGGCATTTACTGCCTGCGAAGCTTTTGAATCGGGTGTTAACAATACATCGACAAAAGCATCTTTGAATTTTAATGATTTTATGTTGAAGTCGGAATTTGGAAGATCGACCTTACCAATTTTAGAACTCAATTCCTTAAAAACAATTTTAGCCCGGGTTGCCGAATTTTCATCATCGTACAGCACGTCAAAATCCTGAAGGTTTAAACTGTTAATGCCAATTTTCAAAGGATTGCTCTGCGAAAGCGAATCGACTGTTTCTTCCACGTTTTCTGCAACTTCCTGTAACATTCCCTGGTTAAAAGTCAGTTTTAATCCTTTGGCATCAATGTAATCAACCGCATAATTATTTGTTTCCAGATCAAAAGTCTTCACGATGGTTTTTAAATCGGTCAGCTTTAAGGCAATATCGTTTTTGCTGTTTACATCTTTATACGAAACATTCAGATTTTGCAGGCTTATTTTATCAAGATCAATCAAAAAAGGTTTGCTTTCGGTATCTTCTTCCTTCGTTGCAAAAGCATCAATAATATAATTGAAGTTAAAGGTACTGTCGGCACGCTTAATCACGTTTGCATTCAGTCCGTCTAGCTCTACCGATGTAAATTCCGCAGTATTATCTAATAGTTTAGGAAGATTCAAGCCGATGTTCAGGTGGTGCACATACAGCAGCGTATCTACATCCTGACCTTGCAGAAAAAGGTTTTCTATTTCGATTTTATTGGGAAAATGCACATAGATTCGGTCTAGAGCGACTTTAGTCTTGATCTTGTCTTCGAGATAGGTAACCAGCTTGTCTTTCACAAAATTTTGCACAGCAGGAAACTGCAACGAATATATTGCTGCCAGAATGATTACCAATAAAGAGGCTATAGTAATTAAAAGATATTTAACTACTTTCCAAATCTTCTTTTTCAAACTCAATTTTTTTTTCTTTTCCTAACAAAAATATTTATAATTAATTGTAAAAGAAAGTATTTTGTAAGTTTATTATTAATAATTATATGGTATTTAATAATTTGATAGGTAAAGCTGTTTAATAGTTGATTTGTTAATTTGCTATAAAACTAGAGAGTATAAGCAGAAATGGAGTTTGACCAATTTTATTTTACCAAGGATGCACAGATTATAAAAGATTTTTAATAAAAACAATAGAAATAAAAAAAACCAACAGTGTTTAAAACACTGTTGGAGTTGTTTATAGCTTACTGCTTAAAGCAATATACTTACTTTTTAATTACTTTCACTGTTGCTGTGCTGCCTTGGATAGTGGTAACTTTTATAAAATAAGTGCCTGCTGTTGCACCGTGCAGGTTTATCTGGTTATTGCCGTTAAACATGCCTTTTTGTATTTGCTGCCCCAGTACGTTGTACACTTCGTAATTATGTAGTGTTTCCTGTGTTTCTATGTTTACTATATCGTGGGTTGGGTTGGGGTACACGTTTACGTTTAACTTGTTAAACTTATCAGTGCTTACTGCCGTGCCGCAGGTACTTGCTGCCAGTTTGGCTACAAAAAAATCTGCACCACCACTGGAAACCAACTGATTAACATTAACATTATTTGTAAACAAAACGGCATGAAAAGCACCTCCTGTTATATAATTCCCGTCGTTATCAACAGTTACGGCGGTAGTAAAACCAGTATAATCTTTAGGTGACTCTATGATGTGCATACCCAAGGTGTTACCAGTTTGCGTATTAAAACGCATTAAAGCAGGGCTTATTTGAGTGAATTGAGCAGGATTTTGCACAAAATTATCCCAAATAAAATAGGCACTATTAGCACCAAAAACTATTTCATTACCTCTTATAGCAAGTCCTTTATTCTCATAAGATCCAGTTCCTGGTGTGGTAAAGTTTGACGCATGAGCAGTTGGTGTCTTTGCCCATTGTACCGTACCGTTAGCGCTGTTAAACTTTATTATCGCAGGAATTCTACCATAAATACCCGGTGTAAAAGTATAAGGAGCAACCTGTGTATCAGAAGGATCATAAATTTTTACAGGTAATGGATTTTGGTTGTATGTAAAAAGAGTACCTCCCACATATACGTCAGAATTAGCTCCTATTACTAAAGAATTGATTTTATTTTCTGAGGTATGAGTAAATATTGGAATTTGGTCAGAATATATCTCACGGCGCCATATTTCGACTCCGTCAATACCCGTAGTACTGTTAAAACCATTAAATGCCATTATAAATGACCTTTCTATAAATGGTTTATTATCATAGCTAAGCGGTGTAAGAACACCATTAATACTTAAAGAACGTACTCCTGCTAAATAATATCTGTTGAGTGCTTCATCATAAGCAAAAATTATTCTATCTCCTTGTTCCAATCGTCCTGTTAAGGGCAAAAGCAAAACATTGTCGAATTGCTGGGTTACGGTATTAAACTTTACCACATAATACTGATAAGTATAGTTTGTAAAAGTAGATGGTACGGTTGCCATACCGTCTAAATGAGTACCGGCTGCAAAACCAACAATAAAGTGAAGCTTATTTTGGCTGTCAATTACAATATCATGAATATAAGATTCAAAATTATCCTGTTTAACATCACCTTGAACGGCTTTTTTCCATTGAAAAATACCGTTACTGTTGTACTTTACTATAAACGACGTTTTCCAGCCATCGCCAACGGTGTTTGGGTTACTTGGTACGGGTGATAAGGTTTCGGTTGCACTAAAATGTACAGGGAATAATGGATCAGCTACAAGCCCCACACGGGCACCTATGTAAACATTATCATTACTATCTAACACTATATTATAAGCTGAATCCCCTGTTCCACCTCCACCAATTGCCTGACTCCATCGCATAGTACCGTCACAAGTAGTAGAAAATATAAAAATATCATTACCACCTAACGAGGTATTATAAGTGGTAACAGGCTGTCCGTTTAACTGGGTTAGATTCAACCCTTTCATTGTGGCTATAAAATAGTAGTTACCATTGCTGTCAGTTTTTATGTCGTAGATCTGTTCAGAATAGTCAAATAAACCAATGGATGGTTCGTTATTATTAGGACTACCACCGCTGACTGCCCAGTTCCATTCATAGTTTTGGGCTGTGGAGAAGAAAGAGGAAAGAAGAAAGAGGAAAGAGAATAAAATATTTTTTGAGATGTCTCGACTTCGCTCGACATGAAATGATATTGTGTGTAGTTTATTTTTCATAGTTATATGTTTTGATTAGTTGTTGAATTGGTTTATCGTTGATGTGCTTTATTGTTAATTATTGTGCTGTAAATATTGGTCAGACTCCTACGGAGTGACAAACTGTATATTTTATTTGGTTATTTTTTTTAATTATAAATTATAAATTTAACAACAATATACACACAATCACTTTTTATTTTAAATAAATATTGTTTTATAGACAAAAAAAAAACGGAAAAGTTTACCTTTCCGTTTTTTAATATCATCTGTTAAAAAATTAATTACCTCACGAATTAAATAACGTTTAATTCTTTTAAACAGTCTTTCATTTGTTCAAACGTTCGTTTGATATCGTTATCTAAACCTATAGAGAAACGGATCAATCCGTCTGACAAGCCCATTTCTTTTTGTTCGTCGGCAGGTATTTCAGATGATGTTGAAGTTCCCGGTGCGCTGAACAATGTTTTGTAAAAACCAAGACTAACTGCCAGATAACCAATGTTACGTTCCTGCATTAATTCCATTACGGCGTTGGCTTTTTCTAATGAACCAACATCAATCGTCAACATTCCGCCAAAACCAAATTCGCTGTTGTACATTGATTTGAAAACCTCGTGTGACGGATGATTTTTCAAACCCGGATAAACCGTTTTAATTCCAATTTCATTAAATCCTTCTGCAAGATACAAGGCGTTTTCACTGTGCTGTTTCATTCGTAAATGAAGTGTTCTCATATTCTTAAGAATACTTGCAGATCTAAAACTATCCATTGTAGAACCCAATAACATGCAGGCACCATTGTTTACATTTTTAAGATCGTTGATGAATTCGCTGCTTGCACAAACAACTCCACCAACCGTATCGCTGCTGCCGTTGATGTATTTGGTTAAGCTGTGAATAACTACATCGGCACCCAGATTTGCCGGCGTAACACTTAAAGGCGAAAACGTATTATCTACCACCACCTTTATATCTTTCGTTTTTCCAATTTTAGAAATCGCAGGAATATCTGCCACTTCTAATAGCGGATTACTTACCGTTTCCAGATAAATAACTTTGGTATTTGGTTTTATAAGTGCCTGTATTTTGTTTAAATCGGTAATGTCTACAAAATCGATCTGAACACCAAACTGTGGTAAAAAATTCTTTAAAAACGCGTACGTTCCTCCATAGATA
>JAVXSC010000187.1:0-4641 GCA_036643355.1 Myroides sp.
ATTTAATGCACTGTCAACTCTCATCCTTTTTTATCTTATTTTATTCAAATTTATAACTTTGCAAACATAGGAGATTTCACTGATTATTACAGATTTTTACATTATACAACATACTTTATACAATCAAGGTTACTGCTTCTTAAGCAATTCCAAATAATTTTTAAGAATAACGCCGTATTTACTTTTTGCAACTTCTGGCGACAGGTTTTTATAAATAGTATCTAAATGTTTGCTGTTTGTTGGTGCAACATCAGTTAATGTTATGTAAGGCGCCACCTCGTTTTTACCATTTTTCAAAGCAAAATTAACTGCGTTTAAATAACCCATTCTTGCGCTTCGGTTTAAAACATTTTCTAAACTATCGGCTTTAGCGGTTTGCTGGCTTTGTTGTGCCAAAATGATAGATCGTACCAAATCGGTTTGTTTGTTGGTGAAAACAGTTTTGGTTTTTAGGTATTTTGCATACAGATCCTGATTTTTAGAACCTTCGATCACTGCTCCACCCGAAAAATTATCTAATGAACTGTTGATCTTTAAATTTCCCGGTTCGGCAAAAAACAAAATCAGATTATCCATAGACTGTGACGTTCCTCGATTCAATCCTAAATACAAAACTTCGGGTTCATTCAAATCAAAACCGGTTTCAAAAGTCGATTTTCCTTTCAACACAATACTGTCTAAGGTAATCAGCGTACTGTCTTTCAACTGCTGAATGTACAATGTACCTTGTTTTAATCCTTTAATTTCGCCGGTAATCTGTGTGTTTCCCGATTTTTTGTCGCTGCATGAAACCATCGCAGCAACACCCATAAATAGTATAAATAACTTTTTCATACTATTTAAATAGATCCATTCCCGGAATATTAGGCATACCATCTTTTGCAGCAGCAGCCAATTCTGCTTCGTTAATTGCTCCGGCTTTATCTAACGCCTTATTCAACGTTAAAATCAAATAATCTTCTAACTGTTCTTTATCGCTTAATAACTCATCATTAATATCAATCATTCTAACTTGTCGGTTTGCAGTAACAGTAACCTTCAATAATCCGTCGGCAGATTGTTCGTCAATCAACACATTATTTAAACGTTGCTTTGTTTCTTCTACCTTTTTTTGGGCTTCCTGTAATTTTCCCATCATACCCATTAAATCTCCAAACATATCTTTAATTTTAATATTTCTTACAAAAGTATTAAATTCAACCAAAATCACTAACTAATAATTATGAAACCTACAAATACTTTTATGCTGGCTTTTTGTAGTATTTTAGCAGCTGCATGTTCAACAACAAAAAATAAAATGAATAACACTATAAAAGAGCCAATTGCCAAGATAAATCCTACCGTTTTAGAGAAACATGGCGATGTTCGTACCGATAATTACTATTGGTTAAACCAGCGCGAAGACCAAGAGGTTATTGCGTATATTGAAGAAGAAAACAAGTATTACAACGATATTACGGCGCATACGAAAGATTTTCAAAAAGATTTATTCGAAGAAATGAAAAGCCGTATTAAGGAAGACGATACGTCGGTGCCTTATTTTAACAACGGTTACTGGTACATTACCCGATTTGAAAAGGGCAAAGACTACCCTATTTATTCGCGCAAAAAAGGGACTTTAGATGCTAATGAAGAAATAATGTTTGATTGTAACGAACTGGCAAAAGATCAAGCTTATTTTCAGTTGGGCGGTTTAAACATTAGCGACGATAACAAGTTTGCTGCTTTTGGTGTTGATACCGTTTCGCGTCGTGAATTCACTATTCAGATTAAAAATTTAGAAACAGGCGAAATTTTTCCAACAAAAATTGAAAAAACAACGGGTGGAAGCACTTGGGCTGCCGATAACAAATCATTGTTTTATTCGCGTAAAGATGAACAAACGCTTCGTGCCGACCGTATTTTTAAGCATACTTTAGGAAACGATGTGGCGCAAGACGAATTGATTTTTAACGAGAAAGACGAAACTTTTTCTACGTATATCTATCGATCTAAATCGCGTAAATATTTAATTATTGGTTCTGAAAGTACCATGACATCGGAATATCAGATTTTAGAAGCATCGAACCCAGACGGAAAATTCAACATTTTTCAGAAACGTACACGCGGATTAGAATATTCGGTTTCACACTACAATGATAACTTTTATATTGTTACCAATAAAGATAAAGCCACCAATTTTAAGTTAATGATTACGCCCGAAACGGCTACAACTAAAGAAAACTGGAAGGATTTAATTCCGCATCGTGAAGATGTTTTGTTGGAAGGAATCGATATTTTTAAAGATTATTTAGTCGTTTCTGAACGATTCAACGGCTTATCGCACATTAAAATTCAGCCTTGGCAAAATCCAGATCAATCGTATTATCTGCCTTTTGAAAGTGAAACTTTTACGGCTTACCCCACAACCAATATAGATTTCGATACAGAAATTCTTCGATACGGTTATCAGTCAATGGCAACGCCTTCATCGGTGATCGATTTTAACATGCGTACCAAAGAAAAAACGGTTAAAAAAGAACAGGAAGTTTTAGGTGGAACATTCGACAAAGAAAATTATACCGAAGAACGTGTTTGGGCAACGGCGACCGATGGAACTAAAATTCCAATTTCGTTGGTTTATAAAAAAGATTTAAAGAAAGATGGAACAAATCCCCTACTTCAATACGCTTATGGATCGTACGGTTCAACAATGGAACCTTATTTTTCTACCGTTCGTTTAAGTTTGTTAGATCGTGGATTTATCTACGCCATTGCACATATTCGCGGTGGAGAAGATTTGGGCAGAGAATGGTATGAAAACGGAAAACTACTTAAAAAGAAAAACACCTTTACCGATTATATCGATTGTTCGAAGTTTTTGATCGATCAAAAATACACATCACCTCAACATTTGTATGCCGAAGGCGGATCTGCAGGCGGTTTGTTAATGGGTGTTGTTTTAAACGATGCGCCTAAATTATACAATGGCGTTATTGCACAAGTTCCCTTTGTTGATGTGGTTACCACGATGTTAGATGATTCTATTCCGTTAACTACCGGGGAATACGATGAGTGGGGAAATCCGAACGAAAAAGAATATTACGATTACATGAAATCTTATTCGCCTTATGATAACGTAAAAGCACAAGATTATCCTAATTTGTATATTTCGACAGGTTTTCATGATTCGCAAGTGCAATATTGGGAACCTGCAAAATGGATCGCCAAGTTACGTGCAATGCGTACAAACAAAAATTTATTGCTTTTAGATACCAATATGGATGCCGGTCACGGTGGTGCATCAGGTCGTTTTGAAGCATTAAAAGAAGTAGCAAAAGAATTTACCTTTCTGTTAGATTTGGAAGGAATTAAGAAGTAGATTCAGTACGATTCATAAAAAAAACCTGTTAAAGTTTGAACTTTGACAGGTTTTTTATGTTAATTTAAAGTTTTAGAATTAATATTCTCCAATCAGTAAAGAAGGAGAAAGATTTAGTTTTACAGTTAAATTTCGAATCATTTTAACGGTAAGCTTTCTTTTCCTGTTCAATATTTCAGACACTTTACTTTTTCCGCCTATAACATCTATCAAATCTGTTTGTTTCAATTGCATTTCTTCCATTCTTATCTTGATAGCCTCAATTGGATCGGGAGCTGTTATCGGATAATTTCTCTTTTCGTATTCATCTATCAATATAGCAAGAATATCTGCCTCGTCACTTTCGGGCGTACCCGCTTTTGCATCAAAAAGAACTTCTAATTTTGATAATGCTTCTATATAATCTGCTTCTGTTTTTATAGGTTTTATATTCATAGTTTACTTCATTTAAATGGTGTTCGCATCAATTTTATCATACTCTGCATGTGTTCCAATAAAACGAATGAAAACCCATTGTTTTTCAAAATTAAATTTAGCAACCAATCTGTAACTATTTCCCTTAATGTTAAATACAATTCGGTTGCTTTTTAGAATACTTACACTCACGTAAGTTTGCTTTACTTTGTTTGGATTGTTCCATATAGAATTTTTTACAGTATCATACCATGTCTTCAAATATTGTTCTGTATCTGAATGTTTTTCCCAAAACTCACGCAGTGTACTTTTTGCAAAAATTCTTTCCATTGATCTTAAATCTTATACAAATATACAAAAAGTTCCCAAATAAAGAACTTTTGATCTTTTTTTAATGGATTTGGAAAGTGCTAGCAAAGCCTTGAACTAATGAAAGTTTTAACATTATGCCTTTTGATTTTCAACATTAAATAAAAAAATAGTACTTTTGCCACGTTAACTAGCGAGGTAAAAAATCGCTAAAAACAAAAAAAATGAAAGAAGAGATCCAGGCGCATGAGAATATTTTAGATTTTGTAGGCAATACACCGCTTATCAAATTAAAAAAAATATCTCAAGGTTTAAAAGGAAACTTTTTTGCTAAAGTGGAAGCTTTTAATCCGGGGCACTCATCAAAAGACCGCATTGCTTTACATATTGTAGAAGAAGCAGAACGTAAGGGAATTTTAAAGCCAGGCAGCATTATTGTTGAAACAACGTCGGGCAACACCGGTTTCAGCATTGCAATGGTCAGTATTATTAAAGGTTACGAATGTATTTTGGCGGTATCGTCTAAATCATCAAAAGATAAAATCGATATGTTGAAG
>JAVXSC010000188.1:0-4614 GCA_036643355.1 Myroides sp.
AAATAATAATACCTTGTGTCATTGTGTTGTGTATCTTTATGCAAAAATAAGCTAAATCTTGCATTTTTAAAATATATCCTCTGTTTTTTAGACTATTTTTTTTTTGATTTGCTAATAATTGGAACTATTTTTGTTAACTACATGATAAATTCAATTAAAAACAAACAGCTATGAGATGGGTTATTAAAACGTTACAAGTGCTAATTATTATGCTTTTTTTTACAGCCTGTAAGAAAGATAATAAGGCAGTTGTTGTGATAGAACAACCACTTTTAGACACTATTTTCTGCAATACTTTTGAAGGAATTATACCTTGTCCCGATTGTCCCGGTATTGAAAGTTCGATTAGAATTTACAAGGACAGCACCATTTCACGAACCGTTTATTACCAGGATAAAAACGAACTTCCAACAACGAAAGTTGGAACATGGAAGTTGAAAGACAGTGTTTTTACAGCTACTTTTGACCGTGAAAAATTGTTTTTCAGAATAAAAGATTACAATAAAATTTTACGTGTAGGCAGTGATTTAAAAGAAGTTAAAGGCGAATTTGCAGATGACTATATTTTGCATAAGAAAACCAAATTTAAACACCAAACCATTGAAGGAACTTACACTGTTGGTGACACGATTAATTTATACAACAAATTAAAAATCAAACATTTAAAAAACGAAAAATATAATTTAGAATTCACTTTTTACAATAAGTTAGATTCTTTAACCAACTGTAAAACAAACTTAAACGCCAATTTAGATAAAGGAAATCAGTTGAACGCACCTTTAAACAACGATGGAAATTTAAGGATTATTTTCACCAAAAAGGAAGCGCATGTGCTGTATGAAAATATTCAGAAAGATTCGGTAAAGTTTAAATGTAACGACAGTTTACGATCTATTCCTTTTCAAGGATCGTATAAAAAAACAAAAAGCACTTTGTAATAAAGTGCTTTTTGTTTTTACTCACTTACATTTAATCGTCTATTCTTTTAAATTCTCCCTGAGCGTTAAATTCCAATTCCAATCCGTTAGACAACTTAACATCCTGTTTTCCGAAACTCCCTTTTTCAATCTTTACAATATGGGTATTAGGAAACTTCTGTTTAACATGATTCAGGATGTTTTTTGAAATAAATGCGGTTGGAATTACTGTTCTGTTGCCATCAACTTCTGTCCAATTTCCGTCTGAATCGAATTCGATTTCCCTGCCGTCGCTAAATTTTATTTTATAATCTGTAGAAAAAGTTTCTTTATCCTTTTTGATGTAATCAACGGTACTTTTTGAGAAATGTTCCAATACGAATTTCTGTGCCACATTAGGCAGTTCGGCTTTCGTAATAATTGATTCCTGTGCGTATGAGCCTATTCCTGTTAAAAGGAAAAAGGCTGCCAAAAATTTAAGCTGTACTTTTTTCATGATATTGATCTTTTAAAATTATACAGCAAAGGTCTACAGCAAATTAGGAAGGATTTAGGAATTCTTGGTTTTTAGAGAAAAAACATGAAAGTTATTTTCAAACGAGTACAAAATATTGAGTGCCGTATGATTTTCTGCAATACTTTTAACTATTGAAAGTCCCAGCCCTGTTGAAGTATTATCGTTTACAGCCTTGTAAAACCGGTTGAAAACCAGCTCGCTCAAAGGTTCATTCCCTATAGACGTATTTTTAATTTTTACACCATAAGAATCTACTGTAACGATGATTTTTCCACCGTCTGAATTGTATTTTACAGCGTTTCTTATAAGGTTTGAAATAAGTATGTAGGCAAGATCAGGGTTAATTACCGTTTTAAACTGTGTTGATTCAGAAAAATCAAGATCTATATTTTTAAACTGCAGCAAGTCTGAGAAGTCTTCCAAAACATGCTTTACCACCTCATTCATTTCAATTTCACTTTTATCTGTGTACTGGTTATTTTCTATTCTGGAAAGCATTAAAAGTGATTTGTTTAGATTTACCAAACGAATCAACCCGTTCTTAGTTTCACTTAGATCTATCAGATTATCTTCGGGAAAAGATTCTTTTTCAATAAGCAGATCCAGTTTGTTAATGGCAATTGCCAAAGGTGTCTGCAATTCATGCGAGGCATTTTCTATAAACTGTTTCTGCTGTAAAAAAGCAGTTTCGTTTCTTTCGATCATTTTGTCTATTTTCAGATCAAGCAACTTAAATTCCCGTATTTCGGTAGTGCTTTGTTTTGGTTTATACAATTTTCCAAATTCATACTTTCCAAGATTATCTAAAGTAATGTAAAAGGGTTTCCATACTTTTTTAAGTACTATGTTATTAATAAGTACAATGCTTACCACTAAAAAAATATACAGGAAAATAAGCGCAAAAAACAGATCCAACCTAAAATCGTCTTCTTCCACGGTTGATGTTCTTATTTCAAGCTTCTGATAATTTCCGTTGCGATCAACGAAATATGTTTCCAAAATCCTGTAAGGTTCCATTTCGTCATCATATTCCATATAAAAGAGTTCGTTTCTAAAAAAATTTCCTTCTTTATATTGCGAATAATTTACAGGTGTAATCTTGAACTGGTTAAAATCAAACTCTTTGATTTGCAGAGTAGCTTCGTCTGTATAAGCTTTTCTTATAATCTGAATTTTCAAATCTTTCAGTCCGTCATCGGTATTGTCATAAAGTTCATCGAGAATAACAGCATAAAAAAGTGCTGCCCATACAGCTATAATAACCAGTAATGCTAAAGCAAGATATTTTAACGTATAATTTTTTAGCGAAATACTCATACTAATTTATATCCAATTCCATAGACTGCCTGAAAATCAATTTCTGCATGGCTTTCTTTCAGTTTTCTACGAAGGTTTTTAATTTGCGAATAGATAAAATCCAAACTATCTGCCTGATCTATATAATCTCCCCAAACCGATTCAGCTAATGAAGTTTTCTGTAGAATTCTTTCGGGGCGGATCATAAAATAATAAAGCAAGTCAAACTCTTTACGGTTTAACAAAAGCTCTATCGAGTCCACAAAAACTTTACGTTCGTCAGGAAAAAGTGCTACATTTTTAAAAACAACACTGCTTTCTCCTTTCTGATTATTTCGACGGATAGCCGATTTAATGCGAGAATGCAGTTCCATTAGGCTGAAAGGCTTTGCTAGATAATCATCTGCTCCAAGATCTAATCCCAGAACTTTATCTTCTACCGAATCTTTTGCAGAAAGTATAATAACCGCATCTTTTTTACTTAATGCTTTTACTTCTTTAAGCAGATCTATCCCGCTGCCATCCGGCAACATAATATCCAATAAAATGCAGTCATAATCATAGGTTCCTATCCTTTCCAATGCTAATCTATAATTATTTGCTGTCTCAACAATGTATTTTTCACCTTCCAAAAAGTGTTTTACCGTTTCAAGTAAAGCGGGTTCGTCTTCTATAATAAGTATTTTCATGCAGTAGAAAATTTTTCACAAAAGTGAAAATAAATTTAGGAATGATTTAGGAATAAAACCGTGTTTGGGGAAATATTATTTTTCAGCGGAAACATCGTTTCAGATATACTTAAAGGAATCCGATCTTTCAAAAGAATAAACAACAGAAAAAATATTTTAAATTAATTTTTAAAAATACATTGTTATACTATGTAATTTGTTATACATTTGATTTATGAATGAAGAGTATAAAAACAAATGGATATCACAATTAAAGAAAGGTACACTTCCTTTTATTGTACTTAGCGTTTTAAGTAGAAATACTTATTACGGATATGACCTTATAAACGAAATTAAAAAGCTTACAGATATTGTTATTGCCGAGGGTACACTGTACCCTTTGCTGGTAAGACTGAAAAATGAAAACCTTGTATCGCATTCTTGGGTAGAACAGGAATCGGGTATCCCGAGGAAGTACTACCAGATTACCGAAGAAGGTAAGGATACCCTAAATGCAATGAAGGACTACTGGACATATATCAACAATACCATACAATCAATTTAAGATGAAATTCAAAGAACTTACCTTTTAAGATCAGCATACCGAAAAAATCTACAAAGATTATATTTGACGGGTTAAAAATTCCGTAAAATCACTAAACAGAGAGAACCAGAACGAAACGCTTCTGGAAATCAACAGTCATATTTATGAAGCCTTGCAAGCGCCTGCAGAAAACGAAACCACAGATTCTGTGTTAACCACCAAATAAAATATGTATTTTTTATATATTTGAGATTCAAAACAGCTTTATGCTAGTTTCAAAGAGGGCTTGTCATTTTGTACAGCTCTCTTTTCTTTTTCATATTCAGGGTTATAGTTGATTTTGTTTTTCCAAAGGATAAAAGATAATTCCAATAATTTCCTTTGTACTGCTACTAAGCCTTTCATTTTGATTCCGTGTTTTGCCACTAATCTCGCATATAAATCCTTGTGTATCGGATTGTATTTCACGGCTGATAACGATGGTAAATGCATTGCCTTCCGTATGTGTCGATTTCCTTTTTTGGATAGTCTAGGTTTCCCTTTTACCGATGTTCCCGATTGCTTTTCTTTTATATCCATTCCTGCGTAGCTGGTCAATTGTTTCTTACTTCGTATAAGTTCAAAACCATTGGTTTCGGCTAAAATAATCGTTGCTGTTAGTTCTCCCATTCC